>DFES01000151.1 GCA_002369175.1 Selenomonadaceae bacterium UBA3796
GACCTTGAGAGAAACGTCCTTCTCCGCATCTTCTCCGTACTTCACTCCGGAAATGCCGGAAGCGTACTCAATGATGGGGTACAGCAAATCCGTCTCAAAATTCGTCCGCTTGTTTTGCACGACAGAGGCAAGACGTTCCAAACCGCAGCCCGTATCAATATTCTTATGGGCGAGGGGCTTGTATTCCCCATCCTCCTGCTTGTCAAACTGGGTAAACACGAGATTCCAGATCTCAAGGAAACGATCACAGTCACAGCCGACACGACAATCCGGAGAACCGCAGCCACGCTCCTCCCCGAGATCAATATAGATTTCTGAATCGGGACCGCAAGGACCCGGGCCAATCTCCCAGAAATTGTCCTCCATCTTCACAATGTGATCCTTCGGGAATCCCGGCTGCTGAAGCCAAATCTCCACAGCCTCATCATCCTTGGGATAAACACTGACCCAAAGCTTATCCTTTGGCAGCCCCACCACTTCCGTGAGGAACTCCCATGCCCAGGGAATCGCCTCGGATTTGAAGTAGTCACCAAAGGAGAAATTTCCCAGCATCTCGAAATATGTCTGATGGCGTGCCGTGCGTCCGACGTTCTCGATATCACCTGTGCGCACACAACGCTGACAGGTGGTAACACGCGTACGAGGCGGCTTCATCTTGCCCGTGAAAAAGGGCTTCAAGGGAGCCATGCCAGCTCCGATCAAGAGGAGTGTGGGATCGTTCTCGGGAATGAGGGAAAAGCTCGGCATACGAAGATGCCCCTTCTTCTCCGCAAAAAACTGCAAGTATGCCTCCCGCAGTTCATTACCAGTCATATACTTCAAAATGCATCTACCTCCAGCAAAGCTACTTCTGATAGCTCTATCTTCATCTTCTTAAGCTTTCCCATTATAACGCATTTCTTCATGTTTTGCCAAGGGAAAACTACATATTTACGTTTCGACAAGCTTGTTTCATCCCGACGCATTCATTCGCCGCACAGCTTCCGCAATTCCTCCTCGGAGAGAATCGTCTTTCCCAATGCCTGCGCCTTGGACAATTTGCTGCCCGCAGATTCTCCTGCCACGAGATAATCCGTCTTTTTTGAAACGCTTCCCGTGACTTTGCCGCCATGGCGTTCTATGAGGCTTACGGCGTCCTTCCGCTCCATATGGGGCAGGGTTCCCGTGATGACGAAGGTCTTGCCGGAGAGTCCTTCGAAAGCAGCCTGCGCTGCATGGGCTTCCATATTGACCCCCAGCTCCTTCAGGGAAAGGAGCAGTTTCCTGTTCTCCTCATCCGAAAAATATGCCAGGATATTGCGAACACTGATTTCTCCCATGTCGGGAACCTTCAGCAGTTCTTCTTCTTTTGCTGCCTGCAGTTTCCCCAGAGAACCGAAATGCTGCATGAGATCGCGAGCCGCCGCCCTGCCGATACCGGAGATGCCAAGCCCCGTCAAAAGCTGCTGCGGCTCGTTTGTTTTGCTTTCTTCGATTGCCTGCAAGAGTTTGTCCGTGTTCTTTTCCTTGCCGATGATTCCGGCAGAAACCAGTTCGTCCCTGTGCTCCTTCAGCCGATAGATGTCCGCAACATTCCCGATATAGCCCCGGGCGATAAGCTCCTTTATATAGGCCGCTCCAAAGCCTTTGATATCCATGGCGCCCCGACTCACGAAATTCAATATATGATTTTCCATCTGTGCGGGACAATTGGGATTCCTGCATTTGATATCCGCAGTATTCTCCTCCCGAACGGCCGGGTGTCCGCAAACCGGGCATGTACTGCCAATCCGGAACGGAACGGCTCCCTCCGGCCGCTTTTCCTTCACCACGGACTTGACCTTAGGAATGATCTCTCCGGACTTGTATACGCGAATGGTGTCCCCGATTCTTGCATCCAGTTCATCAATGAAATCCTGATTGTGGAGCGTAGCCCGTTCCACCTTGGTCCCGCAGAGCCTGACAGAATCAAATACAGCTGTGGGTGTGATGCGCCCCGTTCTTCCAACAGAAAGTTCAATTCCGCGAAGCACGGTCTCCTTTTCTTCCGGAGGGTATTTATAGGCAAGAGCCCATCGGGGCACCTTGGACGTTGCCCCTAATTTCTCCCTGTCGGCAAAGTTGTTGAGCTTCACCACTGCCCCGTCAATATCATAGGGCAGTTCGCCCCTTGACTCGCCGATTTCCTGAATGGCATCCCAGACCTCTTCTGCCGTGCGGCATAACCTATATCCGTGAATCACCTTGATGCCCTGGGCTTTCATGAATTCGTATGCCTCTGTATGGGTCGCGAATTCTCTTCCCTCTGCCTTCTGCAGGTTGAACACGAACATGGAGAGCCTGCGCTCTTTTGTAATGCGGCTGTCGAGCTGACGGAGCGTGCCGGCCGCACAGTTGCGGGGATTGGCGAAAGGCTTGAGGCCTAAGGTCTCCTGGCGCTCATTGGCTGCCTCAAAAGCCTTTGTCTCCATGTAGACTTCCCCGCGCACTTCGAAATACGGCAGCTTATCTTTCAGGGAAAGCTTCACATCCTCAATGGCCCTGGCATTCTCCGTAACGTCCTCGCCCTGAAGAACTCCGTCCCCTCGTGTGACAGCGCGGATGAGTTCTCCGTTTTTGTAGCGAAGTGCCAGGGAAAGGCCGTCGATCTTTTCTTCCACCACGAATTCAGGCGCCTCAAATTCCTTCTGCAAAGATGTTACAAAATCCACCACTTCTCCCTTGGAAAATACATCCTGCAGGGAGAGCATGGGCACATCATGCTTCACCAGAACGCCTGCCTCCCGCTTCGCATGCCCTCCCACCATCTGTGTGGGAGAGGTTTTGGTAATGAGCTCCGGATACTCCCTTTCGATTGCCTTGAGGCGAAGCATGAGCTGATCGTACGCATAATCCGATATTTCCGGATTATCCTCATCATAATAACGGCGATTGTGATGCTTTATCTCTTTGCGGAGGGACTGCAGCTCCTTTTTTATTTCCTTGATATCTGACATTTTTATTTTCCTCGTACTTTGGCAATTGGCGCATATTTCTGTGTAAATCCTTTTATACCCTGTCCCGGGAATGCAATTTTCAGCTCCGTTTCCTCGCCACTCCCCTTGACGGAAATCACGGTTCCGATGCCGAACTTCCCATGCTGCGCCTTATCGCCCACGGACCACTGAATGCTGACATCCGGACGAATAACGCCGGAACCGCCGGCACCAGTTGCCTTCGCCTCCGAGAAGTTCCGCCTTTGCGGAGCGGTCTTTGCCTGCGGAGCATTTCTTCGGTTCTGCATCTCCT
Organism: Selenomonadaceae bacterium UBA3796; assembly: GCA_002369175.1. Classification (GTDB taxonomy): domain Bacteria; phylum Bacillota; class Negativicutes; order Selenomonadales; family Selenomonadaceae; genus UBA3796. The sequence continues at coordinate 3,268 of DFES01000151.1, forward strand.
GCATGACCTCAAAAGCGGATTTCGGCGTCCCTTTGAAACGGACTCCCTCCCGCGTCCCCGTATCGTCAAAGCATTTTTCCGGAATCTCCTCCATGAAACGGGAAATAGGATTCATGTTCATCCTGCCAAAAATCGTGCGCATTCTCGCATATGTCATATAGAGCTTTTTCTGGGCACGGGTAATGCCTACATAGCAGGTGCGCCGCTCTTCCTCGATTTCCTTCTCCTCCATGAGCGTGCGGACATGGGGGAAAATCCCCTCCTCCATGCCTGCCATGAATACTATGGGAAATTCAAGCCCCTTTGCGGAGTGAAAGGTCATCAGTGTCACCCGATCCTCCTCCAGATCCGCATGGTCGATATCCGATACGAGAGAAACCTGGGAAAGAAAATCTTCCAGGGTCGTACTCTCCTCCGAACTCTGAAATTCCTTGACCACACCAATGAATTCCTTGAGGTTGTCCAGACGGGACTGCACTTCCGGCTTCTGCTTCTCCCCTTCGAGTTCCGCCAGATAACCCGAATCCTTCATCACATGATCCACGAACTCCTCCAGGCTGAGTTTCGCCTGCAAGCCCAGAAGTTCAAAAATGAGAACGGAGAATTTCTCCAGGGAATTTTTTGCACGGGCGGAAAGCCCCGGCACACTCTCAAGAATCTCAGAATTGGAGATGATATCGAAGAAGGTCAGACCGTTCTCCGCAGCATATTCCGTTAATTTGTTGATGGAAGTCGCTCCGAGTCCCCGCTTAGGCACATTGATGATCCGCAGGAGGCTCACAGAATCCAAAGGATTATAAATTACCCGCAGATACGCGAGGATATCCTTGATTTCCTTGCGATCGTAAAACTTCAGCCCTCCAACCATGGTATAGGGAATCCCTGCCTGCATGAGACCTTCCTCCAGGACGCGGGACTGCACATTCGTCCGGTAGAGGATTGCCATATCCCCATAGGATGCATGACCCGATGCTTTCTGCTCCGCAATGGTATTTGCGATAAAGCGCGCCTCGTCCCGCTCGTCCATCGCCTCATACCTGGTGATGCCATCCCCCATTGGATTTTCCGTCCAAAGCTCCTTCTTCCTGCGATTCCGGTTGCATCCAATCACTTCGTTGGCTGCCGACAGGATGATTCTTGTGGATCGGTAATTCTGCTCCAGCTTGATGACCTTCGCCTCCGGATAATCCTTCTCAAAATCCAGGATATTTCGGATATCTGCACCGCGCCATCCATAGATGGACTGGTCGGCATCGCCCACAACGCAGAGATTGCGGTGGCCTTCGGCCAGAAGTTTCGTGAGCTTGTACTGTGCGCCATTCGTATCCTGATATTCGTCCACCAGGATATAGCGGAACCTGTTTTGGTATCTTGCCCGTATTTCCTCATGTTCCTCCAAAAGAACAACCGAAATCATGAGCAGGTCATCGAAATCCAAAGCGTTGTTTTCCCGCAATTTTTTTGTATAGAGTCGATAGATCTCCGCAATCTTCTGCTCATAGAATCTTTCAGCCGTCATCTCGTAAGCTTTTGGGCCAATCAATGCGTTCTTGGCATTGGAAATGGCGGACAAGACACTGTTCGGCGAATACTGCTTGTCATCAAGATTCATCTCCTTGAGGCAAGCCTTGATGAGATTCTGCGTATCGCTGGTATCATAAATGACGAAATTGCTCTTGTAAAGGCCGGTAGCTTCGATTTCACGCCGCAGGAACCGGGCGCAGAAGGAATGAAACGTGCTGAGCCAGACATTTCTCGCCCCCTGGCCAATCATATGATCCACACGTTCCCTCATTTCTGCGGCAGCTTTATTGGTAAAGGTAATGGCAAGGATGCTGTAGGGAGATACCCCATGTGCCAGCAAGTTGGCGATTCTGCAGGTCAGAACCTTCGTCTTGCCGGATCCGGCTCCGGCCATAATCAAAAGTGGGCCATCGATATGCTCCACAGCGGTTTTTTGCGCGGGGTTCAACCCATGAAAAATATCCAAGACAATTCTCCTTAGCAACTAGAATAAAACACAACAGAAAAACTTCCGTGGCAAAAAAATGCCCGTCCTTTCGGGCGTGTTGATTAAATGAGGTTGCCCCAGATTTGCGGGGATTGGCTGTCCATTGCTAGGCGACAAACCGGAGGCATAGTAGCGCTATGTCGAGGATTTGTCAACGACGCAGGGACAGTCAAGAACCGTGAAGATGGGGTGAGTGAATTAATCAACACGCCCTAGGCCAAATGTCCTTATATGTCAAACCTAGGACTTGCGTTCCCGAGTTTTGTGGGTTAAGATGGTGGAGACGAAGGGGATTGAACCCTCGACCCCCAGATTGCGAACCTGGTGCTCTCCCAGCTGAGCTACGTCCCCGTGTTTCAAACAAGAGCTATTATACTACGTTTTTCTTTTCATTTCAACATTTTTTTTTGAGAAGGCATGCCTATGAAAAAACAAAAAAGAATCTTTTGGATGCTTGTTGCAGTGATGATGGCCGGTATTCTGGCAGAAGGGCTCCTGCGGCTGGTGGAGGCGGATCATTCGGCGCGGCAGAATGAGCATCGACGCAAGCTCGGTGCCGTCTATATGACCCTCAACAATCCTTTTTACGAGATCATTGACGAAGAGATTCGCGCAGTGGTGGAGAATCATGGCGATGTGTTGATTTCCAGGAATCCTGCTCTTTCTGTGGAACGCCAGATCTCGGAGGTGAAGGAACTCATTGCGGGGGGAGTGGACCTCATCTTCATCAACCCTGTGGACTGGCAGGAAATGGAACCGGCGCTGCTGGCGGCTTACGAAGCGAATGTGCCGGTGATTGCCATTGATACCAGTGTGCAGGATGATAAACTGGTGGCGTGTACGGTGGTGTCCGATAATTACCGGGCGGGCATGCAATGCGCGGAGCACCTGATTTCCCATTCGGCGGGAGGGAAGATCGCGCTTCTGAAGCATACGGAGGCTCGCTCTGCTGTTGACCGCATCCAGGGATTTTGCGATGCGATCAAAATGCATCCGGAGTTCTCCGTAGTGGATGAAGCGGAATGCTGGGGGCAGTTGGAACTGGCCATGCCTGCCATGGAGGAGATGCTGAAGAGGCATCCTGACATTGATATCGTCATGGCTCTCAATGATCCTGCGGCCATGGGAGCACTTGCTGCTTTGCAGAATGCGGGTCGGCTGGATAAGGTGCTGGTCTATGGGGTAGACGGCGTACCGGAGACGAAGGAAATGATTGCCGCAGGGCATATGACAGCCACGGCGGAGCAGTCACCGCGCCAAATCGGCCGCATTGCGGCAGAGCATGCCTATCACATATTAAAAGGAGAAGCCGTGAACGAGCAGCATATCGAACTGGTCACGTATCTTTTGACACGGGAAAATCTTTCGCCGGATGATATCGGGAGGTGGGAATGAATGGCGATGCACAATCTCCTATGGGGATATAACAGTCTTGTCGTTCTGCTGCTTTCGGGATTTATGTGCATTACCCAGACGAAAATCAACCAGTCCATGAGCGCAAGATCCTTTTTGGAGCAGATCCCGGCTCTTCCGCTTCCGGCCATGGAGAGCTTTCTCGTGACCCTGTTTGCCCTGGCGATGATGCTGGCGCTTGGGTGGATTTATCGTCACTCCGAGCATATCAGGGCACAGTGGCGGCTGCTGGTTTTTCTCGCAGAGGTGGGAGCCTGCGTGCTGCTCATGCGCAGCATCAATCTTTCCTATGACGGGGTGGTGCTCCTGGTGGTGGCGGATCTCATGCATCGTTACGGAGGAAAGCATCAGGAATATCTGCTGGTAGCTGCCATGCTGGGACTCTATTTTATCTCGAATTACAATCTGGCCGTTTTTCAGATGAAGGTGGTTCCCTTTGAGGCGTATATTTCCTATTACGATTCCGTGTCCCAAGCGGCGCTGCTGGCGACGAGGAACGTCTTTGTGTCGGTCAACATCGCACTTTTCGTGATATACATGGTGCTTCTGGTAAAGGGAAAGCACGAGGAAAAGGAACGCATCCGACTCCTGAATGAACAGCTTGGAGAGGCCAATGAACGCCTCAGGGTGTATGCTATTGAAGCAGAGCGCATGGCGGAAACCAGGGAGCGCAACCGTTTGGCGCGGGAAATCCACGATACCCTGGGACATGCCCTCACAGGCATTGTGGCGGGTCTGGATGCCTGCATGGTCACGATCGACGCGGCTCCGGATTTCACGAAGAAGCAGTTGGCGAAAATCCGTGAGACAGCCCAGCGGGGCATGACGGATGTGCGGCGTTCCGTGAAGAAGCTCCGCCCAGCGGATTTGGAACGACTGCCTTTTCGTGAGGCGCTTACCCGTATGACGGAGGAATTTGCTGCCTCTTCCGGCATGAAGATCCATTTTACGGTAGTCGGCTGGCCGGATTCTTTGCGGGAGGATCAGGAAGAGGTCATCTATCGGGTGGTTCAGGAGGGCATCACGAATGCCAACCGCCACGGAAGGGCGAAAAACGTGAATCTCACCATTGGCAGCAGCGAGGGAAAACTTCGCATTATCATTGCCGATGACGGCACAGGCTGCGAGGATGTGAAACAGGGATTTGGCCTGAGGCACATGCGGGAACGCCTGGAGCTTCTTCACGGCAGCTTGCATTTCTGGAATGATGCAGGCTTTATTGTGGAGGCGGAAATTCCCATGAATCAGGAGGAAATCGTATGATAAAACTCATGATTGCCGATGATCAGGAACTCATACGGGAAAGCCTGAAAGTGGTTTTGGACATGAATCCCGATATGGAGGTCATCGGACTTGCAGAGAACGGTCGGCAGCTTCTGGAGCTTTTGACGGACAGTGTGCCGGATGTAGTGCTCATGGACGTGCGCATGCCGGAGCTTGACGGTGTGCTTTGCACCAAGGCGGTGAAAGAGAAGTATCCAAAGGTGAAGATCATCATTCTCACGACCTTTGACGATGATGAGTATGTTTACAATGCCCTGAAATACGGCGCCAGCGGATACCTTTTGAAAGGCGGCTCCATGCAGGAGCTTTCGTCGGCAATCCGGACCGTGGTTTCCGGCGGCTCCATGCTCAATCCCGGTGTCGTCACGAAGGTGGTGAAGCTCTTCAACCAGATGGCGCAGTCCAATTTGGCGGTGGAGGCGGATGATACGGGAGCAGGCGAGCTCAGCCGGACGGAGCGGAACATTGCCCGTTTGGTGGGGCAGGGGCTTTCCAATAAGGAGATTGCAGAAAGGCTTCGCTTTTCAGAGGGGACGGTGCGCAACAATCTGAGCACGGCACTTTCCAAACTCAATTTGCGTGACCGTACCCAGATGGCCATCTGGGCGGTTCAGACAGGTCTGGCGGCAACGGCTCTGGAGGACGCGCAATGAAGACAAAAGGAAAGGAGCAGGGACGTATTTTCATTGCGGCCTTTGGGATCGTTTTGCTTTTGATGGCGGCGACTTTTTACTATTTGCAGGGACAGGAACGGGTCCTTCGGATTGGCATTTTCGCGGGAAGCAATTGGGAGGTTCCCCAGGGGAACAGCTATGCCGTCATGGATGCTGCGGTGGAGGCATTCAAAAAAGATCATCCCCAGATTCATGTGGAGTACGTCAGCGGCATCAAGAAGGAGGACTATGCGGAATGGCTGGCGGAGCAGGTAATGGGCGGAAGGGAGCCGGATGTTTTCTTTGTGCTTTCCGATGATTTCAATCTCTATGCTTCCATGGGGGCGCTTATGGACCTTTCCGATTTCATTGCGGAGGATGGGGACTTTCAGCCGGAACACTACTATGGAACCGCTCTGGACTACGGGAAGTATGAGGGGAAATCCTATGCCCTGCCCTGCGAGAGCGTGCCGACACTCATGTTTGTCAACAAGAGTCTCTTGGCGAGGGAGGGGATTCCCATGCCCGGAAATGACTGGACATGGCAGGATTTCCTCGATATATGCCGCCGGGTGACGAAGGATATGGATGGGGACGGGGTGCTGGATCAGTTCGGCTGCTATGACTATACATGGAAACAGGCGGCTGTGACCAATGGCATCAATCTCTTTCGGGAGGACGGGAGGATTTCCTATTTTGCCGACAATCGCATGGAAGAAGCGGTGAGATTCATGATGGAACTTCGTGGTGTCCAGAGGGGCAGGGAAATCACCGCCAAGGACTTCGATATGGGAAGGGTGGCATTCCGGCCTTTTTCCTTTGCAGAATACCGCACCTATAAACCCTATCCTTGGAGCATCAAGAAATACATGAATTTCGAGTGGGACTGCATCAAGCTTCCCGCAGGACCGTCGGGCAGCAATACCTCGGAACTTGACAGCCTGTTGGTGGGAATGAGCGCCAGGACGAGAATGCCGAGTATTGCCTGGGATTTCATGAAAAAGCTCTGCTATGATTCGGAGATCCAGACCCTTGTCCTGCAGAAATCCCAAGGACTCCCCGTGCGAAGGGACATACTCCTCTCCGCCAAAGGGCAGGATATTTTCCATCAGGTGACGGAAGGCGGGGGAAATATGGATATCAATGCCATCAGCGAGGTCATGGACGGCGCGGCGATGCCACCCAAATTCAAGGGATATCATGGAGCCATGCTCTATGCGGACACAGAATTGACGAAAGTCATCAACGGCACGATTCCCTTCAACAATGCCCTGAACAAACTGCAAAAAGAGGTCAATGCCAGGCTGCAGTTTTGAGAACATGCCAAAAACGCATGGGAACAACTTTCCCATGCGTTTTTCTGCATTTTGTATGCTTCTTTTCTGCCTATACCGCGTACTCCAATACGCAATCCTCTCCCGCTTCCACTGCATCACCGCTTTTGTGGGGACGAAGCTCAACTACTTTGTCGTAGTTTACGATGAGCACCGGGGAGATGAGGTTGATACGGCGCCGTTTCATAAATTCCAGATCAAGCTCCAGAATCGGCGTACCGGCTTTCACGTAGTCGCCGCGCTTGCAAAGAGCCTTGATTCCTTCCCCCTCCATGAGGATTGTGTCAAGCCCCACATGTACGAGGATCTGTACACCCTCCTCTGTCGTGATGGCAAAAGCATGTTTCGTGTCAAAAAACAGGGTGATCTCCCCATCGCAGGGAGCCACGACTTTGGTGCTTTCCGCCAGAATGGCGAGCCCGTCTCCGGTGAGTTTTTCCGAGAAGATGGGATCGGGCACCTGTCCCAGGGCGATGACCTTGCCGCTGACAGGGGCAATGAGCTGATGTTGTCTTTTCATGATTCGCTGCGCTTCCTCGTGAAAATATTCGTCAGTCATATTTGGGATACCGGAAACGATGCTCCGGCGCATCCCAGGATTCTTTCGGAATCCCTAGAGGGCGCATTTTCACCTGCCTTTCCACAAAATTCGAATGCAATATATAATTTTCTCCTATTTTACACCCTTTCCGCCCGTTCAGCAAGGTCTAAAGTTCTAGCTTCCTTAAGGAATATTTGGTATGTTTTTGCTCACCGCGGTATGCTTGATGATGTCCTCGATTCGCAGGTCGATTTCCAGCTGCTGTTTGTGGAGTGTTTCCGCAGTTTCAAATTCCACAGGCCTGTTTTCCCTGAGAGCTTTGACGAAGTGCTGCCAGGTCTTGATGGAGGTTTCCGTGGACTGTTGCCGCAGACGGGCGAGATAGGAGGCTCCCGGCGGGATATCTATAGCATCCAGTTTTTCCTGGCGCTTCTTGAGCGAGGGGATGACCTCGTCGAGAAGAAGGGCGCGCAGTTCGGCTTTCTGCTCCTCCGACAGGATGCCGGTGGAGGTTTTCGTCAAATTATGGAATCTCTTCTGCTGCTCCTGGAACTCCCAATTGCTGTTATCTACGATTTCCTGGGTGGCGGTGATGTAGTCTGCAATGTCCTTGTTCTGCAATGGGGCGATGGTATTCAGGTACTCTTTGTAGTTCCTGAGGTAGGCGATCTGCCAGTATCCTTCCTCTGATTCCTCCATGACGACTTCAAGGGTAAAAGGGGTCTGCGTGTAGTCCTCCATGACATGAATCTCCGCGATGGCGGTGGTGCCGTTATGGGTGATGGCGCCGGTGTCTATGATGGTGGTATTGCGTATCTGGCTTCGTTCCAGAAACCTCTCGTAGTCGATGCCGAGCTGTCTTCCCTTGAGGATGTCCAAGCCGTTGGGGAGAATCCAGTCCCCACGGGTGACACGGGTCAGGAGGGTATTCTTTATGCCGTCTGTGATTTGGGGTTTGATCATCACATAGAATCTTTCAAAAAGCACTTTTGTCTGAGGCGTCAAAGTGGCATCATAGGCGAACAGATCCACCGTGAGATCATCATAGGCATTGGAGGCAAGGAGATCGAGGTTTACATGTTGTTGGAGCGAGGCTGTGTCGCCGTTCTTGATGGCGGTCATTGTCTGTTGCAGGGAGTATTCCGGCGTGCGTATGTAAATGCCGAAATACCAGACGACGGAAGCGGTGATGGCTCCCAGCATCAGAAACAAAAGAAGTGTTTGGCGGCGGCGGTTGCTGCGTCTATGCTGCAATGTTTTCTGCCAAGTATAATCGTCCATTCAATATCTCCTACGTTCTTTGGTTGCACACTCCTTTATTATAACGCAATTGTTCAAGTTTTGCCACGGGCAAAACCTCCCAATTGGCGTTTCAACGAGGCGGGAG
>DFES01000206.1:0-5410 GCA_002369175.1 Selenomonadaceae bacterium UBA3796
GGATAGCGCGGCGCAAGCATATCGGCTTCAATATCTACGCATCGTCGCTGTTCACTGCTCTGAACGACGTTCGTATCGTCTTTGCTTCGTACTCTATGACTTTACCTCTCAGGATATGTGGATGAGTAAAAAACGCTTTTGGAATCATTTTCTTCGAGCAAAATGCTTCCTTGGTTAAATTTTACAAGCGCCTCGTCCATAATTTTCTGGATTGCATTTATGTCCGCATCTATAAAAACATAAATCAAAGATGTTTCATGCGAAACACCTCTATTGGAGTCACGATAATATCCGTCGGCAATCGTCAGCGTGTAACCATCGACGTATTTCATGCAAATCTCGTGCATTTCCTCACGAATTTTTTCAGTTGGTATTATCTGACTCAAGGTATCTTTATCATTTGTGCCAAGGTACATAGTGTACTTTTTCTGTATGGAAAATTTTCCCAGAGCAGAAATGTCATTATTTGCAAAAACAGAACTCGAATTTCCAAACAAAAAAATGATTGTAAATAAAAAAATCGCTAAAACAGTAACTGTGTTCTTCATGATAGCCTCCCAAAGAAATTTTACTTTTGATAATTATACATCGTCTATATTCGAGAAACATCCATGATTCACCTGCTTTTGTGGGGGAATTTCTGCGTACGATTTTGCGGGACGACGTGGGAAGGGAAGCAGGAAAAAGCTTCCTCCTCATCGAAATAATGCATATAGGTAAAAGAGATGGTTAGCAGTATACGGGGAGGAATTCAATGAAGCGGTTTGTGGCATTTGATGTGGAGACTCCAAATCGACGAAATGACCGAATGAGTGCTATCGGTATCACGGTCATAGAGGGTGGTGTGATAGTCGATGAATTCTATTCCCTTGTCAATCCGGAGACATATTTTGACGCATTTAACTCCAAACTCACAGGGATTGATACAGATACCGTCCGAGATGCACCGAATTTCTTGGAATTGTGGGGCAGGATCGAGCCCGTCATGTCCAGTGGGATCCTGGTGGCACACAATGCTGTATTTGACATGGGGGTGCTGAGAAAATGCCTCCGCTACTACGATGTGGAATGGAAAAGGCAGGTATCCTATTTATGCACCGTCCAAATGGGCAAGCACTTCCTGCCCGGCATGAGCCATAAACTGGATGTACTATGTGATTATTACGGCATAGCTCTTGACCACCATCAAGCCGCCAGCGACAGCCATGCCTGTGGTGAAATCCTCATCAAATACATGGAGTGTGGCGATTGCCTCGAACGATATATCAAGGATTATTCTTTGTAAAATTGTATTTGACGGTTTCCCTTCGCTGCAATGAATGAGCCATGTTGTTTTGGTCAATGCAGTATAGTGTAGAAATTTCAGAGCCAGCAAGTCTGTGGGATGAGATTGCAAAAACTGTCGAAGCTATGTGAAATGAAGTGATGTATCGAATTTCATCAAATGTACCATGTTCCACCCTGCGGCCGATGTGCCGAAAAGCCTTGAAACTATTGATTTCGGGGCTTTTTTTTTGTATCCTGTTATCAGAAAGAGAGAGGGGAAAATGAGGGAAGCGTGAAGGAGGCGCGCCGAAATTTTTGGCGGAGGATATGACGAGGCCAAAGATGCCCCCTACTTCCGTAAGGAACTGGCAATAAAAGGGAAATATTTGGAGGGAATGAAAATGACAGTCAGCAAGGATCGTGTTATGCAGGGAATGCAGCGGTTTGGCGGCGCAATGTATACGCCGGTCATTCTGTTCGCATTTTTCGGCTTGACGGTGGCTCTCGCTATTATTTGCAAGAATGAGGGACTTCTGGGGGCTTTGGCGGCGCCCGGAACGGTTTGGTATGATCTTTGGTACGTTGTGGAGCAGGGAGCATGGACGGTATTTGCCCAGATGCCGATTCTGTTCGCCATCGCCGTGCCGATTGGCTTTGCGAAGAAGGAACCTGCCCGTTGCGCGATGGAGTCCTTCGTGATCTACATGGTATTCAACTACTTCATTTCCGGATTCCTGACCTTGCACGGCGCTTCCTTCGGGGTGGATTTTGCCCAGGACGCCGGAGCCGGTACGGGACTTGCGATGATTGCCAATATCAAGACACTGGACATGGGCATGCTGGGCGCCATTTTCATCGCCTGTGTGACGGCCTGGCTCCACAACCGCTTCTATGATACGGACATTCCCGATTGGCTCGGCATCTTCAAAGGCCCGGCATTTGTTGTGGCAGTGGGCTTTGCGGTGATGATACCGATGGCGCTTCTGTTCTGCATTGTCTGGCCGGCAGTTCAGCATGCAATCATGCAGTTCCAGGATTTCCTCAAGACCAGCGGCATCGTAGGCGTTTGGGCGTATACCTTCTCAGAGCGCATCCTGCTTCCGGCAGGCCTGCACCACTTCATCTATCTGCCGTTCATCTTCGGGCCTGCGGTCTGTGACGGTGGTATCCAGGCTTACTGGCTCCAGCATTTGAATGATTTTTCCACCAGTGCCCAGAGCCTTAAGGAACTCTTCCCCGAGGGCGGATTTGCCCTGCATGGAAGTTCCAAGGTTTTCGGCCTGCCGGGAGCAGCACTTGCTATCTATATGTGCGCAAAGCCGGAGAAGCGGAAGAAGACAGCGGCTCTTCTCATTCCGGCAACGCTGACGGCGGTTCTCTGCGGCATTACGGAGCCGTTGGAATTCACCTTCCTCTTTGTGGCGCCGTTGCTTTATCTTGTGCATGCTTTGCTTGCGGCAACTCTTTCGGCAACCCTTTACTTCTTCGGACTGGCAGGGAACTTCGGTGGCGGACTCATCGACTGTTTCGTGCAGAACTGGATTCCACTGTTTTCCTACCATGCAGGCACCTATCTCATGCAGATTGGTGTGGGACTGTGCTTTACCGTCATTTATTTCGTCACCTTCCGCTATCTGATTCTGCGCTTTGATTATGCGACTCCGGGACGTACAGCGGACGATGTGGAGGACAAGCTCTTCACCAAGGCGGAGTATCAGGCGAAAAAAGAGATGGAAGAAATGGGTCTTGCGGACAATGCTCTGGCCATCAAGGCGAAGGTATTCCTGGATTGCCTTGGCGGCCCCGGAAACATTCAGGAGGTAACGAACTGCGCCACTCGTCTGCGTGTGACGGTAGGCGATCCCGATAAGATTGCGGCAGTGTCGAAGTTCACGAAGGCAGGAGCGTTCGGTCTCGTGAAAAACGGTCATGCGGTGCAGGTTATTGTGGGACTCTCGGTGCCCCAGGTGCGTGGATACTTCGATGCTCTGCTGAAGGGGGAGGCCATTGCGGCTCCCGCAGAAACAGAGGCAAAGACGGCTCCCGCTGCTATCGCCGATACAGGTCTGGCCATGAAGCTTCATGCGTGCATTTCCGGCAGGCTCATGGATATGTCAGAGGTGGAGGATGACATGTTTTCCCAGAAGATGATGGGAGACGGCGTAGCCATTGAACCGACGGGAGATACGGTGGTGGCTCCTGCCGATGCGGAAGTAACCATGGTTATGGAAGAGAGCCTGCATGCCATTGGCCTCCGCATGGAAAATGGAGTGGAGCTTTTGATTCACATCGGCATTGATACGGTAAATCTCAAGGGACGCGGATTCGAGCTCCTGACAACGCAGGGAGCGAAGGTTGCTGCAGGCACGCCGCTCATCCGCTTTGACCCGCAGGTGATCCGGGATGCCGGCTACAAGACTACGGTCATCATGGCAATAACGAACTCTGCCGAGTATCCCCAGATGCAAAAGGAAAAGGATCAGCCCGTCATGGTTGGCGAGTCTCCGGTGCTGGTGTTTTGATGAAACAGAAAAAAGAGCGTGTGCGTCTGGAATGTGATTTAGGATAGGAGAAGGATTATGAAGATAGCGGCAAGCGATTATGATGGGACGCTGTTCCGCAATGAAAAGATTTCCGCAGCCGATGTGGAGGGCGTTCGCCAATGGCGGGCATCCGGGAACAAATTTGGCGTGGTGACGGGCAGGGATTATGGAATGCTTGCGCCCCAGCTCCGACACTATGGCATCGAGTCGGATTATGCTGTATGCAACAACGGGGGGCTGATCTGTCGTGCTGACGGCACGGCCCTCTGGCAGGGAGAGATTCCTTTGGAAACCTTGGCGGCCATGATGCAACTGCCGGGGGTGCGAAAATCTTTCCATTTCGCTTTTTCGGCGGTGGATTGCACGTACCTTTGCCATGAGGCAGAGGGATCCTGGATCACGCGGGAAGCCTTGGAGTGGGATTTCCGGATTGTGCCCATGGAGGAAGGGGATATTCTGCAATTGCCGAAGATACACCAGTTCTCCTTGGGGTTCACGGAAGCCGACGAGGCAGACGAGGTCAGCTCGGGCATCAATGAGGCTTTCGGCAGCATCGTGCAGGCGTATCCGAATCGTTGCAGTGTGGATGTCGTGCCCCAAGGTGTCAGCAAGCGGCAGGGAATCGAGAAAATGAAAGAGCTCATGGGCTGGCAGGAGGCGGCGGTCTACGCTATCGGTGACGAGACCAATGACCTTCCCATGCTGGAAGCTTTCCTGGGCTTTACCGTGGATACTGCACGGGAGGCCATCAAAGCAAGGGCCAGAGAGGTCTATGCAGGGGTTGGAGCCATGCTGGCAGCGAATCTTTAAGGAAACGATGAAGCGTTTTGGGCGAAAAGCTTGTCCCGGCAAGCTTTTCGCTTTTTTGTGGGGGTGAATACGCGTAAATTTTGTCCATGGCAAAATCTAGAGAGGATGATAGTTGATTTTTTGTTTCATCCATGGTATAGTTTAGGAAATCTAAAGGCAACGAAGAAGACATGACGATGGGGATGCGGCTCAAAGAGAGGGACGGGAAGCTGGAAACGTCCTGGGCTGGCACTCATGGTTACCGCTTCTGAGCAGCATGGCGGTCAAAAGCTGTGCCGGAGAATGCTCCGTTATCAAGATTGAGTGGCCGGATGTTCCGGCAATCAGGGTGGAACCGCGAAGCATAGCCTCGTCCCTATTTGGGATGGGGCTTTTTCTATTTGCACTAGGAGGGAATTATATGGTCAAGGTAACGTTGAAGGATGGCGCTGTGCGCGAAGTGGAACAGGGACAGCTTATTCTGGATTTTGTGAAGTCTGTCAGCAATAGTTTGGCAAAGAAGGTTCTGGCGGCGAAGCTGGACGGAAAGACGGTGGATCTTGCGACTCCCCTGGAACGGGATTGCACCGTGGATTTCCTCACTTTTGAGGATGCAGATGGCCGCTGGGCATTCCGTCACACGGCATCCCACATATTGGCCCAAGCCGTGAAGCGTCTCTATAAGGACTCCAACGTCATGCTGGCCATCGGGCCGGCAATTGAGAATGGCTTCTACTACGACATCGATATGGAAAAGCAGCTTACAGAGGCAGATCTTCTGGACATAGAAAAGGAAATGAAGAAGATCGTCA
>DFES01000206.1:5560-20429 GCA_002369175.1 Selenomonadaceae bacterium UBA3796
AGGTGGAGCTCATCAACGACCTGCCGGAGGATTCCGTCATCTCCCTTTACACCCAGGGGGAGTTCGTCGATCTCTGCGCAGGCCCCCATGTGGCCTCTACGGGAAAAATCAAGGCCTTGAAGCTCCAGAGTGTCAACGGGGCTTATTGGCGCGGCAGCGAAAAGAACAAGATGCTTCAGCGCATCTATGGGACAGCCTTTGAGAAGCAAGCGGATCTTGACAGCTATCTGCATATGCTGGAGGAAGCGGCCAAGCGGGATCATCGGAAACTCGGCAAGGAGCTTGATCTTTTCAGTCTTCATGAGGAAGGCCCCGGCTTCCCCTTCTTCCATCCCAACGGCATGGTGATTCGCAATGAGCTCATCAATTACTGGCGGGATGTGCATCGCCGTTATGGCTACCAGGAAATCAAGACGCCCATGATCATGAACCGGAAGCTTTGGGAGCAGTCGGGGCACTGGGCTCATTATAAGGAGAATATGTACTTCACGCAGATTGACGGGGAGGACTATGCAGTTAAGCCTATGAACTGCCCGGGCGGCATGCTGGTCTACAAAAGTCATCAGCACAGCTATCGGGAGCTTCCTCTGCGCCTGGGCGAGCTCGGCCTGGTGCATCGCCATGAGCTTTCCGGCGCATTGCACGGGCTGTTCCGGGTACGCAACTTCACCCAGGATGATGCCCACCTCTTCCTGACGCCGAACCAGATCGAGGATGAGATTCAGCATACGATTGATTTGTTCGATGAGGTATACAGCACCTTTCATCTCACATATACGGCAGAGCTTTCAACTCGTCCGGAGGATTCCATGGGGTCGGATGAGATTTGGGAGAGAGCTACGTCGGCGCTTCAAAATGCATTGGAGCATCGTGGCCTGGAATACGTTGTGAACGAGGGAGACGGCGCTTTCTACGGACCGAAGATCGATTTCCACCTCCGCGACTCCATCGGGCGTACCTGGCAATGCGGAACCATACAGCTCGATATGCTCATGCCGGAGAAGTTCGATCTTACCTATGTGGGAGAGGATGGGGAAAAACATCGCCCTGTCATGCTGCATCGGGTTGTCTATGGAAGCATCGAGCGTTTCATCGGGATTCTCATCGAGAACTATGCGGGGGCTTTCCCCACATGGCTCGCTCCGGTGCAGGTGAGGATTCTCCCCATTACGGACAAGCATGCGGACTATGCCTATGAGCTCAAGAAAAAGATGTTTGAACTGGGACTCAGGGTAGAGGTGGACGACCGCAATGAAAAGACGGGCTACAAGATTCGGGAGGCTCAGGTGAAGAAGATACCCTATGCCCTTGTGGTTGGAGACCAGGAAGTGGAGAACGGCACGGTCAATGTCCGCAAGTATGGTGAGAAGGACAGCCGGACGGTGAAGGTTGAGGAATTCATTGCCGGAATTCAGCAGGAAATCGCGACAAAGGCAGACCGCGAAGCATAAAAGCATGACTCGGAGCATTGTTCAAGTTTTGCCCTTGGCAAAACTTGAACAATGCGTTATGACGAGATGAACTCGTCGAAACGCTAATTTGAATGTTTTGCCCTTGGCAAAACTTGAACAAGTGCGTTATAATATATTAGTTTCAGAGTGTTGTCGATTCTTTTTTGGGAGGCTGCCAATATGCAGATTATTGACGCACATCTCCACTTTTGCCCCGACGAGGGTTATTTCAACAATATTGCCCGAAGAGCGCATCATGAGAACACGGAAAAGCATCTTGTGGAACAATATGAGCGATATGGCATCGTAGGCGGCGTGGTCATGGGGAACGGTTCCCCGGAGAATGCGCGCCATGCCTATCCTGCGCCTTTGAAGTATTGCGTCGGGCTTGACAATTACACCATGTTTTCCTGGGATATGAAGCGGCAGCTCATGTTCATCGAGAATCATCTGCGGCAATCGAATTGTGTTGGGATCAAGCTGTATCCGGGTTATGATTCTTTCTACATTTTCGATGATTCCCTGTCGCCCCTCTATGCCCTGGCTGTGAAGTATCATAAGCCGGTGGCTGTGCATATGGGGCTTACGGCCAGCAATAATGCGCTCTTGAAATACAGTCATCCCCTTGTCATGGACGAAGCGGCAACGAAGTACCGGCAGGTGCAGTTCGTTATGTGCCATTTTGGGGAGCCATGGTTTGTGGATTCAGCGGCAGTGGTGGAGAAAAATCCGAACGTGATGGTGGATCTTTCCGGCATTCTGGAGGGGAAGATCCCTGATTTTGCACTGTTCCTCCAAAAGAAACATTATTATATCAATAAGCTCAAGGGATGGCTGGAGTATTTGGATCTCTATGACCGTTTCATGTTCGGAACGGACTGGCCCTTGGCCAATTTGGGGGATTATATCGAGTTTACGAAGGAGATCATCCCGGAGAGCGAATGGGACAAGGTATTCTTTGAAAACGCCAACCGGCTCTACCGGATGTATCAATGAATCGTACGGGAGGCAGTAATATGTCATTGTTGGAGATCAAGAAGGCCGGTGCACCGGTGTTGAAGCAGAAATGCGTTCCTGTGGAGAAGGTGGACAAGCGCTTGCGCCTATTGCTCGATGATATGGCGGAAACCATGTATCATGCAGAGGGCGTAGGTCTCGCGGCGCCGCAGATTGGCGAACCGATCCGTGCGGTGGTCATTGATGTGGGAAAGGAACTCATTGAGCTCATCAATCCTGTGATTACCTTTCGGGAGGGCAGCGTAAAGGATACGGAGGGATGCCTTTCTGTCCCGAACCTGTACGGAGAGGTGGAACGCTCTGCAAAAGTGAAGGTGGAGTTTCTGAATCGCCGCGGCAAAAAGCAGCATCTCACGGCGGAGGGACTTCTGGCCAGGTGCATCCAGCACGAACTGGATCATCTGGAAGGACAGCTTTTCATAGACATCGCGGAGAGTTTGCACGAGGGGGAACATAAGTCTTGAAGAAGTTTCGCGTGGTATTCATGGGGACGCCGGAGTTTTCTGTTCCCTGTCTTCGCATGCTTGCAGAGCATACGGAGATTGCAGGTGTCATAACCCAGCCGGACAAGCCCCGTGGCAGGGGACAGAAGCTCCTGCCCTCTCCGGTGAAGGTTTTTGCCGAGAAGCAGGGGTTTCCTGTTTTTCAGCCGGAAAAAATCCGGACAGAGGAGTCCGTCCGGATCTTGGAAGATTTGCAGCCGGATATCATTGTTGTGGTGGCCTTTGGGCAGATTCTGTCCCAGCATATTCTCGACATTCCACCGTATGGCTGCATCAATGTCCATGCCTCCCTCTTGCCCCGCTATCGGGGAGCGGCTCCCATGCAGTGGAGCATCATCAACGGCGAGTCCCGGACGGGCATTACGACAATGTTCATGGATGCCGGACTCGATACGGGGGATATGCTCCTGAAGCGGGAACTTCCCATCCCGGAGGAGATGACGCTGGAGGAACTTCATGATGCGCTCATGGTCATGGGTGCGGATGTGCTTCAAGAGACACTGGAGAGGATTTCTGAGGGCACTTTGACGAGAGAGAAGCAGGTGGATGCGGATTCCAATTATGCACCCATGATTGGACGGGAAACGGGAAGCATTGATTGGAGCAAGCCTGCCAGGGAGATCCATAACCTTGTGAGGGGGCTGAATTCCTGGCCCGGGGCATATACATATCTCAATGCTGCGAAATATAAGATTTGGCGGACGAAGGTACTCGAAAGGGCAGCGGAATCGGAGCCGGGAGTCATCCTGCAGGCGGATAAGCGCGGCCTGGTGGTTGCCGGCGGCGATTCCTGTCTGGAAATTTTGGAGCTCCAGGCTCCCGGAGGCAGGAAGATGGATGCCCGGGCCTATCTTCTGGGACATGACATGCCTCTTCCCGCCAAGTTCGGGAATCCTTGAGGGAAGACGGCGGGGGTTCTGTCTCAGGTGGGCGGAAATGATGTGCAACAGATAGCGGCGGATTGTCACGGAAAGGAGGGAAATCCATGGAACAGGCACTTTTTCAAAGGCCGAAGAAACGGCTTCTGATCGGATTTCTGATTTTGAGCACGGTATGCCTGGCTGCAGTTTTTTATGCTGTCTGGCGCATCAGCTATCTGGGACTCATGGAGGTCTGGCTTGCTCTTCCGGTTGTTGTAGGGAGTGTATTCCTTGCAGTTGTGACGCTTTCCCTTTTTGGTATTTTCAACATGGTGCTGGCAATCAAAGGCTGGCCGTCTGTATCCCTGTTCCAGAAGCAGACCTATGCGCTCATCAATATTCTGTTTCCCACCGTGGTGCGCCTGGGGAGCCTGTTCGGCATCAACCGGCGCCAATTGGAGGGGTCTTTCATTGCGGTGAGCAATCTCTTGTTTTCCCGCCGAAATATTCGTGTTCCGGCAGAAAAACTCCTGGTGGTCACGCCCCATTGTCTGCAGCTTGCCAGCTGTCCCCATAAGATTACCCGTGATCCGTCGAATTGCAAGCGGTGTGGCGGGTGCAACATCGGTGATCTCGTAAAGCTTTCGGAGGAGATGGGGTTTCTTTTCTTTGTGGCAACGGGCGGGACATTGGCCCGCCAGATCATCAAACAGAACCGCCCCAAGGCTGTTCTGGCAATTGCCTGTGAGCGGGATCTCATGAGCGGCATACAGGACGTCTACCCTCTCCCTGCCGTGGGGATCCTCAATATCCGTCCCAACGGTCCATGTTACAATACGCGGGTGGATATGGAGGAATTCAAAAGGGTACTGGAAAAAATCGTGATACCGAAGGAGGAATGGAATGGACAAGGCACGGGAAACAGCGGCAGAGATTCTTCATGCGGTGCATGAAGAAGGCGCATACGCCAATGTGGCATTGGTTCGGGAACTGAGGCGGAAGGAGCTTTCCGATGTGGATAGGCGCTTTGTTACGGAACTCGTCTATGGTGCTGTAAAAGCAGGGGATACCTTGGATTGGATTCTTCGCCGCTATGTGAACCGACCCTTGCGGAAAATTCCTCCTATGGTGCGGGAAGTCCTGCGCATTGGAATCTATCAAATTTTCTACATGGATAAGGTGCCGCCTTCTGCCGCCTGCAACGAGGCCGTGGAACTGACGAAGAAGTACAGCCATACCGGTACGGTGAAATTCGTGAATGCCGTCCTTCGCACGGCGGTGAGGGAGCCGGAAAAGGCGAAATTCCCGGAGGGAAAGGGGAAGGAAGCGGAGCGTCTGGCTCTTTCCTGCTGTCATCCCCTATGGATGGTGAAGCGTTGGATAAAGGCCTTTGGCGTGGAGGAAACCGGGCGCCTTTGTGCATTCAATAACGTCCAGCCGATTCTTTCGCTGCGGACGAATACGTTGAAAATCAGTCGTGCGTCGCTCCTGGAGGAACTTGCGGCGGCAGGTGCAGAAGCAAAGCCCTCCGGATGGTCGCCGGAAGGAATTCTCTGTCTATCCCACGGTGCACTGGATGATTTTCCGGCATTAAGCCAGGGGTTCTGTCAGGTGCAGGATGAAAGTTCCATGCTCGTAGCACATGTGATGGCGCCAAGGGCAGGGGAATTCGTCATCGACGCATGCAGCGCTCCCGGGGGAAAGGCCACGCACCTTGCCGCTCTCATGGGCAATCGGGGCAGGGTGCTTGCCTGTGACATCTATGAGCATAAGCTTCGGCGCATTGAGGAGAACGCGGCTCGTCTCGGCATAGAGGTCATTGAGACGACGCTCATGGATGCAAGGGCGCTGGGAGAAAAATACAAGGAGCAGGCAGACCGCGTACTGGTGGATGCACCCTGCTCGGGACTTGGTGTTCTGCGGCGAAAGCCGGATGCTCGTTGGAGGAAGCGTGTAGAGGAAATCAAGGCATTGCCGAAGCTCCAGTCCGAGATCCTGGAAAGCGCTGCCCGGGCATTGAAACCGGGAGGTGTGCTGGTCTACAGCACCTGCACCATAGAGCCGGAAGAGAATCAGCAGGTTGTGGAGTCCTTTTTGAACCACCATGAAGATTTTCATCTGGATGAAACGGGAAGCTTTCTGCCCTGCGGGAAGCGGCAGGAAAAGATGGTGCAGCTCTATCCTCAGCGGGATGGAACCGATGGCTTTTTCATCGCCCGTATGGTTAGGGCGTCCTGAATCGTTAGGGCATCATGATATATGATATATAGAAGGGATTTTTCTTGAAGAATTTGTTTGGCATGGGTGCAGGGGAAATCACGGCAGAGCTTCTGCAGTGGAACCTGCCGGGATATCGCGGGAAGCAGATCGCGGAATGGATGTACCAAAAGGGAGCTATGTCCTTTGCGGAAATGACGAACCTGCCGGAGAAACTCAGGGGGGCGTTGTCCAAGGAGTATGAGATTCTCCGTGCGGACTGCCGGGACAGCCAGTTTTCCGCGGATGGGAAGACGGCGAAGTTTTTGTTGGGATTTTCGGATGGAACTGCGGTGGAAACTGTTCTCATGCGCCAGTCCTATGGCAATAGCATCTGCGTCTCTACCCAGGCGGGGTGCAATATGGGATGTGTTTTTTGCGCTTCCACCCTCCACGGCATGGCGAGGAACCTTTTGGCAGGAGAAATTCTCGCCCAGGCGATTCACATACAGGAAATGCTGCGCCGCGAAGCAGCGGGGCAGAAAGTGGACACCATGGTCATCATGGGCTCCGGCGAGCCGCTCATGAACTACGAGAATGTAGTGCGTTTCTTGCGGCTCTGCCATGCGGATGATGTCATGGGGATGGGTTATCGGAATATGACCATCTCTACATCCGGCATCGTGCCGAATATCTATCGACTGATGGAGGAAGGCATTCCCGTCAGTCTTTCCATTTCCCTGCATGCGCCGGATGATGCGCTCCGCTCCAGGCTCATGCCCATCAATCGGAAATACCCTTTGGCAGATGTGATAAAGGCAGGAACAGCATACGGGGAGAAAACTGGACGGCGGGTGACCTATGAGTACATCCTCATCGATCATGTGAATGACGGTGAGGAGCAGGCGGAAGAGCTCGTTGCCCTTCTGCGGGGGAAGCTTGCCAGTGTGAATCTCATTCCCATCAACCCGGTGGTGGAACGCAATTTGAACCGTCCGTCGAAGCAGAGGGTGGAATGGTTTGAGAAATACCTTTTTGCCCATCATATTCCTGTCACCCTGCGGAGAGAGATGGGAGCGGATATTCAGGCAGCCTGTGGGCAGTTGAGGAATAAGAATATGACGTGACTGGAGGCCATCATGGGGTTTGCAAAATTGGAATCGTTTCTGGGAGACCATATTGAAGGATTCTTCAATAAGCACCTGTCCAGCAAGCTGGAACCTGTGGAACTGCTGAAGCAGGCGGAGAGGGAAGCCCTGAAGCGGAAGACGCAGGTGGGCGAGGAAAGTATGGTTCCCAATGACTATACCTTCTTCCTGAACGAGGAGGATTACCAGCGTCTTTGTGCCCAACGGGTATCGGATGCATTGCACGAAGCCGTGGAGAAGCTGGTCATCCGCGAGGAATGCTTCATGGACGGAATCCTGCGGATTCGTTTGCAGAAGAGCCAGACCGTGGGGAAGGGCATCTGCGAAGTGCAGTCCTGTTTTACGGAACATCCGGCAGAACAGGATATGGAGGAGCCCCATACCATGGTTCTGGAGCGAAAAAAGTTCGATCTGCCCGTAGAACCGCTGACGGCTCGCAAGCTCGTTTCCCTTACGGTGGTGAAAGGACCCGATGCAGATGCCGTTCTGGAGTTTGGGGAAAATCAGGTTTATATTGGACGGCGGGATACGAACGATCTCATTTTGACGGATGCGAACGCCTCCAGGCTCCATGCCTATATTGCTTATGAGCGCCACCGCCATGTGCTTCATGATGCCGGGAGCCTGAATGGGACATTCCTGAACGGGGAAAAAGTGGAAATGGCCTGTCTGCGCTCCGGGGATGAGATACAAACGGGCAATACCGTTTTGCTTTATGAGGTGATTTGAGTTGCCCACTATGGCGTTTGTTATCAAGGCAATCAGTGTCGGACTTGAATATGGGATGCTGCTCTGGCTGCTGTATTTTGTTTCGCGCAGTGTCCGTTACATATGGAAGGACATGAGAAAAATGGGACGGGAACTGTCCCGCGAGGAAAAGGCCAGAGATGGGGAAGCGGTTCTCACAGTGGTGGGGACAAACGATCAGCGGCAGATGGGACGGAGGTTTGCCCTTTCGGAGGAACTTTCCATTGGACGAGGGCCGGATAATGACATCGTCATTACCGATACCTTCGTCTCCCATCATCATGCCGTGGTGTTCCAGCGCAACAATCTGTATATCATCAAGGATTTGGGGAGCAGGAACCATACCTATGTGAATGACCGGAAGCTGAACGGCAAGGCCTATCTGAGGGCAGGGGATCTCATTCGCATCGGTTTTTTGACGTTGAGATTTGAGAGGTGATGGCTTTGGCAAGGGTATACGAAGGTACGGATGTGGGGAAAATCCGGAAGACGAATGAGGATTGCGGAGCTGTTCTGGACGAGAATACATATATTGTTGCCGATGGCATGGGAGGGCATGCAGCAGGGGAGATCGCGAGCCACATTCTGGTGGAAGCTGTTCGCCATGCTCTGCGGGAAGCAGGATCCCTCGTGGACTCTGAAATGCTGAAAGGCGCTATCCAGCAGGGGAATCGCGATATCCTGGAGCGGGTTCGGCAGTATCCGTCTTATAAGGGGATGGGGACGACGGCGACGTTGTTTCACTTTGCAGAGGGCGAGGGAATCTGGGCTCATGTGGGAGACAGCCGCCTTTATCTGTGCCGTCAGAACCGTCTGCAGCAGATGACCCGGGATCATTCCTATGTGGAAAGCCTGGTGGAACGCGGTACGATCACGGCACAGGAGGCCAGGAATCATCCGAGGAAGAATGTTCTGATGCGGGCGGTGGGGGTCGAGGAGAATGTGAAGGTGGATACGGGCTCCTTTTCCGTTGCGCGTGGGGATAAGATCCTTCTCTGCACAGATGGATTGACCAATATGGTATCGGATGAGGAGATACTGGATATTCTTCAGGCAGATGTGGAAAATCCGGTAACACTTTTGATTGGAAAGGCTTTGGCCGCAGGAGGAACAGATAATATCACGGCCATTGTTGTGGCTTATGATGACTAGGGGGAGCTGGAGCCTGCTTCTGGGCCCCTTGGGCTTTCTTCTGATGGGATTGGGTGTCTTGTTCCTGCAGCATTCCGGTGGCGAGTTTGCCGTGGAGCGGGTGGCAGGAGAGCTGTCGTACCTTCCCTGGCTGCTGGCGGTTATTTTCCTTGCCGTGTTCATTCATGCGCTGCTTCTTCACAGCCGTCCGCAGCCGGATATCTGGCTGTTTCCCTGTGTTATGATGTTTTCCAGCCTTGGGATTGTCATGATAGCGCGGCTGAAGCCGGAACTGCTGATACCGCAGCTCCGCTGGATCATCATCGGCATGGTTGCCTTCGTTGTGGTGCTCAAGTTTGGAAAAGTTATCAGCCGGTTTGTCCAATATCAGTATATCCTTGGTCTGTCGTGTCTGCTGCTTCTGTGCCTGCCTCTTTTCTTCGGCACGGAGATCGGGGGCAGCAGAAATTGGATTCTTCTTGGCTCCTTCCGCATACAGCCTTCGGAGTTTGGAAAAATCCTGCTGGTCTTCTTCTTGGCAGCTTATTTGAGTGATCACCGCCAAGTGCTTTCCCTTCCGAATCTGCGGCTGCTGTTCTTGTGGCTTCCGCCTCTGAGGTTTATCGCTCCTCTTCTGGTCGTTTGGGGAATGGCCATTCTCATGTTTGTGGTGCAGAGGGATTTGGGTTCGGCTCTGCTTTTCTTCGGCATTGCCGTGCTCATGACATATATGGCAACGGGGAGCAAGTCCTACGTATTTCTTGCTGTGGCATTCTTTTGTGTTGCCGCTGCTGTCAGCTATACCATGTTTGATCATGTCAAGGTGCGTTTTGATATATGGCTGGATCCGTGGCAGGATCCTTCGGGAACGGCTTATCA
The DNA here is from genome assembly GCA_002369175.1 of Selenomonadaceae bacterium UBA3796. Classification (GTDB taxonomy): domain Bacteria; phylum Bacillota; class Negativicutes; order Selenomonadales; family Selenomonadaceae; genus UBA3796. The sequence continues at coordinate 15,493 of DFES01000206.1, forward strand.
GGTGGTCCAGTCCCTGTTTGCTTTCGGATCGGGAGGAATCTGGGGAACGGGCTTTGCCCATGGGCATCCGGAACTGATTCCGGAGGTTCATACGGACTTTATTTTTGCCGCGGCGGCAGAGGAGTTTGGTCTGATCGGTTCTCTGATGATTCTTCTGACGTATGTCCTTTTTTTCTACAAGGGATTGCAAGTGGCTCTGGGGTGCCGCACAGAAGGACAGATTCTCCTTGCTGCGGGTTGCAATATCGTCTTCTTTCTCCAGGCATTCATCATCCTTGCAGGGGTAACGAAATTCCTGCCCCTTACGGGGATTACGCTTCCCTTTGTCAGCTATGGGGGAAGTTCCATGGTTTCCAGTTTTATTCTGTTGGGGCTTCTGGTTTCCCTTTCCCGGAAGGAGCAGAAAAACCATGGGTAACAGAATGTTAAAACGTCATGTGCTTCAGGCAGGAGCATTTCTTCTCCTGTGCGTTGGGGCATTGGCAGTCTATATTGTTTATCTCCAGTTTGTCGTGGCAGATGGTCTGGCCAGGGATCCCCTGAACCGAAGAGGAATGCAGGCGGATGCAGGCATCCAAAGGGGGATGATCCTGGATTCGGATGGAAGGGCTCTTGCCCAGAGCATCCAGGCAGGAACCCGCAGTTACCTCATGGGAGAGACTATGGCATTTGTCACGGGGTATTCCAGCAGTGAGTATGGAAGTTCCGGCATTGAGGGTTACGCCAATCGGGAGCTCCTGGGAATCACGGACGAGATGAGCCGAATGGGGCCGCTTGCACAGATATTCCAATCGGAGCGGGGAAATGATGTGAAACTCACCATAGATTCCGATGCCCAGCAGGCTGCTTACAGTGGCATGGCCGGACGGCGGGGGGCGGCGGTTGTCCTTGACATGGATACCGGAGCCGTCCTTGCTTTGGTCAGCAGTCCCGCTTATAATCCGAATTATATTGATATGGAATGGGATTCCATGGTTGAACGGCAGGACAGCCCGCTTTTGAACCGTGCACTGCAGGGATTATATCCACCCGGCTCCACCATTAAGCCCATGATTGCGGATATCGCCCTGGAACAGGGGATTACGGATGCACATGAGGTCTTTGACTGCACCGGTTCCCTGGATGTAGGCGGAGGCAACAGCATACGGGAAGGCCATGGAGAAGTCCACGGCAGCCTGCATTTGGAGCAGGCTCTTGTAAAGTCCTGCAATGTCACCTTTGGCACCCTTGCAATGCGCATGGGAGTCAAGGCCTTGAAGCCCGGCTTCTCAAGATTTGGCTTCGACAGGACAGTGGATGGAGAACTTCAGGAAACCGCGTCCCATTTGCCGGATTATCCGGCGCTTGATTCCGGAGACATTGCCCAGGTTGGCATAGGGCAGAGCACGCTTCTTGTTACGCCCATGCACATGGCTCTTCTTGCCATGGCCATGGCGAATGACGGTGTTGTCATGAAGCCGTATATCATACAGCAAGTGACTTCTCCCCAGGGCGTTCTCCTGAGGGAAGCTGTTCCACGGAAGTGGTTCGAGGCCACAACACGTGATCGGGCGAATCTCATTGGCGGATGGATGGAGGAAGTCGTCCAAAAGGGAACGGGAACCGCTGCGAAGGTAAGCGGCATCAGGGTTGCAGGCAAGACGGGAACCGCTGAAAATCCTGCAGGCAAGGATCATGCCTGGTTCATTGGCTCTGCCGTCATCGGAAAGCAGCGCATTGCTTTCGCCATCATCGTGGAGAACAGCGGTGACGGCGGCGTGGAGGCAGCGCCGATTGCAAGAAAGATCATACTCAGTCTGGATAAGTGATGAATAGGAGGACCTACCATGGTACAGCGTGTATTGGATCAACGCTATGAGCTCATGGAACTGGTTGGCAGCGGTGGCATGGCCGATGTCTACAAAGCGCAGGACAAACTGCTGAACCGTCCTGTAGCGGTGAAGATCCTTCATGAGCAGTTTCGAAGGGATGCGGAATTCATCGGGAAATTCCATAGGGAAGCCCAGGCTGCGGCTCGCCTATCTCATCCGAATATTGTGAACATCTTTGATGTCGGAATCTTTGGCGATGACCATTACATTGTCATGGAATACGTTCCCGGCGATACACTGAAAAACCTCATCCACAGAATGGGGCATCTCCCGGTGGAAGATGCCTTGCGCATTGCAAGGGAAATTGCCGAAGCGTTGGCAATGGCTCATGCCAACAATATCGTTCATTGCGATATCAAGCCCCATAACATCCTCATGATGGAAAACGGGCATGCCAAAGTTGCTGATTTCGGCATTGCACGAGCTGTCACGGAGTCTACCATGACCTACAGCGGCAATGTGGTGGGATCGGTGCATTACTTTTCGCCGGAACAGGCCAAGGGTTCCTATATTACCCCGAAGTCCGATGTGTATTCTCTTGGCGTGGTGCTCTATGAGATGCTTACAGGGAAACTTCCGTTCACGGGGGAAACTCCTGTCGGTATTGCCATGAAGCACCTGCAGGAGGAGCCTGTTCCCGTGCGGCAGCTTAACCCGGACATACCGCCCATCGTCGAGGCCATTGTGATGAAGGCTATGAGCAAGGATCCCGCCGTACGTCCTGACAGCGCGGAGATGTTCCGTGACCTCCGGGAAGCAGAGCATATCGTGCACGGAAGCGTGACGATGCCAGCTCCCGATCCCTATGCAACCCAGGTGATTCCGCGTATGCAGGAAGATATGCCTGCTGCTCATGCGCAGAATGATACGGGAAGGGTGCCAGAAGGAAAGCGGTCTTCTTTCCCGTCAAAAATTTTCCTTGCAGGATTGGTCATGGTGCTCTTCCTGGGATTCTTCGTCGGTGCGTTTATTTCCTTCGGAAAGTTCTGGAGCACAGAGGAGGTCATTGTGCCGGACGTGGTCGGCAAACAGATGACCTTGGCAAGACAGATCCTTGAGGACAATCACCTGAGGGTGAGTGTGGCAGAGGCCTATGACGCGACAGTTCCTCCCGGCCAGGTGGTATCCCAGTCGCCGGAGGCCAGCGCTACCGTGAAAACGGAACGGCTGGTTACCATCTATGTGAGCAAGGGCGGCGAGGATATGGAAATGCCGGATCTGAAGGGCTTGAGCCGTTCTGCAGCGGAGACTCGGATTCTGAAGATGGGGCTGAAGATGGGCTCGATCTATGAAAAGCATTCCTCTGAGGAGGGCGGTACTGTTATTGCCACGGATCCACCCGGCGGAACCAAAATCCATAAGGGAACGACCGTTGACTTTACGGTTTCCAAGGGAGAGAAGACGAAGAAGGTTCCGGTGCCGGACGTGACGGGAAGTACACTGGAGGCTGCAAGATCCAGTATTACCGCCAAGGGACTCAGGGTCGGGAGCATTACGAAGCAGACCAGCAAGCAGGCAGAAGGCACGGTGGTGAGCCAGTCTCCTGTGGGCGGTGAAGTGGATGAAGGAAGCTCCATCGATTTGGTGGTGGCAGAACCGGAAACGGTGAAGGAGAAAGAAAAGGTGAAGGAAACACCAAAAGAGGAAACCAGTCAGGGGTCCGCTCCTTCTTCGAGGGAAGAAGAGGTGAAGACTCCCAATAAGGGGAACGCTACAGGAAAGAGCATGTAGATGGGAAAAAAGGGGGCTGATCCATGCTGACAGGACGTGTGATTCGCACGCAGAACAGTTTTTTCTATGTGCAGACAGAGCAGGGGATTGTCAGCTGCAGGCTTCGGGGAAAATTCAAACAGCGGCAGCCGGTGTATCCCGGCGACCAGGTGGAGATACAGCCTCTTGAGGATGGCAGCGGCGTTGTGGAAAGGCTGCTTGAGCGGCGCAATCTCCTGAAACATCCCGCCGTGGCCAATATCGACCAGGTTGTCCTGGTGTTTGCTTTCGACCAGCCGAGGCTTCATCCCCTCCTTTTGAACCGATTCCTCGTTTTGGCGGAATGGTCCCGCATCCCTGGGATTGTCATATGCGTGAACAAGATGGATCTTTGCGGTGCGGAGGGGCGGGATTTCCTTGCCCTTTATGAGGAAATCGGCTATCCCGTGCTTCGCCTTTCTGCTCGGGAAAATACAGGGATGGGGGAACTTCGCCAAATTCTGGCAAACCGCACAACGGTTTTTGCAGGTCCCTCCGGTGTCGGGAAGTCTTCCCTTTTGAACCGGATGGATGGCACACTTCATCTTGCCATGGGCGGTGTCAGCGAGAAAATCAAAAGAGGGCGGCACACGACCCGTATTGCCCAGCTCCTTCCCTATGAGGGAGGCTACATCGTGGACACGCCGGGATTCAGCGCCATGGAGTTTGCGGGCATGGAGGCGGCCGGATTGGCGGAGTGTTTTATCGAATTTGCACCGTATGTGGGAAACTGCCGGTTCCAGCCCTGCACACACAGCCATGAACCGCAATGCGCCGTAAAGGAAGCGGTGGGAAGCGGGACGGTTTCCCAGGAGCGTTATGATGCCTACTTGAATATTCTGGGCGAGATCGTACAAAGAAAGAAGGAATTTTGATGATTAAGATTGCACCTTCCATTTTATCCGCCGATTTCTCCTGTCTGGCAGCTGAGCTGAAAAAGGTTACAGATGCCGGGGCGGAGTATATTCACATGGACGTCATGGATGGAACCTTTGTTCCCAATATCACGCTCGGCTCTCCTGTGGTGAAGAGCCTGAGGAAAGTCAGCAAGGCCGTGTTCGATGTGCACCTCATGACGGAGCATCCTGAAACCCAGGTGGCAGCCTTTGCCGAGGCAGGGGCGGATATCATCACCTTCCATATCGAGGCAGCAAGGCATGCACACCGCATTGTCCAGCAGATCAAGGCTGCCGGCTGCAAAGTGGGCATTGCATTGAATCCTGCTACGCCGCTGGTCATGCTGGAGGAACTCCTGGGGGATATCGACATGGCGCTGATCATGACGGTAAATCCGGGATTCGGCGGCCAGAAATTCAT
>DFES01000104.1 GCA_002369175.1 Selenomonadaceae bacterium UBA3796
TTGGTAAATATTAACGGCTTCTAGTGTAAGACCTCGTTCAGATTTAGAATAATCAATTGTTCGATATGTGGTCAGATGCTAGGAAGAGGAGGGCGACGTAGCGGTGCTACGTCAACCGACGATGACAAAGCAGATGGCTGCATAGCGGGCAATTGTTATAAAGATGAACGAAGGCTTACACTAGTATAAAGGACGGATGAATATGAAAGGGAACAAACGGCGAAGCCGTGAGGTTGACTACAGGCATCTTTCCGATGATGATCTTATCCGCTGTTATCGGGAGAGGAATGACAATTTGGCGCTGTCAGAGCTCTATCGGCGCTACAATCACATGATTCAGGCGGTGGGTCATCATTATTTCCTGCTCAAGGCAGGGGACGAAGACCTTTTGCAGGAGGGGCGGCTGGGATTTTTCAAGGCGGTGAAGGGGTATGAGCTGCAGCGTTCGGCTCCTTTTTCGGCATTTGCGAAACGATGCGTGCGCTGCCAGTACATTTCGGCCATCAAGACGGCGAACCGGTACAAGCATCGGCCCTTGAATTCTTCTGTTTCCCTCCATGCCATGGTTCATTTGCAGGATTCTGATGTCACATTTATGGATATTTTGGCGGATCAGGAAGGTGCGGAGGCGGCAGATAACATCATCCAGCAGGAGGAATACGAAATCTGCCGGATATTTCTGAAGGATGTTCTGTCCGAGGTAGAGTATGAGGCTGTTCTGCATTATCTGAATGGAAGAAGCTACGAGGAGATAGCAAAGCTCATGGGGCGGAGCGTGAAATCCGTTGACAATGCCCTGCAGCGGGCGAAGCATGTGATCCGCTCCGGCATCAAGCGGCGGGGAGACATCACGCTCAAGATGCTTCGCCAATATTTCCACCGCCTGCTCTGTTTCGAGGAAATCGACTCTCGCAGGCCGGAATAGTTTTTTGTATATGCGCACCTGCCAGCGTGCTGGACAGGTGCGCTTCTGTCGTGAAAAGGGCTGGAGTGATGGAATGATAGAGATAGATGCACTGGTAAAACGTTTTTCGCATAGGGACAAGGACAACAAGGTCATATGGAAGACGGCAGTGGATGGCCTGAGCCTTTCCGTGAAGGAAGGGGAAATTTTCGGGCTTCTCGGTCCCAACGGAGCGGGGAAGACCACGACCATTCGGGTGCTCACCATGCAGACAGTTCCCACGGAGGGCAGGGTGCTGTATGATGGGAAGGAGATTTTTCTCCATGAGCGGGAGATGAAGGAGTTCATCGGCGTAGTGCCCCAGCATGTGAATTTTGACCAGGATCTGACGGTGGGAGAGAACCTGGAGCTCCACGCCCGCCTGCACCATATGGGGAGTGCAGAGCGGAAACGTCGGATTGCCGAGCTGCTCCATTATGTGGATCTCAGTGAGGTTGTGAACGATGGCGTGCGCCAACTCTCCGGGGGAATGAAACGTCGGCTGCTCATCGTGCGCGCACTCATGCATTCCCCCCGCATCCTTTTCCTGGATGAGCCGACGGTGGCTCTCGATCCCCAGGTTCGCCGCCGCATCTGGGATTTGATCCGCCAAATGGCGCGGAGTGGGGTAACGGTATTCCTGACGACACACTATATTGAGGAGGCCGAGGCGCTCTGTGACCGTGTTGCCATCATGAACCGAGGGAAGCTGGTCTCCGAGGGGGAACCCCTGGAACTTTGCCAAAGGCTTGGAACCTATGCAGTGGAATGGGACGAGGACGGGAGACGGGAATATCGTTTTTTCAAGAGGCGGGATGCGTCCGCGGCCTTTGTCGCAGGGCTTGCCTCCGAGGGGAAAATACAGGTGCGCCGCACGAATCTGGAGGATGTATTCATCGAGCTCACGGGCAGGAAGGAGGGGCTTTGATGTTGTATGATATCTGGACGGTGTTCTGGCGGGACTGGGTGGTGCTGAAACGGCGCATGAAAAAGTTCATCCTGAGCCGCATGGTGGCTCCCGTGCTCTACCTTGTGGCATTTGGATGGGGGCTGGGGCGAAGCATTGATGTTGGAGGGGGCTCCTATCTTGATTTCCTCGTGCCGGGGATATTGGCTCTCAATTCCATGAACATCAGCTTCAACAGCATTATTCCCGTCCATGCGGAGCGTATGTATCACAAGAGTCTGGAGGAGTACATCATTGCTCCCATCTGCCCGGGTGCATTCGTTATCGGCAAGGTTTTGGCATCCGTTCTGCGGGGGTTGATCTCTTCCGGCATCATTCTTGTGCTGGCAGCTCTGTTCGGTGCTCATTTCACGGTGACGCCCTTGTTTTTTGCGGTTTTGGTCATCAATTGCATTATTTTTGCGGAAATTGGCTTCTGGGCTGCCATGGTGCTCAATACCTATGAGGAAATGGGACAAGTGAATACTTATGTACTCCTTCCCATGTCCTTTCTCTGTGGAACCTTCTTTTCGACCCAGGCGCTCCCGGAAGCTCTGCGCTGGCTCATCGAGATGCTGCCCCTGACGCATACGAGCTTTCTTTTGCGCAGCCTCGGAAGCGGAGGCGAAGCGTCCATGAGCTCCATGCTTGTCCTGACGGTTTATGCTGTGTTTTGCTTTCTCTTGGGGCATCGAGCCTTTCTGCGCCTTCGCCGATGAGATATGGACACCTATAAGGCTTTTGCTCAGATTTTTCATTCATCGACAATGAGCCAGTTTTTTTCTATCTCTGACCGAAGCTCCATGAAAAGTGGCAGATATATCTCCTGGATTTTCTTGATGGCGGCTAGTGATTCTTCGTCATCGTAAATATGCGTGGTCAGATTCCTGTTATCCAGAATGTTTAGCCAGGCTTCCTGGTCATTTATGAGGTGGTTTTGGTAGGCCAGTTTGGTTATGAGCCGGGGGGAACCTGTTTTGTCGGGATTCAGACCGTGATATTCCATGATTTCCTTCATCATTTTCCAGGCTTGCTCATAGCAGATTTCAAAGAGTTTGACTATGCCTGCCTGTTCTACAGGAGAATATGGGGGCTTTATTCTGTTGCTTGAAGCCAGATTGGCAAGTGCCCTGACAAAGTTCTCATATTTTTTCATAGATTATTTCTCCATCTTTTTGTATTTCCTTCCGCAGCTCCGGTGAAAGGGAGGGGCGGTCAAGGTCTACCACATCGAAAAACAGCAGCGTGTGGGCGCATTCTTCCAAATCTCCGTGAAAGCGAATGGGGTTGCCGCCGGATACGGCCAGGTCGATATCACTGCGCTCATGATTGTCGCCACGAGCTCTGGAGCCAAAGAGAATGACTTTCTTTATGTCGTTGATTTGGGCGTATTTGATGATTTCATCTTTCAGTTGACTGGTTAGCGGCATCGTTATCCCTCCTTCACGGTATTATTGTAATACAAGTGTCAGAAAAATACAACGTATCTGCACCATAGTACCATTCCCCTGCTATCGATCCCTTGTGGCAGCAGTCTGATGGGCGTGACAAACAGAAAATACCAGCAGCTTCACCATGTGCGCTGTTAAGGAAATGGCTGGTACCGTGTGTGGTGGAAAATTTTATGCCCGGCAGGCAGGGGGAGAGCAGGGGGAAGACGAATTTAGCAGAGTGTAGTTTTTTAGATGGAGGCGTTTGCAGATGAGCATTATCAGTGGTTTGATTGGCAATGCTGCCGAAACCAGCATTGAGGACGTAAAAAAGGATTATGGCAAGCTGCTGGGGAGCAATGAAGATGTGATTCAGGCCTATCAGTGGGTCAGGGATTTGCTGATATTTACAGACTTCAGGCTGATTATGGTGGATATCCAGGGAGCAACGGGCAAGAAAGTGGATTATCATTCGATTCCCTACAGGAGCATCCGCCATTTTGCGGTGGAGTCCACAGGGCACTTTGACCTGGAGGCGGAACTGAAAATCTGGGTATCCGGCCTTGGCGCAGAACCGCTGTCCTACACTTTCAGCAGTGATGCCGATGTCTACAAGGTTCAGGCATTGCTGGCTGAGTGTGTGGGAAAGTAGGGCTAAAACCTTGCCTTTTACGCTTAAGCATAGGAGGGAAAATTTTGTTTCAGTCTATTTTGCACCATCGCGCCGCATCCGGTCAGGACTGCAGCGGACTTTGCTGCACGAAAATCGAGGATTTTGGCGTGAAGGCCGGACACTTGGAGATCTTCTCCCATGTCAATCTGCACATTCACTGCGGACAGCTCACGGCCATCATCGGGCCCAACGGAGCGGGGAAAAGCACGCTTTTGCGGGCGATCCTGGGAGAACTTCCCCATACGGGGAAACTCCATTACGTGGATGCCAAGGGAAAGCATACGGGGAATCCCGTCATTGGTTATGTGCCGCAGTATCTGCGGTTTGATGTCAGCTCTCCCACCAGCGTTATGGATATCTTCATGGCCTGCCTCTCGAAACGGCCCGTCTGGCTCTGTTCGGCAGGAAGCCTGCGGCCAAGGGTGATGGAGCACCTGGCAAGGGTCAAGGCGGAACATCTCATTGACCGACGTCTCGGCGCCCTCTCCGGCGGAGAGCTGCAGAGGGTTCTTCTGGCGCTTGCACTGGATCCTCTGCCTGACCTCCTGCTTCTCGATGAGCCGGTGTCCGGTGTGGACAGGAACGGGAGGGAGCTCTTTTACGAGATCGTATCGGAGCTTCGAGCCAAGGAAGATATGGCGATTCTTCTCGTTTCCCATGACCTGGGCCTTGTGGCGAGACATGCAGATCAGGTGGTGCTCATGGACAAAGGGGTTCTCGTGAACGGGACGCCGGAAGAAGTTTTCCGTGATGCCCGCACGAAGCAGATTTTTGGCATGCCGGAAATTGGCATGGGGGAAGGGGGGCTCGCCTGATGGAAGGGATATATTCCCTCATGGATATTCTGTTGCCCTTTCAATGGGCCGGACATGGATTCATGAAGAACGCTTTTCTCGCCATCCTCCTGGTGACACCGCTTTTTGGTCTTCTGAGTACCATGGTGGTGTCGAACCGCATGGCTTTTTTCTCGGATTCGTTGGGACACGGCGCTTTTACAGGGATTGCGCTGGGCGTTCTTTTGGGGATTTTTTCGCCTATGGTCTCCCTGGTGTTTTTTTCCGTGGTCTTTGCTCTGCTGATTACCTATATCAAAAGCAAGAGCAGAGCATCCTCGGATACGATCATCGGAGTCTTTTCCTCAACAGCCATCGCTCTTGGACTCATGCTCATGTCTCATGGCGGAAGCTTCAACAAGTTCTCTTCCTATCTCATCGGAGATCTCCTGAGCATCCTGCCGGAGGAACTTGCTGCCCTTGGGATTGTTTTTTTGCTGGTATTTGCCGCATGGGTGCTTCTTTTCAACCGGCTTCTGGTTCTTTCCGTCAATGCGCCGCTTGCCCGCAGCCGCGGCATTTCCGCTTTTTGGGTGGAAAGTGCCTTTGCGGCAATTCTTGCCGTCATTGTCGCCATCAGCATCCAGTGGGTGGGCATCCTCATCATCAACTCTCTTTTGGTATTGCCGGCGGCAGGAGCCAGAAATGTCACCAATGACGTGAAGCGCTATCATCTTGTCTCTGTGCTCATC
>DFES01000103.1 GCA_002369175.1 Selenomonadaceae bacterium UBA3796
TAAAGTCCCAGCGGCATGTTGCCTGCCGACAGAGGCTCCAGCATTTCCGGATGGTTCCTCTCGATGCTGGTCATGATGGCATCGTAGCCGCCGCCCGCATCAAGGACATAATAGAGGAGCATGAGGATGCCCGCCATCATGACGATGGCGCAGCAGGTATCCGTCAGCGCCACTGCGCGGAAGCCTCCGATGGCCGTGTAGATGATTACCACAACGCCAAAGAGCAGCAGCCCTATCTCATAGCTGTAGCCCGTCACCGTGGAGAAGAGCTTCGCACCCCCCACGAACTGAGCCGTCATGGTGCCGCAGAAAAAGAGCACGATGATGAAGGCCGCCATACCTGCGAGGAAGTCCGATTGAAAGCGGGCGCGGATGATATCCACAACCGTGACGGCGTTAAGACGGCGGGCAAGCATGGCAACCCGCTTGCCGAAAATACCAAGGACAAGAAAGACTGCCGTCACCTGCACCACAGCCATGTAAATCCAGCCGAACCCAATCTTCCATGCCATACCGGGACCGCCCACGAAGGAGCTCACCGAACTGTACGTGGCAACGGTGGTCATTGCAAGGACAAAACCGCCAAGGCTGCGGTTCCCAACGAAGTAGTTCTGAAGGAATCCGGAGCCTTCCGCCATTCGGCGCACATAAATGCTGATGCCCACCATGAAGGCCATGTATACCAGCAGTGGAAGGAGTGCCGCGAGATTACCCATCCTTCTCCACCTCCTCGTCCTGCAGGCTCATGTCCCGGAATACATACTTTGTGAGCACCTTTACCAGAAAAATGGCCATGAACCAGACTCCGAGAGATGATGTCCATACCCAGAGGGGCAGATGAAGCACTTTAACATCTAGCTGTGCAACGCCGAATCCGGCCGCCAGCCAGAACAGGATGAGCAAAAACAGGGCAATGCCGGTATATCCGGCTTCCCGCCTCATCTGCCGATACTTCTCTTCATTCGTCATAAGATTTTCTCCTTTGATAAATAAAAATAACCGAAACCAACACGCAAAAAGGCATTCCCGCAGGAATGCCTCGAAAAAGGGACAAACTTCCCCTATATATCTATCGGCAGTCCTGTTCCCTGGGATACAGGCTTCCATGTATCAGAAACACCTTTTCGGATGATAAGAAACCGTATGGTCTCCACGCCGGAGTACCATCTGCCTTATCATACACCAGGAACAGGGATTTGCCAACCTTTGTTTTAAAGAAACACGCCCTTAACCATTCTATTGTCTCGATATCAGGAGGTATACATCATGGAAAATGCACATGCCGCAAACAGGATGCCCAAGTGTTTCAGACACTGAATCCCTTCTGGATCATGGTGGCAAGTCCCATAAGGAAGACGGACAGTGACCCTTCGCTCATCTAAATCTTTATGTACTCCGAGTTCATTTCCTTGATGGCAATGCCTGCCCGCTCCATCTCCACGGCAAGGTCATAAGCCGTTCCCAGGTAGTCCACATCCACCTGTATGTTATCATGGCTGGTGCTGCGGGTGAACACATGGCTCACGCCCGGCAGGGATGCGATGCGCATATATGCCTGGCTCATGCTGCCAAGGGCATTATCCGTGATGATGACGGTCACATGCTGCTCCGGATTCGCCGCCTTCCGGATGGCTGCATCGGCAAGTTCCCGCATGAGATTCTCCGTTGCCCTCCGCATCGCGATGCCCTCTGCATCTCTGCCATTTCCCTTGCCGCTTCCGGAGCCGGCATAGACGATTTCCCCCGTGTTCATGTTCATCATGCGCACCGAAACAGTGATATCCGCCCTGTTGAGCCCCTGAAGCCCCGGAATGATATCCCCAAGGGGAATGGCTCCAATGGGAAGGTTCGGGTCATCAACGGGAATGTTCCAATTCATATTCTTTCCGCTCTTGTTTATGGAGGCTTTGACGAGATAGTCAACGCTGAACTGTGTGCTCAAGGTATCCCTGAGTTCCCAGTCCCCCTCGAAATCCGCACTTGCGATACGGTTCCGGATGGAAGCATCGATCTGGTTGAGGTCGATGATGCGGGTGAAGCCTTCGTTATGAAGCCCGGCAATGAACATATTTTCCAGAGCCTCATCCTCCGTTCCATCGGAATTCAGCGCCAAAACCCCAATCCTTGGATCCATCATGTTGGCTCCGATGACCGCTTTTTTCTGAACCTTCGTCATGAGATCCGCCCGAAGCCGTTCGTCGCTCACTTCTGCCCGTATGACGATTTTCCATATCCCGTTGGACTCACTCTTGTCAAGTATCTGATAATCCCTGACATAGCCATCCGCCTGCGTATAGATACGGTCATGGATGACCTGGTAATTCTCCACATAAGTGCGGCTGTCCACATAGACGCCGATCTGTTGCTCTATGGCACTCCGCATGGCCTCATGGAGAGCCGTGCGCTCCGAGCCGCCCTGTCCTTCCGCTGTCACCGTAGCGGCAAACACTGCGGGCACGCACCAAAAGATTATGAACAAAGTCATAAATATAACTTTATAAAGTTTATTTTTATCCATTGTATTCCCTTCTCCCCCTGTATCATCGCTGATATCGCAGTTCCATGAATCATCCGTTTCACTGTATATCGTAACCGATCATGAAAGCAACATTATCTTTGCATTAGAATCTTCTTAGTACTAGAAGCCGTAAATATTTACCAAGCGAAGTGCAGGGAAATATTTACGGCGTCTAGGGCGTGTTGATTAAATGAGGTTGCCCCAGATTTGCGGGGATTGGCTGTCCATTGCTAGGCGACAGACCGGAGGCATAGCGGTGCTATGTCGAGGATTTGTCAACGACGCAGGGGCCGTCAAGAACCGTGAAGATGGGGTGAGTGAATTAATCAACACGCCCTAATCCTCATCCATGTCGCAGGCGTGTTCTATGGGGTTCTCGTATTTTTCCATCAAGTCCGGGTAACAAGCCTTCCGCATAACAGTGATGCGTACCTTTCGCACAGTAATC
>DFES01000124.1:0-7907 GCA_002369175.1 Selenomonadaceae bacterium UBA3796
TGCAGAAGCGGATTGATGAGTTGGAGAAGCGCATGGTTTTGGATTCCAACGATCTGGACTATGAGACGCATCTCCGGCAGAAAAGGGAGCTTCAGGCTGTTCTTGACCGGATAAAGCAAAAGAAAAATCGGATGAGTTGATGGATATGGGAAGAAGGGCGGAATTTCTATGGTGAAGGCTTCGACCTTGCAAAAGGTGGATGATTTGGTTTCCCGCTATCCGGCTTTGGCCGTCTGCAAGGAGGATATCGTGGCGGCGGTGGAGGCAATCTGCGGGAGCTATCGTGGAGGGCATAAACTTATAGCCTGTGGGAACGGAGGCAGCGCATCGGATGCGGAGCATATCGTGGGGGAACTCATGAAGGGGTTTCTTCTTCCCCGGAAGCTGGATTCTGCTATGCATGCAAAGATGAAGAAGCTCTGCCCCGATGAGGCAGAATACTTTATGGAGAATTTGCAGGGGGCGCTTCCTGCGCTTTCTCTGGTGAACCAGGTATCTCTCAATACAGCGTTTGCCAACGACCAGGCACCGGATCTTTCCTTCGCCCAGCAGATTCTGGGGATGGGAAACGAAGGTGATGTACTTCTCGCCATCAGCACCTCCGGAAATTCCACAAATGTCATTTATGCAGTGCGCATGGCCAGAGTCAAGGGCGTGAAATCCGTTGCCCTGACGGGAGAGACCGGCGGCAAGCTGAAGGGCATGGCGGATATCTGCATTTGTGTGCCGGAGCGGGAAACCTACCGCATCCAGGAATACCATCTTCCCGTTTACCACGCGCTTTGTGTTGCGGTGGAGAACGAATTCTTTGGTGTGTGATCTTTCGCATCGGTTTCAACATTGAATGAGTCTCCCTCTTCCATAAGTGGGAGTGAGAGCTTATATCGCGTGGGTGGGGGCGGAGCGAAGCGGTATCCCCCACCCGCAAGAAGTCAATCCGCGTGATATGGCTTGTCGTGCTCCTGAAAATACCGACGTGGATTGAAATATTTTGTGTTCATAGGGAGGATTTGTTATGGCGCTATCTGAGAAGACCATCATGAAATTGCAGAACGGCAGCGATGTGCGCGGCGTTGCGGTGGAGGGAGTGGCAGATGAACCCGTGAACCTCACCGAGGAGGCGGCAAACCGCGTTGCTGCGGGTTTCCTTGATTTTCTGTCCCATAAGCTGGGCAAGAAGAAATCGGAGCTTTCCATTGCCGTTGGACATGATTCCCGCGTTTCCGCGAAGGCGCTCAAGAAAGCGGTATTGGGTGCTGTGACGGCGGCAGGGGCGAGAGCGTTTGACTGCGGCATGGCATCGACTCCGGCCATGTTTATGTCCATTGTGTTTGAGGAAACGAAGATGGACGGCTCTATCATGATTACTGCGAGCCACCTCCCCTACAATCGGAACGGCATGAAGTTCTTCACAAAGGACGGCGGAACGGAGAAGGGAGATATCATCGAGATTCTCAAGGGAGCTGTCCGGAATCCTGAGCTTCGCGGAGATCTCTCCAAAGTGGAGAAGCTGGAGCTCATTGACCTCTATTCCGTGCATCTTTGCAATAAGATTCGGGAGGAACTGGGCGGCCAGGAAAAGCCCCTTTCGGGTATGCACATCGTAGTGGACGCAGGGAACGGCGCGGGAGGATTCTTTGCGACGAAGGTGCTGGACGTGCTTGGCGCCGATACGTCGGGCAGTGTGTTCTTAGAGCCGGACGGCATGTTCCCGAACCACATTCCGAACCCGGAGAACAAGCAGGCCATGGAGGCTATCCGCAAAGCAGTCCTGGACAGCAAGGCGGACTTGGGGCTCATCTTCGATACGGACGTGGATCGCATGAGCGCTGTGCTTGAGACAGGCGAGGAAGTCAGCCGCAATTCCCTGATTGCCATGATTTCGGCGATTTTGGCACCGAAATATCCCGGAAGCACCATCATTACGGATTCCGTCACTTCGGACGAACTTGCCCTGTTCCTGGAAAAGGAACTTGGGCTCAAGCATCTTCGCTTCAAGCGGGGATATAAGAACGTCATTGACGAGTGCATCCGCCTGAACAAGGAGGGGACGGTTTCGCCGTTGGCCATCGAGACTTCCGGACATGGTGCTTTGTCAGAGAACTACTACTTGGATGATGGCGCTTATCTGGCGGTGAAGCTCCTGGTGGCGGCAGCGAAAGCCCGGAAGGAAGGCAAGGGACTCGGAAGCTTGATTGCGAAATTGGGGCATCCTGCAGAGGCAAAGGAATATCGCATCAAGATCCGGGGTGAGGAAGACTTCCGCAGCTATGGGGAAAAGGTTCTGAAAACCTTTGAGGAGCGCGCCAGGAAAGAGGGCATTCGGATTGCAGAGCCTTCCTATGAGGGTGTCCGCCTGGTGCTCGATGATGGATGGGCGTTGATTCGTTTGTCCCTCCATGATCCCAACATGCCGGTGAATGTGGAGAGCAGGAATGCAGGCGGCGTTGCAAAGATTTCCGCCAAGGTTCGTGGACTCCTGGAGGGCTTTGCATCACTGGATCTAAGCGTGTTTCATTGACAAGGCGGCTCGCGCCTTTCGGCACGAGGAGCCACGGCGTTATGGTGAAAAGTGTGAGGGGAGAGACGGATGCAGGAGAGTGGCCGCAGGATGAAGAAACGCATATTTACCCATGAGGAGAAGTGCACAGGCTGCAATAAGTGTATTTCCGTGTGCCCGGTGGATTGTGCGAATCAGGTGTATCGGGCTTTTGACGGAAGGCGCAAGGTCATGGTGGATAGCGAGTACTGCATATCCTGCGGCGCCTGCATTACTGTTTGTGACCATCAGGCGCGGGATTATCTTGACGATACGGACAGGTTCTTTCAGGATCTGGCGCTTGCTCCCAAGGAGCCTGTCACTGTGGTTGCCGCTCCGGCTGCACAGGTGCACTTCCCGGAGCTTGGAAGGCTCTTTGGCTGGCTGAAATTTCTGGGGGTTCGCAGCATCTACGATGTTTCGGTGGGGGCGGATATTGCCACATGGGCCTATTTGAGGGCGCGGGAGGAGCTATCTATGCCCTCCGCTGTTGCCCAGCCGTGTTCTTCCATCGTGAATTACTGCGAGCGATACCTGCCGGAGCTGCTCCCGTCCTTGGTGCCGATTCAGAGCCCGCTCATGTGCCTGGCCTTCTATCTGCGCCGCTATGGGAACCTGAGGGGAAGGATTGCCTTTCTTTCTCCCTGCATCGCAAAGGCGGAAGAAATCGAGGATCCGCATACGGGGCATCTCGTACAGTACAATGTTACCTTTTCCAAGCTGAAGAAGAAGATGGAGGCGGAGGGTGTCGATTTGTCCCTCTATCCTTCTCTGGATTTTGACGGCATGCCGGCCGGCATCGGTCATGTATATAGTCGCCCCGGTGGCCTCGGGGAAACCGTGCGGGTGACGGAGAAGGGCTTGTGGATTCGTCAGGTGGAGGCGGTGGACAGGGCATATCCCTATTTGCGGGAATACCTTGAGCGCAAGCACTGTGGCGCGATGGTTCCCGCTCTCGTGGATGTTTTGAACTGCGAAGGCGGCTGCAATTTCGGCACGGGGACGGATCGGGATGTTTCCGTGGATGATATTGATCGGATGACGGATGAGAAGAAGCGAAAGAAGGAAGAGGAACAGGTAAAAAGCACGGATACCGGCATTGACTACGCACCGCAGACCTATTTTGACAAACATCTTCACTGGAGGGATTTTGAACGGCGGTATGCCGACCGGAAGCTGAAGGAGGGATTGTTTGCGGATGAGGATCTGGAAGTGGTCTATAAGTTCATGCACAAGAAAACCCCGGAATCCAGGAACATCAATTGTCATGCTTGCGGCTATGGGAGCTGCAAGCGGTTCGCTCAGGCGCTCAAGCTCGGAATGAATGTTCCCGAGAGCTGCATCGACTATGAGCGGAGCCAGTTGAAGATGGATATGCTGACCACCCTGCTGAACCATGGCGGGCTCGGCGAAGCCATGGAACTCTTCCTCCGCTGGTACCGCACGGAGCCTTATGATCTTGCACTCATCATGATGGATGTGGACGATTTCAAGACCGTCAATGACCGCTTCGGCCATGATGTGGGGGATATTGCCCTGCAGACTGTGGCAGAGGCCATCCTGAATCATACGAGGCCGACGGATGCATCGGGACGATGGGGCGGAGATGAGTTCATGATCATACTCCCCCATACGAGCGAGGAGCAGGCAAAATCCGTTGCCATCCGCATTCAGAAAGCGGTTTTGAGCTCCCATGTGCTGCCGGATGGAGAGGTATTTTCTTCCAGTGCCGGAGTCGCCATGGCAAAGGATGGGGATTCCGCCGTGGATTTCTTCCAACGGGCGGATCGGGCTCTTTACGAGGCGAAGAAATACAAGAGAAAACGGTAGTTAAGGAAACGCCCCGCAGGTCTTGCGATGTACAAGACTTGCGGGGCGTTTTGTCAGCCTGCTACGACATGGACGCGGATGGTGCTGGTGATTTCCGGGTGCACCTTGATGATGGCCTCATACTCGCCGATGCCGGTAACATCGCTCTTGAGGCTGATTTTTTTCTTATCGATATCGATGTTCTCTTTTTTCAGGGCTTCGGAAATATCCTTTCCTGTCACGGAGCCGAAGAGCTTTCCGCCTTCGCCGATTCTCACGGGAATGGTTACCTGCACTTTTTCCAGCTGAGCTGCCATGAGCTTTGCTTCATCGGAAGCCTGCTGTTTCTTGCGTGCCTTGGAACCGGCTTGGGCTTTTGCTACATTGAGATTTTCTGCATTGGCAGGTACCGCCGCTTTTCGGGGAAGCAGGAAATTTCTGCCATATCCCTCGGAAACCTCCACGATATCGCCCTTTTTTCCGAGATTCTTAACGTCTTGCTGCAAGATCACTTTCATCTTTATCCGTCTCCTCTATATAATTTTTTGCCACTTCAATGGCTTGTCGTTTGAGTTCTTCCAGATCGCCGTCCCTGACCTGCGCTCCTGCCACGTTTTGGTGGCCGCCGCCGCCGAAGGCTTCCATGACGACCTGTACATTGAGGTCGCCGGTGGAGCGGGCGCTGATGCCCACCACGTCTTCCTTGAGGCGGAAGAGCACGATGCTCATGCGGACATTCTCGATGCGGAGCAGGGAATCGGCTGCCTGGGCAGCTATGATTTGGTTGTTGGGCACGAGATCCGGACATGTAGTCACGATGAGCCCGCCTTCATAGTATTCCGACCGGGCTTTTGCCCTTGCGAGAGCCACGGTGGTCTCGTAGTCCGTGCGGAAAAGGTGGCGAACCATGACGGGATCGGCGCCGCTTCTCCGCAGATACGCCGCAGCGTCAAAGGTGCGGACGCCGGTCTGGACCGCGAAGTTTTTCGTATCCACCACGATGCCGGAATAAAGGGCTGTGGCATCCAGGCGGGAAAGCAGGAGATTGTCGCTGAAGTACATCAAGAGCTCCGTCACCAGCTCACTGGTAGAACTGCAAGCCGGCTCTATGTAGACGAGGAGCGGATTCTTGATGAAGGTTTCGCTGCGCCTGTGATGGTCGATGACCACCACACGAGGGATGCGCTCCAGAAGCGACGGTGCCGCAACCAGATGGGGAATGTGGGTGTCTACGACAAATACCACGGGATTGAGGGCAATGGTATTGGAAATATCCGCATTGCGAAGGAACATTCCCTCGTATTCTTCCTTGTCCTTCAGCAGCTCCTGGAATTTGTCTATGCCCTCGTTCATGTCGCTGAGGACGATGTGGACATCTTTTTCCAGGTGGCGAGCCATTTTCGCCACTCCCATGGCTGCACCGAAGCAGTCGAAGTCCTCATTGTGATGCCCCATGATGTAGATTTCGTCTGCGCCTTCCATGATTTCGCGAATAGCGTGGGCAACTACCCTGGCCTTGACACGAGTGTGTTTTTCCACGGCCTTTGCTCTGCCGCCGTAGAATTGCGTCTTGCCGCCAATCTGCACGGCGACCTGGTCGCCTCCCCGCCCCAGGGCAAGGTCAAGCCCAGCCTGCGCCTGGCTTCCCAGTTCTTCCATGGTCTGGGTATCCGCTACGGAGACGCCCATGGAGAGGGTAACGGGCAGGCGGTTGGTGCTCTGTATCTGGCGCACTTTGTCGAGAATATCGAATTTCTCTGCCATTGCCTTGTCCAGGGCGTGGCGTTCCAGGACAACCACGTAGAGATCATCGGAAATGCGCCGCATGAAGCCGCCGAGATCTCCGAGCCAGCTATCCAGCTTCTGGCGCACGGTCAGCTGCAGATTTGTCCGTTCCGCTTCACTGAGTCCCTGCATGACCTCGTCGAAATTATCAATTTGGACATAGACGAGCACGGTGCGGCTCATGAGGAAGTCATGGCGCAGGTGCTCGACCTCTGAAACATCCTGCACGTAGAGAGCCATGAGCTGAGGTTGATGGACTGCCAGCTGGACGGGACGGTGCTTTACCCGATAATACCTGTCCCCGTCAGTGAAAACATATTCCCCTTCCATGTTCCAGATGGGATCCAGGATGATGCCGGGCCAGATTTCCCGCACATCCGTGTTCTGTTCCGGCTTTTCTCCCACATACTCCGTCATGCGCTGGTTCGCCCATTGGATGCGTCCCTCTTCATCCACGATCAGGATGCCTTGGGGGAGGCTTTCCATGGCATAATTCATCATTTCGTTGATGTTGCTGATGACATTCCGGCAGTATCGTTCGAAGCGTCTGGAACGGTCATAGCAGCGCTCCCTGGCAAAGGATACCAGGCAGAGCCAAAGAACGAAGGCGATGACCGCAATGTACGTATTGTAATAGGATAGGACTCCGATAAGAGCCAGCATGACAATCAGATGGATTGTCAGGTCAATCCAGGCGGACAGATTCCGTGGCATAAGATTCACCTCGCTCCGCCAAAGCGGCGGCGATAATCAAAAACCATGTCAAACAGCCCCGTGAAGGCGATGATCTGGAGCAGCATGCCATTGACGAGAATGAGCAGGAATACAAGTATTCTCATGAACAGCGAAATATTGCAGCGATGCCCCACATAGGCCACCAGAGAAAGTCCCTGCACCAGTCCGGCCAAGAGGGCAAGAATGTTGGCGTTGAGGGATATCTCATAGAGAAGGTGGATTTCCCGGCTGCCCCCCCAGTACATTCCCACGAGGGCAAATCCCATGAGATAGAGAAATGCCTGGGGGAGACGCCACTCCCGAAAGGGAGGGAACTGGGGCACGGCGACGCCAAGGCGTTTCATGACACGTCCTGCAACGATGTAGTTCACTACGGTGTCCAAAAGCCCGGTAATGGCCACAATCAAAGGCATGAGCATTTGGACCATGGTGATTCCTTCGGAAACCTGCCCCTTCGCTTCATCAATGGTTGCCTGCTCCACTCCCAATGTCTCATAAATCTGGAAGGTGGCATCGAAGGATTCCTTCATTCCATCCACCTGCATGGCCAAGGGGTTCACTGACGTCAGGGCAAAAACCAGGGCAAGTGCCGAGATTTTTGCCGCAATGGATGCCGCAAGAGCCACGGCAAAGACCCTCGCACCGGACCAGCCCCTGCGAAATCCATAGCCCAAGGCAAGTCCCGTGGGGGCAAAGGAGATGGTCATTCGCAGGGAAAGAACAGGCTCAATGAGAAGCGCCATGATGATGGCTGCGGCGAGAACCGCCAGGATTCCAAGGCGGAATCCATGGCGCACCACCAAAAGAATGAGGGGGACAGCCCAAAACAGTGCCGCCACAATGCCCATCACCGGCAAGTACACCGCCATGAGAGCCATGATGACCGTGACTGCCGTCAAAAGCCCGCTTTCCGCAAGGGGCGTGATTCTATGATTCTCCAAAGTTTCTTCCTCTCAATACAGATATATATAACGAGGCAGAAGATGTCCCCCACTTCCGCAAGTAGTGGTGTAACATCTCAGAACAGGCGGTGAGCATA
>DFES01000124.1:7951-15109 GCA_002369175.1 Selenomonadaceae bacterium UBA3796
CAGGCGGTGAGCATATACCCGCAGGCACACGCCTTCCACCTCGTTGCGACGCGAAGCTAAACGCAAATTGGAAGGTTCTGCCTGCGGCAAGACTGGAACAATTGCGTTATAAACCATATTATTATAACGCAAATTGGAAGGTTTTGCCATAGGCAAAACCTTCCAATCTTTTTCTTTCGTTCTGCTTCAAAATATGCTACAATCAGGGGCGTGTGTCAAAGCATCGGTCTGTTGATGTTTGCATGATTTTGTCAAATGGTGGTGTTATGTTTGGAACGTGGTAATTTTTCCTCCCGTCTGGGGTTTATTCTCGTGTCGGCAGGCTGTGCCATAGGACTTGGCAATGTCTGGCGGTTCCCCTATATCACGGGACAGTATGGTGGGGCATCCTTCGTGCTCATCTACCTGCTTTTTTTGGCGATTCTGGGGCTCCCCATCATGGTGGCAGAGTTTTCCGTGGGGCGGGCAAGCCAGAGAAGTCCTGCCCTGGCCTTTGATGTTCTGGAGCCAAAGGGAACGAAGTGGCATCTTCATAAATATACGGCCATCGCCGGCAATGTGCTCCTCATGATGTTCTATACCACGATATCAGGGTGGATGCTCTATTATCTATACAAAATGGGCTCCGGAGGACTTACGGGAACAGATGTGGAGAGTCTTGCCGTCTTTGGGGCGCTTCTGGAGGATCCCGTGACCCTTGCGGGCAATATGATGGCAATTGTCCTGATTTGCGGAAGCGTTTGCTATCTCGGCGCAGAGCGGGGCGTGGAGCGTATTACGAAGTGGATGATGAGCTGCCTGCTCTTCCTGATGGTGGTTCTGGCAATCAATTCCATTCTCCTGCCGGGAAGTGAGGAAGGGCTCCACTATTACCTTTCTCCGGATTTCGACCGTCTCATGGAGCACGGTTTGGATGAGGTGGTCTTTGCTGCCATGGGACAGGCTTTCTTCACCCTTTCCATCGGCATCGGTTCCCTGGCGATTTTCGGGAGCTACATCGGCAAGGAGAAGCGCCTTACCGGGGAGGCGATTCTGGTTATTCTGCTGGATACCTTTGTGGCACTCACTGCGGGTCTTATCATTTTCCCTGCCTGTTTCAGTTTCGGCGTGAGTCCCAGCAGCGGGCCGAATCTCCTCTTCGCGACACTCCCCTATGTGTTCAACAACATGCCCTTTGGGCAGTTCTGGGGAACCCTTTTTTTCCTTTTCATGACCTTTGCGGCCATGTCTACGGTGATTGCGGTATTTGAGAACATCATTGCCTCTTTCATGGAGCTTTTCCAGAAAGAGCGCAAGACTGTTGTCGCATACGGGATTCCTGCGATTATCCTCCTGTCCATGCCCTGTGTACTGGGCTTCAATTTATGGAGCGATATTCATCCCCTGGGTGCCGGAACGGTCGTACTGGATTTGGAGGATTTTCTGGTGAGCAACAACCTCCTGCCCTTGGGAAGCCTTATATACATCACATTTTGCACGCATCGCTATGGCTGGGGCTGGAATAATTTCATCAAGGAAGCGGATACGGGGGAGGGGATTGCCTTTCCAAAATGGCTTCGCTTTTATGTGACTTACATTCTTCCCCTTATCGTCCTCTATATTTTCGTGAAGGGCTATTATGCAATGTTCTTTGCGAAATAAATTTCTTAGGATTCCCTTTTGCAAAAAGGGAATCCTCTTTTTTTGCAGAATATATTTCTTGAGGAAGTTCTTTTGAAGTTGAAGGGGAGAGTGTCTATGTCTGTATCATTACTGGAAGCGTTTCAGGCAATTGCCCCGATTCTGCCGAAACTCATGACACAGCGTGTGGGAATTGCTGTGGCGGATAGGGAAAAATGGATCGCGACCAATGCGATCAATGAGTTGAAGGATACTGTGGTGGAAGGTCTTCCGGTGAAGGAAGGTACCGCAGTGGCAAAGGCTATGCGGGAAAGGAGGAGGGTTGTCCTCTACGTGGATAAGGAGGTTTACGGTGTTCCCTACGTGGCAGTGAGTCTTCCCCTTGAAGAAAACGGCCAGGTGGTGGGCGCAGTTGCCGTCCATGAATCCCTGGAACAGCATGAGATCATGAATGCGACGGCGGAGAGTCTGGAAGCTGCCTCCAACAAGCTTGCAGACGCTTTGCGCATGATATCCGAGAAAGCCGTATCCCTGGAGGACAGCGGCAAGCATCTGCAGGAACTGGCCGGAAGAGCAGAGGATGAGGTATCGGAGACGGACGGGGTCATTTCCTTCATTAAGACCGTGGCCATGCAGACGAACATGCTGGGGCTCAATGCTGCCATTGAGGCTGCCCGTGCCGGTGAGCAGGGGCGCGGTTTCGCCGTGGTGGCGGAAGAGGTTCGGAAGCTTGCAGAGAGCAGTGCGGATTCTGCAGAACAGATTACGGCGACCTTAGTGAAGATACGGGATTCCATCCGCAACATCAATGAGGAAATCATGGCTATTACGAACGTGAACACGGAGCAAGCGCGGCTCATCGAGGATATTTCCCAACAGAGTGAGGCATTGCAGAAAGCTTCCCATCATGTGAAGAATGTAGCAAGCAAACTGAGTGGAAACGGGTGACGAAAAAGGACATGGGCGGCATTTGCCGCCCATGTCCTTCCTGTGAGTCGCGAGGAAAGGAAGAAAGGCTGGGATGAAGGATGAGAATGCGTTTTTTCTGTCGAAGAATTGGACTTTTTGCCCTGCTTTGGCTGGCGGTGTGCCTCTCTACTGCCTGTGCTGCCGATGGGGGGCATTGGCGGCTGGATGAGCCGAAGAGCGCGGAGCTTTGGAATTTCCGCATGGCCACGGATGCATGGCACAATGCAGTGGAGGGAAGGGAACCTACCAGACGGGGCATGGCGGAGCTGCATGTGTCAGCCAGTGCACAGCCATCCCTTTCCGGTCTGTCCAGCCTGCATAAGAAGCTGGTGAAGATAGCACCGAATCCCGGTCAGATTTACATTGTGGATCTCCGGCAGGAGTCCCATGGGTTTGCCGACGGATTTCCCGTGAGCTGGTATAAAAAGCGGAACAACGCCAATGTGGGAATGGATGCCGAGGCGGTAGAGAAAGACGAGGCGAAGCGATTACAGGAACTCCTGGGGGAGAAGACGCGTTTTGTTCCCCAGGGAGATTCCGACAAGGCACGGTTCAAGGAAAAGACCTTTGCGCCCAAGAAAACGCTGACGGAGCGGGAGGCGGCGGAAGCTGCGGGATTCCACTATGTGCGCTTTGCTGCGACAGACAAGGTTTGGCCGGACAACAAGGAGATAGATAACTTTTTAAAGTTCGTTTCCAATCTTCCTCCGGATGCCTGGCTCCATTTCCACTGTCACGCAGGACATGGCCGCACGACTACCTTCCTTTCCATCTATGACATCCTGAGGAATCCCGACGTTTCCCTGGAAGATGTGGTAAAACGTCATTACCTTCAGGGAGGGACGGACCTTCTGGCAGATGCGGAGGGGGATAAGTGGAAGGCGAAGGAGAAGCGCAAACGGGCAAAGATGTTGCGGCTCTTTTACCGGTACGCCAATGAGCTTCGCACAAAGGAGACCTCCCTTCCTTGGAGCACATGGCTGAAGCATGAGGAAAAGGCACAGGAACAGGCTTCTGCGGGAGCTTTTCCTTCGGAGCCTTCCGGTGAGCTGGACGAGGCAGCGATTGCCTCGACGGAATGGAAAGTGCCTTCTTCCTATCTCATGCCTTTGATGGAGACGGGGGTGCGGGCAGGTCAGGTGTCAATCCTCGGCGGTGCTGAGGTGTCGGAGAGGCAGATGGTTCGTTTTCTGGAAAAGCGCAACCCCCATCCGAAGCTCAACTGTACGCCGACGGAGCTTGTGCGATGCTACTATGAAGAGGCGGGGCGCGAGGGAATTCGTCCCGACATCGCTCTTTGCCAGGCATTCAAGGAAACAGGGTTCTTTCAGTACGGCGGCGATGTTCTTCCGGAGCAGAATAACTTCTGCGGGCTCGGCGCTCTCGGCAACAAGGTCAAGGGTGCCAGTTTTCCTTCTCCCCGCCTGGGAGCCCGAGCCCACATCCAGCATCTCCTGGCCTATGCCTCTACGAACCCTCCCAGTGTGGAGATCGTGGATCCCCGCTACGGGCACATTGCCCAGAACAGGAAGGATATTCACGGTCAGATCCACACATGGACAGGGCTCAATGGTGTATGGGCAGTTCCGGGCACCCACTACGGCCAGGATATCCTGAATCTCTGGGGGCAGGCAAAGGCTCCCGATGGCTCTCCCGAATCCATGATACAGGCAGGCATGGCTCTCCGGAAGGCACCGGAAAGTGCAGCCGCTCATCTTGCACTTGCCATTGCCTATGCCAATGGCGGACGCTCTGAGGATGCGCTGCTCGAATACGGCGAATCCCTCCGCATTGCACCTTCTGCGGAAGCTTATTATGACCGGGCGCTTCTCCATGAGAAATTGGGCGATCGGGAGGCTGCCTTGGCAGACTATACGGATGCCCTTGAGCGGGAGCCGGAATTTCTGCAAGGCTGGTATAATCGGGGGTTGCTCCTTCTGGCACTTGGCAGGAACGAGGAGGCCGTTTCCGATTTTCGGGAAAGCATTACGCTTTCTCCTCAACTAGCCAATGCTTATGTGGGGATTGGAATCGCGAAGCTCCAAGAGAATGCGTATGCCCTTGCATGGGAGAATTTCTATGAGGCGGGGCAGATCAATGGGGCTAATGCAATCGTCCGGGAAAATCAAAAACGCATGATGCATTGCCTGAGGAAAGCGCAAAAGTAAAGAGGCAGGGCAGCAGGAGAGGGATACAGAAAGGGGGAGCTTGGGGAACATGTATTTTACCGGAAGACTTTTTACAACGCACAGTAACACCAATGTCCGTCTGGAGCACATTTTCAAAATCAAGCCTTCCCAAGTCATTCTGATGAGCTTTATCAGCATGATTGTCCTTGGAACCTTGCTGCTTATGCTGCCATGGAGTACCACTGACCATCAGGGGCTCCATCCCGTGGATGCACTGTTCGTTTCCACCTCTGCTTCCTGCGTGACGGGGTTGACGGTGGTGGATGTCCACAATGATCTGACCTTTTTCGGAAAGGTGGTCATGTTGCTCCTCATACAGGTCGGCGGTCTTGGCATCATGACGCTGGCCACGCTGGTGGCCTATTCCATGGGGCACAGGTTCCAACTGCAGGAGAATATCGTGCTGAAGGAATCCCTGAACCAGGAACAGCAATCCGGGATCGTGGAGCTCATCCGTTGCATCATCAAATATACCCTTGTCATTGAGGGTTTCTTTGCCGTTCTGCTGGCTGTCCACTTTTATCCGGAATTTGGCGCAGATGCCATCGGATACGGGATATTCCACTCCATCTCCGCATTCTGCAATGCAGGCTTTGATCTTTTTGGGAATTACGACAGCCTTTGCCGCAGAAATGATGACTTCTTCTTGATGAACTGCCTGGCAGCTCTCATTATCCTCGGCGGCATTGGTTTTACCGTCATGGGAGAGATCGTGAACAGGCGGCGGTGGAGCAGGTTTTCTCTTCACACGAAGATCGTTCTCACGGCCAATGTCCTTCTGATCTTGATTGGAACGGTGCTGCTTATGATTTCGGAAATGGGTAATCCTGAGACCATCGGCAATATGGAGCTGGTGAAGCAATTGGAAAACACATGCTTTACTTCTATATCCTGCAGGACTGCGGGCTTTAACAGCTTTGACCTGGGGGCTGCGACCCAGACATCTCAAATGGTCATGATACTCCTGATGTTCATTGGCGCTTCGCCTCTGTCCACAGGAGGGGGGATCAAAAGCACAACCTTTGCCATCATCGTGCTCTCCATGCTGGCCGTCTTCCGGGGACGAAGTGAAATTGTCATCTTCGGGCGACGCATCACCCGTCAGCTCCGGGATCAGTCCTTCGCCATCTTCACCATGGGCACCTTCTGGGTGGTGGCTGCAGGCATCACCCTGGCAATCATCGACAATGAGCAGAACAAATTTCTGGAGGTCGTTTTTGAGACGGTTTCCGGATTTGGAACGGTCGGAATGGGTATTGGAATCACCAAGGAATGGGATATCTGGGGCAAGCTGATCCTTTCCCTCACCATGCTCGTAGGCAGGGTTGGGATCATGACCTTCATGGTTGCCCTCATGGAGCAAAAGACCACAACCATCCAATACCCGCCGGAGAACATCATGATTGGCTGATAAAGGAGGCGCTTGACGGAATTATGTCCAGGAAAAAACAGTTCGCTATTTTCGGTCTTGGCCGGTTCGGCAGCAATCTCGCCCTGACACTGGAGGAAATGGGGTACCATGTTCTAGGAGTGGACAGGGACGAGGCTGTTGCGGAAAGTCTTGCCCGGCGTCTGACCCATGTGGTGAGTTTTGATATCCGGGATACGCAGGCGATGTACCAGGCCGGCATATCAAACTTCGACACGGTGGTCATTTCATCCAAAAATCTGGAGGCGAGCCTGATGGCTACCATGCTTTGCAAGGAGATGAACATTCCGGAGATTATCGTCAAGGCCATTGATGAAAGACACGCCGAGATGGCAAAAAAGCTCGGGGCGACAAATGTCATCTTCTCTGAGCGGGATACGGCCAGAAGAACAGCGTTTCATCTCGTTTCTCCCCATGCGGTCGACCGCATCAGCCTGGATGCAAACATAAACATCATCAGCATGCAGGCTCCCGAAAAACTTATCGGGCAAAGTCTCATGGATGCCAACCTGCGCTTGGATTACAATATCAACGTCATTGCCATCAAACGGGGGGACACCACCCTTGTGACACCGCCACCCAACCATGTGTTCCGTGGAGAGGACAGAATCTTCCTGCTTGGTACGCCTGCCTCCCTGGCGCGCTTCGAGGAGGCCATGAATGGATAACGCACCGGAATATGGGAACGTACCCCGCCGATAGAGGGGGGTACGTTCCTTGGCATGTTGCGAAGAAATATGTCCTGCTCTTTTCCGATGGAGGATATGCCACAAAATCATGGCAGGAGATGATTCCTCCCGGAACTGCTCTTGACGAAGCACAGGCGCTGCAATCCTTGTCATGGATACGGGAGACCAGCTTGCATGAGAACTGCATTGAATCCCTCGCCAACCACGATCCGGACGTAACGCCCCATGTCATCGAATTGACATAATTGGCTTATCGACAGGG
>DFES01000026.1 GCA_002369175.1 Selenomonadaceae bacterium UBA3796
TTAGATTTAATATAATGTAATACATAAAAAAACAGACAATACTAACCTCTTTATATCATATCAATAAATATATTATGAAATAAAATGAAATACAGAGAGCGTAGTGACCTCTGATGAAATCCACACGGCGATGCAGGCAAGCTTTTCGCCTTGGAGGCAGCAAAAAGGAAGGAAAAAAACATGGATTTCCTCGTCAGAATTTTGTAAGGAAATACTGTTCGATGGACGGATTTTATGGTATTATTAAAGTTGGTTAGAAGTCGTTTGATAATGATTCCTGCATAGGATCTCTATATTTTCTACCAAGGGGGATTAAAGATGTTAAAGAGCATTGCGGTAATGACGAGTGGCGGAGACAGTCCTGGAATGAATGCAGCGGCACGCGCTGTCGTGCGTACAGCCCTTTATGTAGGAGTGAAGGTCTGGGGTATCAATAACGGGTATCATGGGCTTCTGGAAGAGGACATGTTCGAGATGCAGTCCAAGAACGTGGGCGATATCATACAGCGTGGCGGAACATTCCTCGGTACGGCACGTTGCAGACGCTGGCAGACCCCGGAAGGTCGTATGCAGGGATTCAAGAATCTGGTAGACAGGGGGATACAGGGACTTGTGGTCATTGGCGGCGATGGCAGTCTCAGAGGCGCCCAGCTTCTCTCTCAGGAGACAGGAATTCCCATCGTGGGACTTCCCGGGACCATTGACAATGATGTGTGGGGTTCGGACTATACCATTGGCTGTGATACGGCCGCGAATACCATCATCGATGCTATCAATAAGCTTCGGGATACCGCTTCCGCTCATCGCAGGGTCATCGTTCTTGAGGTCATGGGGCGCAACAGCGGCTGGCTTGCCATGGTTTCCGGCATCTCCGGCGGCGCGGAATACATCCTTGTGCCTGAGGCGGAATATGACCTGGATGAGATCTGCATCGATATGAAGAAAGCCTATGAAGCCGGCAAGCGTTACATCCTGGTGGTAGTTGCTGAGGGCGCAGGCAGCGGAAAGGAAATCGGGAAGCAGATTTCGGAGAAGACGGGACTTGATACTCGTGTGTCCATTCTCGGCTATGTTCAGCGTGGCGGTTCCCCAACGGTTATTGACCGCGTCAAGGCATCCCAGTTGGGAGAGAAGGCAGCTCTTGCCATTATCTCCGGGCTTTCCGATATTGTCTTTGGCTTTGATCGCGGCAATGTGGTTTCCATCAACCTCCACGATGCAGTTACAAACAAGAAGAAGCTGAATCCGGAGTTCCTTCACCTCGCAAAAGTTCTCGCATAAAGCGTCTTTGGATGGGGCTGTCGCTATATGTTCCGTAGGCGGCAGTCCTATTATTTTTCAGGGAAAGGTTGTAAGATCAGATGAGAAAGAAAAAAGCAGGGCTGTCCTTCATGGCCTCTGTATGGGCGGCAGGTGCGCTCTTTTTGATGCCTGCGGCCTGTGGAGCCTCCTCCGATGGACAGACTTCACAGTATACGCGGGAGTCCGACAGGGAAATCAGGGATATGACGGAGGATGCCCACCCTGTCTACGAAGCAAGGAATCCTCGTGAAACCTCTGCGGAAACACCTTCCGAAAAAACTATCGGAAAAACTTCCGAAAAGCCTTCCGAAAAGCCTTCCGGAAGTACCACGGGAAATTCTTCCGGAAAACCTTCCGGAACAAGCTATGGGAATACCTCAGCAACTGCGCCTGTGAAGCCTGTCTCGGAAAAAAAGTATCCCACCGGGGAAGTGAGGGAGAAACAGTGGCTGAATGTCGCCTATGGTACAGCTTCCAGCGCGCAGAAAATGGATATTTTCCTCCCGTCCAAGGGAATCGCCCCATTTCCCGTCATTATGGTCTTTCATGGAAGAGGAGAGGATAAAGCTTCTATGAATGAAAGTTGGCGTACCATGGGACTTTCCCATGGGTATGCCGTTGTCTGCGTCAATTATCGCGAGACGCCGGAAGCCCGTTTTCCTTCGGATGTCATGGATGCCAAGGCAGCCGTTCGCTATCTCAAGGCGAATGCCGCAAAATATAACCTGGACTCCTCGCATATCGCCGCATGGGGGGCTTCCTACGGAGGACGGCTGGCAGCTTTCCTCGGCACTTCCTCCAGCCGTCCCGAGTTGGAGGAGGATTCCATCGGAATACGCGGGAAGAGCAGCCGTGTGAATGCTGTTGTGACATGGTTCCCGGAATTGGATGATTTGCACATGGATCGTGATTTTAAGGCTCTGGGCATTCGTCCTGCCATCTCCCGGAACGAAGAGAGTTACGGCTTGGAAATGTACGGAGCGCCCATAACGACCATCCCGGAGCTGGTAGCCTTCAGCAACCCTGTGCGCTATACAGGGCCGGATGCTGCACCCTTTTTCATTTTGCACGGCACAGAAGATCCGATATGCCCCATCAGTCAAAGCGAGGGTTTTGCCGATAAATTGCGTCATATCATTGGTTCCAGCAATGTGGAATACGTTGTGTTGAAGGGCGCAGGCCATCGTTTGGAGCATTTTATGGAGAAGAGTACCATGGATAGGGTATTCAAATTCTTGGATAAGAGATTGAAGGTCAAGCCAAAGAAGAAGTAAGAAAAAACTGTAAGGAGAGCCCCAATGGATGATCATCATGGAGATAAGAAGATGAATCGGAGTCCGCTCAAGGATCTTGTCTGGCATCAAACCCCACTTTCCGCAAAGGAAATTGATGCCATGGCATGGGATGAGTGCCGGAAAATGTCCCTAAGGACAAAGATTACGTTGCTTCTTGCTGCCGCTCTTTTCATATTTGCATTTATTTCCGTGACTGTCAGCTATCAGGTCTATATGGAAGAAACCACGGAGGAGCATAAGCGAATCAGCGAGGGCGTTTCCAAGTTGATTGGAAGTTCCATTGACCCGAATCGGATCAACGATTTTCTGTCCAAGGGAGTCATGGCAGAGGACTACATGGAGACGGAGCGCAGGCTCTATCACATCATGGAGTCTTCTTCATCCATCGAGTTCATCTATGTATACCGGGTCATGGAAGATGGCAATCATGTGATATTCGATTTGGATACGAAGAAGGAAAAGGGCGCCAAGCCCGGTTCAATCGTTCCCTTTGATAAGGCGGTTGAGGCATATCTTCCGACCTTGTTGGCCGGAGGAGCTATTCGTCCCATTATCTCCGAGGATGAATACGGATGGCTCATCACCTCCTATTCGCCCATCTACGATGATAAGGGATTTTGCCAGGGCTACGCAATCGTGGACATCTCTATGGAGAATGTCCGGGTGCAGGCACGGGATTTTACTGCGAAACTGAGCATCATTTTCTTTGTTATTTTTGCCCTCATCCTTCTTTCCACCTTCTGGTTTGCCAAGTACAATCTGATACTTCCCATCAATACCATGGCGCATTCCGCCGGCATCTTCGACTACAACAATGAGGAAGCCTTGGAGCAGAGCCTTGAAAAAATCAGCAAGATCAACATCCGCACAGGGGATGAGGTGGAGAATCTCTATCGTTCCTTTGTCATCATGACGCGGAACAGTGTGCGTTATATGACAGATATCCGCACAAAGAGCGAAACCATCGCGAAAATGCAGACCGCCTTGATTCTGACACTGGCTGATATGGTGGAGCGTCGGGACAAGAATACGGGGCAGCACATTCGGAAAACCGCATCCTATGTGGAGATCATTGCGACAGAGATGAAAGAAAGAGGCATATATCCGGACATTCTGACGGATGACTACATAAAGAATATGGTGGAGTCGGCTCCTCTCCATGATGTAGGAAAAATCACCATTCCGGATGCGATTTTGAACAAACCCGGAAAGCTGACGGAAGAGGAATTTGAGATGATGAAAACCCATGCTACGGCAGGGGGAAAGATCATCGGGAGTCTTATCAAAACGGTGCCCGATTCCGAGTATCTCTACGAGGCAAAGAATCTCGCGACGTATCACCATGAGAGATGGGATGGCCGAGGCTATCCTTCCGGCCTTTCCGGTGAGGGGATCCCCCTTTCCTCCCGCATCATGGCGGTGGCTGATGTTTTCGATGCCCTCATATCCACTCGAAGCTACAAGAAGGGGTTTCCCTATGACAAAGCGTTCCAGATCATCGAGGAGGAAAGCGGCAGTCATTTTGATCCGAAAGTAGTTGAGGCATTCTTCGCCGCAAAGGACAAAATACTGGAAGTAGCCGATGAATTCCATGAGAAGGAACTTCATGGTATCATGTGATGACAACAAGCCCCCCAATCCCGCAAAGAAAATTGCAGGGTTGGGGGGCTTGCGTTCGGAATGTTTCACGTGAAACAGTGTGCTTTTTTCGGCGGGTCAGGTGGAATTCCTCCAGGGTTCCTTTCCTTGGTGGATGATTTCAATCTGAATCGCTTTCATTGCATCCAGTGCCGTATCATGAGATTGGGGCGTAACCCCTGCACAACAAGCGGCGTCTACGACAATATGCGCATTGGGGAAAAATGTTTTCACCACGACCGCATTTGACAAGACGCAAATATCCGTACAAAGCCCGATGACTTCAAAAACGTAATCTTCTTTCGTTCTCGCCAGTTTGGCAATGAATTCACTTAAAGCAGACGAACCAAACGTTTCCTTGTGAAAAATCGTGTATTCTTTTGGCAACGGGAGCCGGTCGGAAATCTCCCACCCCTTTGTATTTCGGATACAATGGGGGATTGGGAGATTTTTTCCTTCTTCGGTAGATAAGTAATTCGCATCATGGGTATCTTGGGTAAAAACAATGGTGTCCTGATGTTCTTCTGCTTCACGAATTTTTTCCGCAACATGGTCTACGATGCTTGCTGCTTCTTTCGAACCCAAGGCGCCATCAATGAAGTCATTTTGCATATCGACGACGATCAATACTTTCTGAGCCATATTTTCTTCCTGCCTTTCTATATTGGCGAACAGTAAAATTCACTGGTGTGTTTTGCCTCTCCCTATTGTATTCAGTATAAACAGAAGATTTCTTTCATGCAAGTAAATTCTGCGGGGAACTCAAATCTAGTGTAAGACCTCGTTTAGATTTAGAATAATCAATTGTTCGATATGTGGTCAGATGCTAGGAAGAGGAGGGCGACGTAGCGGTGCTACGTCAACCGACGATGACAAAGCAGATGGCT
>DFES01000196.1:0-32733 GCA_002369175.1 Selenomonadaceae bacterium UBA3796
GCGATGACAGGGATGCTCTTTGCGTCCGGTCTTTCCATAGAGCGGATTGTGCGGGTGGCCTCCAGACCATCCATGACAGGCATACGGATATCCATGAGGATAGCGTTGTAGTATCCTGCAGGGTGTTTTGAGAACATTTCCACGGCAAGCTGACCATTCTCTGCGCGTTCGGAGCGGATCTGCCGCATCTCCAGCAAAACCATCAGTATCTCTGCATTGACATCCATATCCTCCGCCATCAGCACCCTGCTGCCCTCCAGTCCTGCAGATGCCGGAGCGTCTTCCTCAGCGGTGCGCTCGGGCGCCTTCGCCGCAGCATTCTCCCGCCGGGACATGGTGTCCTGCACACATTGGGTCAGGGTGTCGGCAAACAGCGGCTTGTGCAAGACGGCATCCACTCCGGCCTTGACGGCCTCCTCCCGCACATCTTTCCAGTCGTAGTCTGTGAGCAGGATTTCCATGATGTCGTCGCCACGGATGCCGCGCAGCTCCTTTGAGGAGTGCTGAAGGGAATCGCCACAAATTCAAGCTGCGCATTTTCCGCGCTGTAGGAAGCCAGATGCAGAACGTCCTTCAGCGCGCCGGTCAGTTCTCCGGTAGTTGGATCCTGCGCACAGAAAGCGAGGTAATCGTCCCGGTAGCCTACCCGGATTGGCCCGTGTCCGGCAAGCCAGTGCAACTCACTCGGGGTGAGAAACAACTCATTCCCAGAGCAGCTGATATACTTGCTGTAAAGATTCTGTATGTAATAAACGTTATCCTCCTTAATCTGGCTCATAGCAAAATCCAGCTCCGACAAAAGCTCCGGCCGGGTCTTGCTCACCGCGAAGAAAAAGTCGGACGAACCGATTCTGCATACCGGCATCATGTCGTAGTGTCTGTCGAAGGTGTGGATGGAAACAAGTGCGTCAAACGCTCCCCGGTTCAGCATGGAGACAGATTCATCCTCGCTCCCTGTCAACCCTACGACCTCCACCTGAAGATTCTTCTTTTTTGCCCAGTCCAGGAACAGGGATTCCTGCAAACTGCCCTTGTTGACACCGACGCGCTTGCCGTTGAAGGAGCTAAAATCTTCGGGATGGATACCACTTTCGCTGTTCAGCGCGACAAAGACAAAGTATTCCTCCGTGCCCATGGGCAGTTCGGAGAACAGCATACTCACCGCACGCTCGTCGGTATAGGAGATGTCGCTCATCAGGTCGATCTCTCCATCCATCAGCATCTGGATCAGTTCCGGCCAGCTTCCCTCCACATACTCGTAGTTCCAGCCGGTATAGGCGGCGATCTTCTGCTGGTATTCATATGTGTAGCCCGAACGGCGGCCAAATTCGTCCGTCTGATTAAATGGCGATTCATACCAGCCCACACGCACAGTCTTGGCATTTTCCTGAGCATGAGCAGTGAACGTCAACATAAACAGAGCCGACAAGATGACGCACACCAGGAGAGCTCCCACTCGTCCTGCAGCATTGCATGTTATTTTAAACTTTTTCAACACATCGCATCATTCCATTTCGCATGAGTGCAGCAGCCTCTTCGATTCTTTCCTACGTCCCACGAGCATACCGTTCTGCGACAGATTTCGACACGAGGTGAGGAATTTCCTGCCCAGTGAAGCATTTCATTGATACCTACAGTCTGTTCCCCATCATCTTTTGCACATAAAAAAGAGCCTTGCATACACAAGACTCTCATTTCTTCAAGTGGTGGGCAGGGATGGATTCGAACCATCGTAATCCGAAGATGACAGATTTACAGTCTGTTGCCTTTAACCACTCGGCCACCTACCCATTATGGTGACCCAGGAGGGACTCGAACCCCCGACCCTTTGATTCGTAGTCAAATACTCTAATCCAACTGAGCTACTGAGTCACAAAGCGATATATTGTTTTTGGTGGGCCCACTTGGACTTGAACCAAGGACCGACCGGTTATGAGCCGGTTGCTCTAACCAACTGAGCTATAGGCCCATAGATTTATGGAATCCGCCCAAAAGCGGCACCATGCGATATGGAGCGGAAAACGAGGCTCGAACTCGCGACCCCCACCTTGGCAAGGTGGTGCTCTACCACTGAGCTATTTCCGCAATATGGAGCGGAAAACGAGGCTCGAACTCGCGACCCCCACCTTGGCAAGGTGGTGCTCTACCACTGAGCTATTTCCGCATTCCGCCGCCACCGAAGATGCCCCCGCTGACTGACAAAATATATTTTATCCATTTGCTGCATGTTTGTCAAGCATTTTTTTATTTTATTTTTTTGTCCTGCAAATCCTCTTTTCTCCATTCCTCGCGAATACGGGCTGCCGACTCCATCACCCGCATCAGAAGATCCGATCGCATCTTCCCCACAGAGTGTCCATCCCATTCCTGCCCAACGGATAAAATGCCCAAACGGTGCAGATTTTCCGCCATCCGGTCGATGGCGTTCTCAGGAGAACGATAAAATTCGCTCCCACGAAGGCGCAGGAAGACCCACCCCAGACGCTCCAGTACGGCCTGTTTCCGCTGTTCTTCCAAAAACTGCTTTTCATCCACGTCTCCATCCTCGCCCTCGCAGACAATGGCCGCCCTTTTCTCCTGAAAAATCACTGCCGTATGGATGCGATAGGATCCCACCGGCCATTGTTCCTCCACGTGGAAATCTCTCCGCCGAAGGGCTTCCGCCACCTCGCGGTTGAATGAGGGAACGAGGTGTCTTTCTTCCTCCTCAGGCTCCCCATGCTCCTCCGGGGATGCCGCATACTCAAGCAGCCCCCTGCGGATATCGCTGTAAGCCAAGTCCCCTGTTCCGACGGAATGAATGACCCATAGCTGGTCACGGGCACGGCTGGCCGCAACATTGTAGCTGCGTTTGACAACATCGCCTCTGCCAAGCTCCCTGACCGAGTTCTTGTCATCGACCAGGGAAAGGAACACCACATCCCTCTCATCTCCCTGGAAGGTCACAGGGCTGCCGCAGAGGAAATTCCTGTCCTCCAGACAGGGAATGCCCACACGGCGCAGGGCAATTTCCCGAATCAGGCGCCCCTGTTCCTCTCCCTGCATCGCAATTGCGCCGAAGGTCTTCCCTTCATACTCCGGCTGCTCCATGCAGGCCATCATGAGCACGACGATTTCCTCCGCTTCCCGCCAGTTCACTTCCCGTTCCCTGTCCCTCAGCCCATCCACCTCGTAGGAAACCACAGGCTTTAAGAGGCTGCCGCTGGATTCCCTGAGGGGCTGTATGAGGTTGTCATAGACAAGCTGGTTGGAATAACCGATGATTTCAGGAACCGAACGGAAATGCTCCTTGAGCATGCGTGTCTCGAAGCGCATGCGGGCAGCATCGTAAAGAGATGCCTCCACCTCGTAGGGGGCAATGCTTTCCTGCAGGAAAGCTGCTGCCTCCCCCTTCAAAGAGATTCCCTCGGGAGCCACTTGCTTGTCATCCCCCACGATAATGACCTTGTGCCCGAAATAAAGAAGGGGCAGCGCCGTGATATCCGCCTGGCTTGCTTCATCTACGATGATGACATCAAATTTGCGGCTCTCCGGCCGCAGTGTCTCCCAAACCCTGTCCAACGGCATGATCCATGCCGGTATGATGGGCTGAAGCTCCGTTATCTGCTTCCGCAGTGTGCGGGCGCGGCGAGAGCTGCTCCGACTTCCGTTCTTGTTCGCCCGTTTCATCTCCTTGTACCATCCCATGAGATTCGCCCGCCGGTCACCGTCCTGCAGTTCCCGCAAAAGATGCTGCCAGGCGAGTTTCTCCACCAGTGCGGCCGTGATGGATAAAAGCCGTGCAATCCCCTGATGCAAGATTTCCTCATTCCCGCCCCCATCCAAACGCGCCTTGTCCAATTGCTGGACGAACTGGCGGCATTTCCACGCCTCCTCCAATTCTTCGGGAACCTCCTGCATACCGGAGATCCCGCGCTGGCATGCGATAGCAGCCGCCCAATCCGGGGCAGCATGCGCAAGTCTCGCCAGGAGTCCCGTGCGCTCCTTGAACTTGTCCTCCAGGCTTTCATAATGGAGCAGCTTGTCATATTCCCTGCGATAAGCTGCGCTCTTCCGCCCTTGCAGGGCAGCTGCCATTCTCTTGGAGAGTTGGGAACGCCGCTCCGACAGTTCCGCGATCCGCCGATGAAAATTCTTCATCAGTGCCTGTTTCTCAATACATTCCAGACGGATCAACGCTGCACACTGGGGCCAGGACTCCTGCAGCCAATGGATTTCCATTGCCATCTGCTGCCTGGGCGTCATGAAGCGCTCATCCTCCGGCAGTATTTTCTCCAGAATCACCCCCGCCTGACGCAGATGCTCCCAAAAAGAATCCCTGCGTTTATCGTACCAATCCAGGCAATACCTTATCTGTTCCCATCGCGCACGGCAGATATCATCCGCATCATCCTCCGACTTCCACAGTTCCTCATAGGCCATCTCTCCGCAATGGGTGAGAAGCTGATCCCACTCCAGCCCCACCTTCCTCCGCATCTGTTCCAAACGAAGATACTTCCGGACCAGTTCACAGTCCCCGGCATTTCGGATGCCGTGCCCGTCCACGCGGATTCGCCGGGAGAGCTTCCTCCATCTGCTGCGGAATAATTTCTGAAAAAGGGACATACTTCCCTGGGCTTCCAGCGCCAGCCGCATATCCGCAAGGTCTTCCAAGGCTCGATCATCTGTCAGGAATTCCTCGGGACACTCCACTTTATGCCCCAGCAAAGGAACCAACGCCTCATCCTTGAGAATCTGCACCCTCTCGATGTCCTTTCCCATCTGTTCCCATGCTTTCCTCGCCGTGCCCGCCTGCCTGCCGGCCAATACGGCCTCCCTTGCCCACACGGAATCCATCCAGACGAAATCCATCTGCCGATAATCTGCTTCCGCTGCAAGAAAAGCATCTGCCTGAAACTCCGTCACGATTTGCTCATGCCGGTAAAGAACCTGTTCTTCTTCCACGGACCAATCCGGCAGTTCCTGAAGGAGTCCTCTTTCACGCTCCCCCAGAAGATCCTGCTGCCGGAAAAGGGCTTCCACATCGTCGGGCGCGAGAATCCTTCCGCTCTTTGGCAGATTTTCGGCCATTTCCTTCAGATCCTGCCGGGTAAAAATTCCATTACTGCCATAGAGCAGGGAAAGTTCTTCCCTGCCCAGCGGGATCTCCTTTCCCTCTTCGATTCTTCCGGGAATGATTTCCAGCAGGCGTTCATGCCCATGAAGGAAACGTGCCATACCGGATAGGGAATAAGCTTCCCCTCCAAAGACAAAGAAGTCCTTTTTCTTCTCCAGCTTATGAATGCGGAGAACCTGATCCCGATGAGCCCGGATATCCCGCCGCGCTTCTTCCCTGCTCCGGCGCAGAGCCTCGGCCTCCTGTTCCATATCCTCCGGGGTGACCCCGCCCAGCATATCGCAGATGCCGGCCACAGAACGATCCATGTCGCCATAGGAATTCTCCAAAAGGGACACGCAGAGGCTTTGAATCCCCTCCGGAAGCTTGTCCTTGAGAATGCTCAGTGCCTTTCGTGTGGAGCTCGTCACCAGCACATGCTTGCCCTGAGCGAGAAAATGTCCCAGCAAATTGGCGATGGTATGGGTCTTCCCCGTACCGGGAGGACCTTGTACCACAACAGCGGAAGCCCCGTCCAGCTTCCGTACAATTCCCATCTGTTCCGCATTGGCCGCCTTGGCCAGCAGGATATCCGCTGCTTCTCCGCGCACATCCGCCAAAGTTTCCTCAGAGGCAGCCCCTTTTCCTCCCTGCTGCTTTTCTTCCACCATATCAAGAAGCGGCAGCGGCGCATCCCCATTTTCCCCCATACGCTCCATAATGGCGGATACCAGCTTCTCATTGCCGGGATCCCTCCGGCGCAAAAAAAGCACGGGACGCTCGTAAAGGATGTACTTATCCGTTGGAAGAACCTGCAGGCCTTTCGCCGAATACCGGCACTTCCCCCCCAGGGAGGCCGCCATGTCCTTAAGCAGCCGCTCCCCCAGATCCCTCTGCAGGGGATGCACACCGGATGCCATGACCTTCCTCTGGAGGACGCGCAAAGCATCCTCCGTGATATCCTCCTGCCCCATGAAAATTTCCCGGTAGAATTCCATCTCTTCCTGGGCATCAAGGATCTGCATGCGCCCATTTCCGCTGTAACGTATGTATACTCGTTTCAGCAACGCGGGATGATTTCGCCCGGAATCCGCCCCGCCGAAAAAAAATCCGTTGCCGGCAACCAGCTCTACCTTTTCGGCATGTTGACGGCAATGTTCATATACGCGGTAAAGGTCATCAAAAAGCTTCTGTTCCTCCTGTTTCCTCCGCTCCTCATTGCGCCATTTCGTCCGTTCCTTCCGCCAGTTCTGGAACTCCCGCACACGGCGTTCACTGTCATGGAAGCGCATGACAACCTGTCCCATCTGCTCTGTGACCCTCGTCAGCCTGGAATGGGGCTCCACATCATCCACATGAAAATCTTCCCAATGCGGTGTTGCCAGCCAGCCCGCAAGGGAATCCGGCAGAGACGGGCAGGACAGATGCTGCGGACGGCCTACATCCAGAAGAATGCCGTTTCCATCTTCATTCTTTCCGGCAGGAATTCCTCCCCTTCCCATATCCATCTCCGGATTGTCCAGATAGCGAACCCACTCCTGCTCCCGGATATCTGTGACAACTTTGTGCTGTGCCGCACAGACCCCTCGGATGCCATCCAGGAGAGCCAATACCTTTTCCTGTCTATCCTGGCTCATTTGCCCTTCCCCTCTGCTTCTTTCCTGTTCTTTTGCTCCTGCAGTTCCTTCTGCTTCTTCGCTTCTTCCCTTTCCATTTTCTCTGCGGCCTTGGGGTCGATCTCCTTCAGGTATCTTCTGGGAATCGCTGTTTCAGAAGAAAGTTCGTGAAGCCTCCGATAAGCTTCCATGGCTTCTTCCCGACGATTCATGTCATCATAGACCTCCGCCGTAAGAAGCCATGCGACTGCGCTCTTCGCGTCCATTTCCCGCGCTTTCGTGCAGTCTGCCAAAGCCTTTTCCATATCCCCCATCATGCGGTAAATATCCGCCCGGTTCAAATAATTGATGGGATTTTTGTCATCCATGGAAATTCCTCTGTCCGCATCCTGCAATGCAGCAGCAAAATCTCCGTCCACGGCCTTGGCGCGTCCTCGAATCACATAACACTCTGCCAAGTTATCCTGATGTTTGCTTGCCATGGCCCGCTCCATCTCAACCATGGCCAGGCCGCTATATCCGTAGTCACTGTAGGCATCGCTGTTGTAGCGGAGCCGCTCGGCAAGCTTCCTGTCTGCATCCAGTGCCTCCTGACGGATGTTATCCAGTTCCTTCTTCCGCAGTTCTGCCGCTTCCCGAAGCTTTTTCCTGACATCCGAACGTTGTTCTTTTTGATAGGCAGCCACAACCATAGCTTCCAGCCGCCGGATCATGTCATCGCTCGCCACCATGCGCTTAAGGCAGCGATACACCCGTCCGCTCCCCAGAAAATCCATTGTTCCATTTCCGGCTCTCCGAAACTGCCAGCCGGAAACATCCTCATAATCATGGAACGCCTTGGCCAAGCCTCCTGCGATGTAATAAGCGTTCTCCCATGTATTGTCACGTTCTTCCCCTGTATCCGGCGCAGAAAGCAGAAGTTCTCCGTCAATGAGCACATCCCTTTTGTTTTCCACTGTCACATGGCCTGCACTGTACTCCGTCACCATTTCCAGAAGCTTCTTCTCCCTTTCCGCCGTCTCCGGATGGTCGCTGTACTCGTCGTTCCTCTTCTTATCCTGGCTGTCAAATTCATACATATCCGTGGTCTCATAGCGCAGATAACGGCGCATGCGAGCCATGGCCGCTGCCGGCCCGCCCGGATTGAACCCCGCACTTGTCATGATGCGGAAGCCCTCCTCATCCGCCTCCATTTCCGTTGGCATCATGATATTTGTCGCTATGGAATACCCCACAAGACCGTTGAGCTTCTGCCAATCCACCCTGCCCGTCTCCACACCGACCATGGTGATGCCCATGGACTGGGCCACAGCTTGGGCATAGCTATAGGCGCTGTGCTGCTTGAGGCCATGCACCATTTCATGAGCCAGAACCGCCGCCAGGGCATCCTCATCCGAGTCCAGCCCCCGTACCAAAGCGCGGTTCACGCTGATGTAGTTCGTCGGGTAACAGGAAGCGTTGAACGAACTGCTGTCGTTTACCGCCCATACAAAAGGAAGGGAATTCACCCGCATAGCGTAATCCCCCTTTGTGATCAGCTGCTCCATGATGCGGTTCACCAAGAGATCGTCCTGTACGTTCCGGTTCCGCCCGTTCTTCTGGAGATCCTGCCTGCGGCTGCTCATCTGTGCATGGACATTGTTGCCCACGCGCAGGATATCCGTCAGTGTTGACTTGTACGCACCATAGATGCCAAGCGCCTGTGCAGCAGCCGCCCATGGATCCGTCGCCGCTGCGGCAGGAGCCGTCGGCAGCAGGCACAGTGCGCTCAGGGCAGCAGCAATCATCCATTTTTTCCGCATACGCATTTCCCCTCAAAATTTTACAAAATTCATCACTTTCATCATACCTTCATCCGAAGAAAAATGCAACCTTGCAGACACCCCATCTGCCCTTTCCCCGGCCGCCGCTGCCCATTACAAACAAAGTATCTTTTCTGCGAATGCCGAACAGCCCAGTTCTCCCATCTCCCGGGCATAGCTCCGAATTTTTTCCATGCCATCCTTATGATGGTCAAGTCGTTCTGTCATCCGGGCAATCCCGAGAATCACGCTCTCCGGATCCATGCCGCTTTTGACCGACATCATCAAAAGAGCGCATTCCACCACTTTCCATGCCAGCAGGAATACCCTTGCATTCTGTTCCAGGGAATCCTTATAGGCATAGGGATAAAAACGAAGGAAGAACTCATTGGCCAGATAATTTTCAAAAAAGAGCCGCCTGTTATGCAAAAATGTTTCCATAAAGAGAGGATATTCGGCATCGTAAACAGCCATTACGGCTTGCAGACGCTCCTCGTTGGCAGGCATGCCATAGAGTTCGTGAAACAGCTCCACCATGATCCGTGCATGTTCGCAAAGCTCTCTGCCACAACCCTCCAGCTGCCGCGCAGCGTCCAGGGCAAACGCTCCGGACCGAACGGACTCCAAAAGCCTCGGAAGAGCCGTCCCTTTCCCTCCTTCCAGGCAGGACTGAGCCTCCTGATAGAAAAGGAGAAGAACGAAGAGACATGGCTCCAGTTCGAGTTCTCGATTCTGAAGAAGGTGAATGCCTTCCAGCTGCAACTCCTGCCATAGCTCCCCGCAAGACTGCACCCTGTCGGACACATCGGTGTACCAGCCCAGGCGCACCTCCTCCTGCACCTTATGGAAGCGGAGGGGCTCCTCCTGCTCCAAAAGGCTCTGCAAAGCCACCGGACAACTC
The DNA here is from genome assembly GCA_002369175.1 of Selenomonadaceae bacterium UBA3796. Taxonomy (GTDB): domain Bacteria; phylum Bacillota; class Negativicutes; order Selenomonadales; family Selenomonadaceae; genus UBA3796. Next base: position 9,415 of record DFES01000196.1, read on the forward strand.
ATAGTCAGAGACTGCACCACCGTATCCCCCACCCGATAGTTTACCCTCGGATAAGAGTAGCAAATATCTGAAAGATAATCCTCTCCATACGTTGCCTGCATGCGGCAAAGACAATCCTCCTGCAGAAACGGGCAGCAGCCGTCATCCCGGAGCTGTACCGGATAGTTTCCCTTTTCATCCCTGACCGGAAAACGTCCGGCGATGTCCTCCTCCAGACCCTTCCTTCCAAGTTCCATGTACTTTCGGTGCGTCACAGGATCCACCGGCACACTCCAATCCCTGCAGCAATGACTGCCGCATATTCTTCCGTCACACCGGAACTTCGCAACGTATTCCGGACGTATGCAAGTCATCTCCACCACATCACAACCCTTCCTTTGCGCGTTGAAAAGTATCTCCATTGCTTTTTCCATGGGCAACTGCTATACTTCATCATAAGGAAAAGAAACATTCTGTCAAGGAAAAACGGTGAAACGAAATGACAAATGCCAGCGAAACTGCAGCCTCCATCTCCCGTCCCCACGGGCAGGAGCAGCAAATAAAAATGGAAATCCTCCAAATGATCTACAACGCCGAAAATCCCTTCGATATCATCTGCCATGTGGCAAGACACCTGGAAGAAGCCTCCGGTGAGCCGGGCTACGCCAAATATGTAGAGGAACAGCTTCGTGCCGTCTACGGCTTCGCCCTTGAACACAAAAAGCTTCTGACGGATGAACTGCACGAGGTGGAAAACCGCCTCAAAATCATTGAGGAGCGCAACCGCACAGGTGATTTCACCGAGGAAGAGCACACCCGCATCGGCTTCGCCATCGACCGCCATCAAAAAAACATCCAGCGCCTGAAACTCCTGATACAAAAAGCGGAGGCCGACGGCTCTCCTCTCTACTTCGATCCATAAGAAACACAGGAGCAAAAAAAGCGTTTTCCTGAAAACATCTTTTCAGGAAAACGCTTTTTTTAAATCAGCACATAGACGGTAATATCGCGGCGGCCAAATTCCATGGCCTCGCCATAATCCTCCATGCAGAGGTCAATCTTGTGTCCAACAATGGCTCCGCCCGTATCGGCGGCGATTGCCTCACCATAGCCGGGAATGTAAAGACGCGTACCAAGAGGTATCACATCGGGATCCACAGCCACAACGCCACGCTGGGCTACCATACCGGAAGCTGTGATGCCTGCACCGCCGCCATCTGTCGGCAGGTAGGCGCTTGCCTCCATGTAAAGGGCATCGGAATAACGAGCCATGCCCCGTGACGTCTCCACCTGTTCTTCGCGCTGTCTCTCAGCTTCTGCTGCGGCTTCCTCCGCCGCAAGCTTTGCTTCGCTGTCAGTCAGTACTATATCGAGATTTTCATGTATTGTCGAATCCAATCCCGGAGCGACATCATAGTCCTCCAGGTTATAGCCCAAATCAAGCAGGGCTTCTTCCACTGTCGGCTTGCTGGTCAAAACTTCACTTACCTGTCCTTGATACTCAATGGTTACCGGAACAGTGCGGTAAACCGTGATTTCCGTCTGATTTCCATTTTTCTTCAAACGATACTCGTCCTTGTCCCCAAGCAAAATCCCTGCATGGCGCAGGATGCGCTCCGGGCTGACGTCGGCGGTATGCGTGTCTATGACACGTCCATCCACCTCAATTGTGACATGTTGAACATCCTTTTGTGTGAAACCTGTTGTCAGCATCATGAAGGAAGCTAACATCAGACTGAGTGCAATTTTTTTCTTGTTTTTCTGGAATACGGTCATCTTCCGTAAACTCATTCAATTCCCCCTTTCAACAGCTTTGAAGAAACAGGCTGAACTCCCAATAAATATCGAATAAAATGCTTTATTTCAACTTCTATGGTCATATTCTCCCACTTATATCTGAAAAAATACTGTAAAAATGGACAGCGTCCCCACAAGTGACCGTTTTGCAGGGCATTCCTACCACTTTTTACTGAAAAGAAAATGAAAAGGCTTAAAGTCCTATAAAATAAGGGCTGCCGGCGAATTTTGCCGACAGCCCTTATATTCCCAAAAGCTATCATAACGATTTTATTTTTGTATAGATATGTTCCGCATTTCGCGTGGTTTGGGCAGCAGCCTCTTCCAGGCTCACGCCCCAGATCTCCGCAACCTTTTCCGCCACATGGCGCACATAGGCAGGCTCGTTCCGCTTGCCGCGCACGGGCACGGGAGCCATGTAAGGAGCATCTGTCTCCACCAGCACCATATCCCTCGGCGCATAGGCAATGATTTCCGGAAGCTTTGCCGCATTCTTGAAGGTGAGGGGTCCATCCACGCCGATGAACCAGCCCATGCGAAAGATATCCCTGGCCATCTCCAGACTGCCGGAATAGCAGTGGAGCACACCGCGAAGCCCCTTCCCTTCCCGTTTCAAAATGGCAAGCAGATCTCCATGCGCCTCCCTGTCATGGATACACACGGGAAGATGCAGCTGGCGGGCCAGATCCAGCTGGCGGATGAACATCTTTTTCTGCAGAAGGCGTCTCTCCGGATCCTTTTCCCAGTAATAATCCAAACCGATCTCGCCAATGGCTGCAACCTTGGGATTTTCTGCCCAGGCTGCCAGACGGTCATCATCCTCTCCCGTCATCTCGCGGGCTTCTTCCGGGTGGATGCCTACGCCGGCAAAAAGCCCCTCCATGGCTCCGGCCAGTTCCACTACGCGCGCTGAGGACTCCATGGTATCCCCCATGTTGATAATGCCGGACACACCGGCTTCCTTTGCCCGCGCAACAACCTCCGCCAAATCTTCAGAGAACTTTTCATCATTCAAGTGGGCATGCGTATCCACGAGTTCCATCAGCGCACCCTGCTTCCTACGGGCATGTCCACATCCAGAAGCTGCAGATCATCCTCATGAGAGGCCGCCAGAACCATGCCGTGGGAAACAATCCCGCGAATCTTCGCCGGCTTGAGGTTGATGACCATGACCACATTCTTTCCGATGATTTCTTCCGGTTCATAATGCTGGGCAATCCCCGATACGATTTCCCGCTTCTCATCGCCGAGATCCACCGTAAGCTTCAGGAGCTTCTCCGTCTTCGGCACAGGCTCTGCCGCCAGAACCTTCACCACCCTCAAATGTATCTTGGAGAAATCCTCAATGCTGATCTCGTCGTGACCTTCTTCTTTCTTTTGTTTTTTCTTTTCCCCGTCCTTCTTTTCCTTTCCGGACGGAACTTCCTGTTTGGAGGATGACGCTTCCTCTTTTTCCTCTTCAATGCGCGGGAAGAGCTGCTCCGGCACGCCAACCTTCAAATCCCCTGGGGTGCCGCCCCATGCCCGGATATCCCCAAGACTCATCTCTGAGAATTCCCCCGGAAGCCCCAACTGCTTCCATATGCGCTCTGCCGTCACGGGCATGTAAGGGGAAATGACAACGCTGATGATGCGAAGGCTCTCTGCCAGGTTGTACATGGTATTGGCAAGTTCCTGCTTCTTTTCGGGAGATTTCGCCAATACCCATGGAGCCGTTTCATCGATGTACTTGTTTGCGCGGCTGATGAAAGCCCATACCCTCTTGATGGCACTGCTCAGCTGCATGGACTCCATCTCTTCCTCATAGGCCTTCACCATCTCTGCCGCATTTGCTTTGAGAGATGCATCCACTTCGCTCTCACCCTGGGGAGGAAGAAGCATGCCGCCCTGGAACTTGCCGATCATGTTCAGGGTGCGGTGAAGAAGATTTCCCAAATCGTTGGCGAGATCCGAATTGATGCGGGTGATGAGGGCATCCCGGGAAAAGTTGCCGTCCTGCCCCAGATTGATTTCCCTGAGCAGGAAATAGCGGATGGCATCGGCACTGAACTCTTCGATAAGAGCCAGAGGATCCACCACGTTCTTCTTGGACTTTGACATCTTGTCCCCGTCCACAATAAGCCATCCATGTCCATATATCTTTTTCGGCAGGGGAAGCTCCAGCGCCATCAAGATGCAGGGCCAAATAATCGAATGAAACCGCACGATCTCCTTGCCCACCAGATGGATATCCGCCGGCCAGTATTTTTCGAACTTCTCTTTGTCATCCAAAAATCCGATGGGCGTGATGTAATTCGTCAACGCATCGAACCAAACGTAGATGACGTGCTTCGTGTCCATGGGCACGGGAATTCCCCACGCAAAGGAGGTGCGGGAAATGCAAAGATCCTCCAAACCTTGTTTGATGAAATTGATCATTTCATTTCTTCTGGATACCGGCTGGATAAAATCAGGATTTTCCTCAATATAGGCGAGAACCCTGTCCGCATATTTCGACATCTTGAAGAAATACGCCTCTTCCGCCACCTCCTGCACCGGACGGTGACAGTCCGGACAGCAGCCATTCTCGTCGAGCTGGTGCTCCGTCCAGTAGCTCTCACAGGGAGTGCAGTAAAGCCCCTTATACGTGCCTTTGTAGATATCCCCCTTTTCGTAAATGCGGCGGAATATCTCCTGTACGACCCGCTGATGGCGCTCTTCTGTCGTGCGGATGAAATCATCGTTGGAAATATGGAGCTTCTGCCAGAGATTCTGGAATCCCGCCACGATCCTGTCCACATACTCGATGGGAGATACGCCTGCCTCCTCCGCTACCTGCTGGATTTTCTGCCCGTGTTCATCCGATCCCGTGAGGAAAAACACATCATATCCTGCCAGTCTTTTGAAGCGCGCAATGGCATCTGCTATGGTCGTGCAATAGGCATGTCCGATATGCAGTTTTGCACTGGGATAGTAAATGGGTGTCGTAATATAGAATGGTTTCCTTTCCACGAAAAATGCCTCCTCAATCGTTCAATCCTGCCCCTCCGGTTGCTCCAGGATGGCAGAGTACACATCCCTGCGGCTGATGCCGAGTTTCTTCGCCGCCTCCCGCATGGCCTCTTTCTTTTCCATGCCCTGCAGAAGGAATGACCGGTAGAGCTCCACGGGAGTTTTCGGCTGTTCTCCGGAGGGAGATGACCCGCCTTCTTTGTATCCCTCCACCACGAGGACGAATTCCCCCCGCGGCTCCTCCTCTCCATAAAATGCGAAATGTTCGGCGAGGGTTCCTCTGCGGAATTCCTCAAATTTCTTCGTAAGTTCCCGACAGACGACAGCTTGCCGTTCCTCTCCCAACACATCCGAAAGCTCTTTCAGCGTCGCCCGGAGATGATGGGGAGCCTCGTAGAAAACAAGGGTCTCCTCCCGCTGCTCCAGCTTTTCCAGAAGCGCCCTCTGCTTCTTCGCGGTTTTGGGAAGAAAGCCCACAAAGGTGAACCTTGCCGTATCCAGCCCCGAGCATATCAAGGCAGACAGCGCCGCATTTGCACCGGGAAGAGGTGTAACTTCAATCCCCGCCGCAATCGCCAGTCCCGCCAGGTGGCTTCCGGGATCGCAGATGCCGGGAAGCCCTGCATCACTCACGCAGACGAGATCCTTTCCGGACAACAGATGTCCGATGAGTTCCGGTCCCTTCACCAGTTTGTTGTGTTCATGATAGCTCGTGAGCCTCGTATGGATATGGAAATGAGCCAGGAGCTGTCTTGTATGCCGCGTATCTTCTGCCGCGATAAGGGGAACCTCCGAGAGAATGCGGACACAGCGATACGTCATATCCTCCATATTCCCGATGGGAGTCGCGGCAAGATACAGCCGTCCCGCATTTCCGTTTCTTTTTTCCCTTTCATCCATAGATTCGTAAAATCTCCTCCGTGTAACTGCCGTCCTCCTCATGGACGATGAGGGGAGGCTGCACCTTCAGCCCCCCCGGCATTCCACCGACCACAGCCTCCAAAAGCATCATATTCGGTGCTTTTCCGGTCTTTGGCTGCACCATTTGGAGCCTTTTCGCCTCCATCTGGTGCCGGTGGAGACTCACCAGAATTTCCCCGAGTCTTTCCGGAAGATGCACCATGGCAAAAGTGCCGCGGAACCGAAGGGCATAGCGGGCGGCAGCCACCACATCCTCCAGGGTCGCCGTAAACTCGTGCCGGGCTTTTGCCACACCGTCCATGGCATTCACCTGCCCATGCGCCACAGGGCGGTAGGGTGGATTGGCAATCACCACATCGAAACTCTCCGGGGCATAGATTTTCCGTATTTCCCGAAAATCCCCCTCCCACAGGGAAATCTTCTCCTCCAGCCCGTTGAGGCTCACATTCCGTCTCGCAAGCTCCGCCGTAACAGGATTGAGCTCAATGGCATCCACATGAGCCACCTCATCCGCCATGATGAGCGGAATCACTCCGGTACCCGTCCCCAGTTCCAGAACCCTCTGCTCTCTTTTCCATCGGGGAAAATGCGCCAGCAACACGGCATCCATGGAGAAGCAGAACTCCCTTGTGTTCTGTATGATGCGCCGCCCGCTGTGCATGAGGTCATCCATGCGTTCAAAGGCTCCGAGCTTCACATCCTTCATTCTCCGCCCTTGCCCTTCACCGATACATCTGCAAAGGGCGTTCCATAGCCGCCATGGCTGGTTGCATTCGGCGGGGTGCCGTTCCCGCCTCGTTTGCTGTCCCGCGGACCCCGTGGGCGCCGATCTCTTCTGTGTCCGCCGGGCTCACGGTCGCGGACTTCCTTTCGGTTTCGGCGGCTGCGGTTATCGCGGCTGCGATTCCCGTCCTTTGCCTCCTTTTCATCCCTGTTTTCTTTCTTTTCCCGTGTATCCCGTTTTTCCCGCAAGTCTTTTGTTTCTTTGTGATCACGTTTCTCGTGCATCTCTTTCCGATGCTTGCGCGGGCGATTTCCGAAACTGCGGCGATGAGAGCCCTCTTCCTCATCAGGGGCCGGCCTTCCCGCATCCTGCCCCTTCTCTTCCCCTTCGTCACTTGCAGGTTCCCATGTCTCGTTCCTGCCGCTGTTTGGAGCTTCCTCCTCATCCTTCTCGACGATATCCTCCCAGGAAGCCACAATGGTCTTATTATCATCCAGCAGAATGGTCGTCGTGCGCCTCTGGGCATTGACGGAAATAACCCTGCCCTCGCCCTCCACGGAAACAATCCGGCTCCCCGGTTTCGGCGCCTGCACCACAGCTTTTCTCTTGCAGTCGCCCTCATAGCAGTCACTCTCATACTTCAGGCAGCACATGAGCCTGCCGCAAATGCCGGAAATCTTCGTCGGATTCAAGGACAAATTCTGCTCCTTCGCCATGCGGATGGAGACCGGCTCAAAGTCCCCCAGAAAAGAAGCACAGCAAAGAGGACGCCCACAGCATCCGATGCCTCCCATGAGTTTCGCCTCATCCCTAACGCCGATCTGCCGGAGTTCGATGCGCGTGCGGAATACCGAGGCAAGATCCTTCACCAGTTCCCGAAAATCAATGCGCCCATCTGCGGTGAAATAGAACACGATCTTATTCAGGTCGAAGGTGTATTCCACATCCACCAGCTTCATGGGAAGCGCGTGCTCTGCAATTTTCTTCTCGCAAAGGCGGAACGCCTCCTTCTCCCTCTCCTTGTTCTCCTGGATTCGCCTATCATCAGCTTCGGAGGCCTTGCGCTGAACCACTTTCAGCGGCAGCACCACCTCGCTGTCCTCCACCTCCCGCGGCCCGATAACTGTGTAACCGTACTCAATGCCCCTTGCCGTCTCGACAATGACCCCATCGCCCTTTTCGATGGCAAGTCGTCCCGGACTGAAATAATAGATTTTCCCCGCTTTCTTGAAGCGGACACCGATGACTGTCTGCAACTCTTTTCCCCCATATCCGGAAACCATGCGCCAAGAATGGATACATGCTGCACAGTTCCTTACAAATCCTTGACTTTAATCAAAAAACCTTCCATGTGCAAACGAAGATTCACGTTTGACTGCAAACGGTGCTGTGTCTCTTTCACAAGGCGCAGCATGGAAAAAATCCGCCCCTCAGGAAAATCCGCCAGTGCCCCCAGAATCTGTGGGCAAAGATCCTGATGATAAAGAAGTTCACTGCTGCCGCCACAACAAAGCACCAGCATGTCCCGAAAGAGCATGCCGAGATAGGAGAGCCAGCCGGAAACACGCTCCCTCTCCCATTCTCCCATGGACTTTCCCCGGCACCATACCTCATCCATGGACATCGTGCCAAGCTGCCAAAGGAACTCTGCCGCATCATTCCTCAATGACATGCCGTCTCCTGCACGAAGTTTCCCGGCACGTCCAATGCTGCCGTCGGAAAGAAGAGCCAGTTCCCTTGCCTCTTCTGCCGGAACGCCCTCCCTTGCAAGAAGCTCCGCGACTGCCTCCACAGAAAGCATGCCGAAGCCCACGGGCATGGAGCGGGAAACAATCGTATCCAATAGGGAACTCCGTCTGCCGGAAATCAAAAGAAAGGTCACGTCCCCCACCGGTTCCTCCAGGGTTTTCAACAAACTGTTCGCCGCCGCATCGTTCATGAGCTCCGCATCATCAATAATAACCGCCCGCCGCCCGGAAAGAATGGGCAGACGGGCAATTTCTCCCTGCAGTTCCCGTATTTGTTCCATGCGAATGATGCGCGCCGACTTTCCCCTGGACTCCGGCAGCACCATATGAAAATCCGGATGGTTCTCCTGAAGAAGCGCACGACAGGACGGGCAAAGTCCACAGGAACCTTCCTCCCTTTCGCACAACAATGCAGCGGCAAGTGCCTGTGCCACCCGTCGCTTGCCTACCCCCTCCGGTCCGGTGAACAGCATTGCATGGGGAAGTTTCCCCTCTCGCAGCATTGCTCTCAGACGGGCAATATTCTCTTCATGCCCGACAATCGCCTTCCATGCGATATCCATCACAAATAGAGATCCAGCAGCATGCCGCGGATGGCATCATGGCTGGCAAGGATATCCAGGCGCTTCGCCTGTCCCAAACGGAGCTTTTCCGCTATTTCCTCCAGCTTTTTGTCGATCTTCCTGACCGTCGTATAGACCTTCTGCCGTCCCATGCGATCCCATCCCGCCTGGGTGTGCATATCGTACATATGCGCTACCGCCTCACCCACAAAATTCTTGATCAGCGTGCGGTATTCCTTGAGCTCATCGTAAGTTGGCGTAACCGAAAGCCTGGCTCCCTGGTCATCGATCTGCTTCATGAGCTTCTCCAGATGCTCCTCCACCAGGACACCCTCCTGGTCATAAAGTTCCATGGAAAATTCCGTGCCAACATCCTGAAGCCTCTCAACGCTGTCGCGAAGCCGCAGGATCGTAGGAGCCTGCCCTGTAAAATGATTTATCTTTACTGCCATCACTGCCACCTGCTTTCCGGCAAACCACGCCCAAAGGCCATATACAAAGGCCATCTATAGAGATTATAACGCAATTGTTCCAGTTTTTCCATAGGCAAAACCCGGATCCCATGGACAAAATCCTTCCAGCTGCAGCCCAAACTGCATGAGGATCTTTCCGAGAATGTGCCGCACCTGCTTTTCCAGCGTATCCGCCCCGTTGTAGAAGGTGAGTACCGGCGGAACGATGCTGCAACCGCAATCCGCCAGTTCCTTAAGATTCCGCAAGTGAATGGGAGACAGCGGCATCTCACGGGGAACCAGAACCAGTTTGCGCCCCTCCTTCAGGCACACATCCGCCGCCCTGAGCAGCAGATTGGACGAAAAACCCGAAGCAATGCCTGCGGCTGTCTTCATGCTGCAAGGAAGAACAATCATGCCCTCCGTCCGAAAGGAACCGCTGGACACCAACGCTGTCATATCTCCATTATCATATGTCTGATCTGCCATCTTCATCACTTCATCCGGAGAAAGCTCCGTTTCGCAGCGAAGCGTTGACACCGCGCCTTCTGTCATGATGAGATGCGTCTCCACCCCGGACATCCCCCGAAGTGCACGCAGGAGCTCAACTCCCATGACAACCCCGCTGGCGCCCGTGATTCCTATAATCAAGCGTTTCATCCAACCCCTCCATGCTATCGATACGATCGTACCAAAGTTCTGTAAATCCTCCGTCCCCGTGAACATACAAAAGTGATAGATTATGGTAAAATAAAGAAAATGTTTTCAGAAGGGAAAGAAGGATATGCTGATTGCCATCGTTACCGGTGCCTCCAGTGGACTGGGGCGAGAATACGTCCGCGCTCTGGATGCGCGAAAATTGGATGAAATCTGGGTCATCGCCCGCCGCAAAGAACGTCTGCAGACTCTTGCAGAAGAAACGAACACACCGCTCCGCATCCTGGCCTGCGACCTCACAGAGCCTGCCGTGCTTCACGCCATCGAAGAAGAGCTGGCAAAAAACCATCCCATCGTAAAATATCTCATCAATGCCGCAGGCTTTGGAAAAATCGGAAGTTTTGCGGACATCTCCACCGAAGAGCTTTGTGCCATGATTGATCTCAATTGCCGGGCTGCCGTTGCCATCACCCAGATGACACTGCCCTATATTCCTCCCACGGGAAAAATTCTTGAGATCTGTTCCTGCGCGGCCTTCCAACCTATCCCCTTCCTGAACGTCTATTCCGCCTCAAAAGCCTTCCTGCTGCGCTACAGTCGCGCCCTTCGCACCGAACTCGCCCCACGGGGGATTCATGTTACCGCAGTCTGCCCTTACTGGGTACGGGATACAGAATTCATCGCTCACGCAAAAAAGACAAAGAACCCGTCCTATCTTTCCACCTTTCCCTTTCCCCAGGAATGCGCCGAGATTGTCCGACGCTCCCTGCGGGGAGCCGAAAACAATGTTGATGTCGTCACTCCCGGCCTCGTTCCATTCCTGCACCGTATCCTTTCAAGTCTCCTTCCTCACAGCCTCATGATGCTCGGCAGCAGGGTATTCCACAGGATTGGACGGTAACTATTTTTACGCCACATCCACAAGCATCTGCAAGCGCTGCCTGAGCAGCTCGAAATCCCGAAGCCGCCGTCCCAGCATGCGGATATCTTCGGCACAGTCTCCTGTAGGCACGGATTCCGAATCATCCAGAAACAGTTCGTCATCCCCCATGTCCTGTCCTTCGCTGGACATGATGTGGAAATGGGCATTGGCCAGCATGCAGGCAACTTCAAAAATGCGGGCAAGCAGTTTCTCAATGCGTTCCTGCAGATCCTCCAACCGCCCCTTTTCCAGCTGAAGCTTCAACATTTGCCGCTCCCTATGCATCTCCCTCTCATAATGCTCTGCAATACCCGTGAGCAGACGTCCGGCGGAAGCTGCCGATGCCGCTCTTCGACCGGCGATGATCTTCACATCGTTCCGAAGGCAGAAGCGATATTTTTCCGAAAACAAGGTCTGGCTGCCCATCATGCGATCCACGCCGACAATGTACCGCGCCTTTCTCAGCATGTGGATGACTTCCCTGCGCGGCTGCTCCTGAAAAGAAATCGCATGGAACTGCCGATTTCCCATTCCTCTTGCCTCACATTCCCGCACCAGCAAGTTCGTATAGGCCTGATGATTGTTAAACACATAGATATCGGCAGCTTCCGGGATTTTGGAAATCGCCGTAAAAAAATCCTCCATGGGATGCAAATCAAAGACAAACAATCGCTCCCCGGGTACGATCCGAGACAGAGCCTCACGCTGTGTCGTCGCGCAAATATAGAGGGCACCGGACTCCACATCCCTCACCTCTGCCGTTGTCATTGTCGTGATTTCAACAGCGCCCTCCATAAAGGACTCTGTAATCGCCTTGATCTCATCCGCTATGAGTGCATCACTTCCCACCGCAATGAGCCTGAGTTCACGCATCTCCTTCCATCCTTTCCTGATATATCCCCACTTATCTGAATTCACACACTACTCCATGATTATTATAACGCAATTGTTCAAGTTTTGCCATAGGCAAAACTTGAATCAAATAAAACCTCCATAGCCGGAAGGAATCCCTGCCTTCTTTGGCGAATTGTTTCCACCATCAAACTTTCCAAGGAGATGTTGCATCATGAAGACAAAATTGGCCGTATGGCTTGCCCAGAAGAAATTTGCGGAAAATGTGCCCCAGGCTCTGGATTTCTTGGATTCCCTTGCCAAGGACGAATGTCCGCCGGAGCTTTTCGACCGCATCCAAAAAGATCTGGATGCACGCATTGCCATCGGAGAGCCCTTGACTGAAAAAGCGGTTCTGGCTTTCCTTCATGAAAAGCTCAGAACCGCTGAAAAACTCATTGCATACTGGGAAGAACATCCCAAGGATACCAATGCCATCTTCTTCCTGAGACGTTACCATCAATATCAGGAAGAAGGGGAATAGGGAAGTTCTGCTTTCTCCGCAATTTTCTCCCGGAGTATCTCTTCTGCCTTTTGAAGCTGGACGTCCGAAGCAGCTTCCGGCCGGAGTTCCACTTTCACATCAGGTTCTATGCCCACACCGTCAATGCTTCGCCCGCTAGGCGTGTAGTATTTGGCTATGGTAATTTTCACCGCATCGTCATGGAACATGGGCATGATCACCTGGACAGAGCCCTTGCCGTAGGACTGTGTGCCCACCAGGGTTCCGGCTTTTGTATCCTGCAAGGCACCCGCAAGGATTTCTGCCGCGCTGGCACTGTTTCCGTCAATCAGCACCACAATGGGGTACTTCTCTTCCTTCAAGTCAGAGGTGTACTCCTCTTTGTCGCCGCTTCGATTCACCACGGAGACCACAGGCCCCTCCGGCACCACCAGGTTGGCAATTTCCACACAGCTGGTCACCAAGCCGCCGGGATTCTCCCGAAGGTCGATGATGAGACCCTTCATCCCCTCATTCTCCAATGACTTGTATACATTCTCGAACTCGGATGCGGTCTTCTCGCTGAAGGACGCAATGCGGATATATCCCATGCCGTCTTCCAGCATCTTGCCTGCGGCAGTCTTCACCTGTATGGTATCCCGGGTGATGGTGAAGTCCCTGTTCTCCTCCCCTTCGCGATGGACGGAGAGTGTGACCTCTGTCCCCACCTGCCCCCTGATATGAATGGCCACTTCCTCGGGCTGCATCTCCGTCACAGGCGTTCCATCCACGGCAAGAATCTCATCGTTGGCCTGGAGCCCCGCCTTCGCTGCCGGCGAATCGTCCATAACGGAAATCACGGAGACCTTGCCTGTCTTAAACCCCATATAGATTCCGATACCACCAAAGGAGCCTTCCGTCTGATCCATGAACTGGCGGTACATCTTCGGCGGCAGATAAATGGAATGCGGGTCTTCCAGGGACTGCACCATGCCATTGATTGCACCGTCCATGAGCTTTGTGGAGTCTATCTCTGTGACATAACGGGACTCGATAAACCTCATGACCCCCGCAAACCGGAGAACATCCCCGATCTTTTGCCCGGTAAGGCTCAATGCATAGCATATACCGCCTACCGTAAGCATGGAGGAAACAACAGCAGTTGCGGCAATGACAGCCGCAATTTTCTTTTTGCTCATATATGCCTCAATTCGTCAATTCTCCTCACAAATAACCATAGGGACTCACCACAGAGCCATTCACGCGAACCTCGAAATGGCAGTGGGGACCCGTGGAATTTCCCGTTGAGCCGCAGTAGGCAATGGTCTGTCCCTGAGAAACCGACTGCCCTTCACTCACGGCAAATCCTTGGTTGTGGCCGTAGAGGGTCGTAACTCCGCCGCCGTGGTCGATGATGACCGTATTGCCATAGCCGGAAATCCAGCAGGCATCCGTCACCACACCGCTGGCAGCCGCAGCGACAGGCTCACCGTAATCACCGCCGATGTCAATGCCGCTATGAAATTTCTGCGTTCCCGTAATCGGATGAACACGCCAGCCGAACTCCGACGTAATGGGGCCGGAAATCGGCCAGATCATCCCGCCGCCCCCGCCTCCGGTATAGGATACATGAGCATCCGCCACCTGGGACTTGCGCGCTTGGATCATCTCTGCCACCTTCTTCGATGCGGCCATGAGCTCATCATATTCCCGGTCAATGGTGGCCTTGTCATTCTTCATCCGATCAATGATGGCCTGCCGCTTCCGCTGCTTCTCCACCATGACGTCCTTGGCTTTTTCGGCTTTTCGTACTTTTGGTTCCTGCTCCGCCCGGTCTTTCTCCAGACTGGCTTTCGTCTGTTCAATCTCAGTCCGCTCCGCCAAAACGACTTGCACCAGGTCATAGTCCTGCTTTATGACCCGCTTCAAAAGGTCCATGCGGGTCATGAGATCCTGAAAATCCTTTGCCCCGAAAACCACGTCCAGATAGCTGATCTGTCCATTGATATAGATATCCCGGACACGCTTCCCGAGGGCATTGCTCTTCTTTTTGTAATCCTCCTGGACTTCCTCCAGTCGAATCTCATTCATGGCAATGCGCTCCTTGATGCCATCAAGCTCTTCCTTCAGCTCGCTGTATGCCGCAATCGCCTCATCCGCTTCCATGTCAAGGATCCGCTTCTCCTCGGAAAGACTGTCGAGTTTCACCTGAATCTCGCTGCTCTCCTGAAGCTTTTCCTGAGCCTGCTGCTCATAGCTGGCCTGCTCGTCCTCCAGCTCATCCGCATAAAGCATCATCGGATTTGCCAGGGAAAATACACAGGCAAGGACGCAGGCCTTGAAAGCGTTTCCCATAACAGCATTCTTTCCCACAAACTTCCCCCCTCAGACCTGCAAAAACCGCTTCAGGGATATCGTACTGCCGATGGTTCCGATGATCATCCCGCTCACAATAATCGCCACAGCCACGTAGTTCATAAAAGGATACTGGGGCAGAAGGGGGAAAAATGCCAGGGTGCTGTAGATCTTCGCCGCCATGGCCGCATAGAAGCTTCGAAGAGCCAGAGCCGCAACGATGCCTCCGATGAATCCCAAAACCATGCCCTCCAAAAGAAAGGGCCAGCGAATAAACCAATCCGTTGCCCCCACGTATTTCATGATGGCAATTTCCTTGCGCCGTGCAAAGACCGTGAGGCGTATGGTGTTGGAAATGATAAAGAGCGTCGCCCCCGCCAAAAGCACCATGAGCACCAATCCGAAAATCCGCATGAGACGGGTGATATCAAAAAGATGCTCCACCACATCCTGCCCGTATTTCGCCTCCTCGACACCTTCCATCTTCCCGATGGCCTCTGCCGCCGTCTGCACCATCTCAGGCAGTTTCACCGTCACCTCAATGGACTCGGGCAAAGGATTTTTATCCCCCAGTGCGTCCAGAAGATACTTCTGGTCGCCCAGCCGCTCCTTCAACCGCATCATGGCCTCATCCTTGGACACGTATTTCACCGATTCGATGCCCTGCATCTCCTGGATATTCCCTTCCACCCTTCTTCGTGTGGAATCCTCGATGTCTTCCCGCAGGTAGACGCTGATCTGAACTTGGGACTCCAGACTGGAGGCAAGGCGGTTCATGTTCAGCACAAGGATGAGAAATACCCCCAGGACGAACAGGGATACCGCCACGGTACCGATGGAAGCAAAGGACATCCAATTGTTGCGTCGAAGGGAAAGGAACACCTCGCGAATAAAATACTCGCTTGTACTAAGCTTCATAACCGTATACCCCCCTGGCCTCATCCCTGACGATATGCCCGTCCTCAATTGCGATGACACGGCGTCGCATGGTGTCCACAATATTCTTATCGTGGGTTGCCATGACAATCGTGGTTCCCGCTGCATTGATTCGCTGGAAAATGTCCATGATATCCCAGGAAGTCTCCGGATCCAGGTTTCCCGTGGGCTCATCCGCAATGACAATCGCCGGAGCGTTCACGATGGCCCGCGCTATAGCCACCCGCTGCTGCTCGCCGCCGGAAAGCTGTGAGGGAAAGGACTTGTACTTGTCCCGAAGTCCCACCACGTCCAGCACGGAATTCACACTGCGCTGGATGAGACGCCGCGGAGCCTCAATCACCTCCATGGCAAAGGCCACATTCTCATACACTGTCTTATCGGGGAGGAGACGGTAATCCTGGAAAATCACGCCAAGTCCCCGTCTGAGATACGGAACGTCGCTCCGATCCATTTTCACCACGTCCCTGCCGTTCACTTCCAGCACCCCGGAAGACGGCAGAACTTCACGGAACAGCATGCGGATAAAAGTGGATTTTCCCGCACCGCTGGCTCCGACAATGAATACAAACTCCCCTTTGCCGATATCCACGCTCACGTGATCCAACGCAACGGCGCCGGTATCATCGTATACTTTAGAAACATCCCTCATATGGATCATAGGATGAAGATCCCTCCTATCACTCAAGCAACAAAACACTTTTTATTGTACCATATCTTCATGAAAATAAGGAACTGGCAATGAATAAATTTTAAGATAGGACGCGTCTGGAGATTTAGACCAGTCAAATCCAAAATTTATTTATGAACAGTTCCTAAGCAAAAAATAAGAGTGTGAAACCACACTCTTGTGATACCGGCAGAAAAGGAAATTCCCCACCGATTGTCGAATACAACGCTGGTTGACGTTATCTGCGCGCTATCCTATCGTTCGCCCGTTCATAGATAAGAAAGCGAGGAAGAAACATGAAGCTTGCGGCTTGTTACATCGTCAAAAATGAAGCGAAAAAACTTGACCGATCCATATTCAGCCTCCGGCACGCAGTTGATGAACTCGTTGTTGTCGATACCGGCTCGACAGATAACACCATGGAAATCGCCAGATCATACAGAGCCAACCTGCTCACTTTCCCATGGCAGGATCACTTCGGAGTGGCAAGAAATTTCGCATTGGAACACGTCGAAAGCCCGTGGATCATCTTTCTGGATGCAAATGAGTACTTCCGCCATCCAAAGCAGGTTCGACCAGCCCTACAGGACATTTTGAACGAGAAACCAAATCTCGATGCCATCATGCTCACACGATATAATGTCGATACGGATGTCCCGGAAAAAAAACTTCCCTACGACATATCCCTGCGCATCCTGCGAAATGCCCCTGAACTCCGCTACCGGGGGCGCATCCATGAAATGCTGCAGAAAGCTGGCGGTCAACTGAAGCTTGCATATGCATGCGAGGAACTGTCCCTCATGCACACGGGGTATTCCTCCCTTCAAAGTCCGAGCAAGAGCCAGAGAAATCTCCGGCTCTTGCAAAAGAATATCGAAGAAAACGGGGCATCCCCCTTCGACCACTACAACCTATCCGTATGCTATTTTGGCATGGGGGATTACAAAAAAGCACTCGTGCACTCCATGCAGGCACTGGATTCCGACATGCAGCTCATAGGATCCCAAGGTTCTTTGTACCACATCGCCATAGAATCCATGCGGCAACTGAACATGTCCCCGGAAGATATGCTCGCTCTTCTGACACAGGCAGCCATCCGTGAACTCCCCTCCCTGCCGGAATTCTATGGAGAGCAGGGAATGGTTCTCTGCGCCATGGGACGCCTTTTGAAAGCAGAAAATTGCTTCCAAAAGGCCATGGATATGTTTGACCGGTCAAAAGTCAATTACCGACAGGGCTCCTATTTCACGGAAAAAGCTGCCTCCATCATCTGCACCCGCCTTGGCGAGATTTCCCAAAGCAAAGGAGATACGGCAGCAGCTGCATATTGGTTCAAGCGCGCCTCAGGAATGGCGTAAGCCTCGTCCTCCCGAAACATATCCCTTGATCCATAGTTTCTGATAGAGTTCCTCCGCCGCATGAATATACCTTTGCATATCCATGAGGGGCGAGCTGCGCATCATGCAGCGCAAGTTTTTGTGCAGCATCGCAATCAGCTGCTTGTCCCCTGCCAAAGCAACTGCCCTGGACACATATTCTTCACAGGATGCCGCCGCCAGCTCTTCCAATCCGATCGTTTTCAAAATGCTATACCCAAAACGTGTCCCCAATCTCTGCCCATATAAGGAAATGACCGGAACCCCGGAATAAAGAGCCTCACAGGTGGTGATACAGCCTACATAGGGATAAGTGTCCAGCGCAATATCAATATCCCCATATTCTCTCAGATAATCCCTTGAGAATCCCCGCATCTCTGTTACTGCATGTTGTATTCCCAATCTTCTGAATCGTTCCCTGACACTCTGCCTGCCTTCCTCACTGTCAAAAATACGGTGCTTTAAGATCAGTCGGCTTCCCGGCACTCTCCGCAAAATCTCGGACCATGCCAGCAGCATTTCATCCGTAACCTTGCTGAAATTGTTAAAGCACCCAAAGGTTACCCCTTCTTGCTTCATACAGGGGGCATCTTTGGCCTCCGGCACCTCCCTGAGAGGAGTGTAGCAGATCCAGCTGTCCATATCGCGCAAGATCCGCTCCGTGAAATACAGACCCGCAGCTTGGGCATCCCGGCAGCTATTCCGATCCCCCCAGAAGTATTCAATGCACTTCATGCCGGTGCTGTTCACATCACCGATGCCGGAAATCTGAACGGAAGCAGGATGATAGGCCATAACCGCAAGGCGGTTATCGCTTGTATGCCCGGAAAGATCAAAGAGGATATCGATTTCATCGCTGCGTATCAAATGTGCCGCTGCTTCATCGGAAAAGGTGGAAATATCCCTCCATGCCTCCACGGTTCCCTGCATTTTCCTTGTCACCCAGTCATAGGTCTCACATTTGTTGGAGGCATAGCAATACACCCGGAAATGCTTCCGATCGTGACAGCACAGCAACGTCCACAAAAGATATGCCACGGGATGTTCGCGAAAATCCGGTGAAAGATAACCGACCCGAAGCCTGTCGTGACGATAAAAACGCAAGGGAAAGGGGACGATATCCTCACACAAGGATCTATATTGGCAGTACAACCTTTGATACGCTTCCGGAGGATAATCCGGGATCGAACTGGCAGAAAACAATGCGTTGCTGCATTCCACCCGCTTTCCGGACAAATCCGGCTCGTGCTCGGAAGCCTTCATGAAGGCCTCCACTGCTCTGCGGGGCTGTCCCAGCATATGATACGCACTGCCCTGCAAACTCCACATTTCCGCCGCAAGCGCAGGGTCCCTTGCAGGATCGTTTTCCATAGCATTCAAACTGTCAGACAATATGCCGATTTCCGATACGTATTTCAGCTGAGCCCGGTAAATATACGCTGTCAAAAGATCAAGACGAGGCCAATAGACTACATTCTCCCGTATTTTCGAGAGTTCCGCCAAAGCCTCGTCGTATCTTTTTTCATGAAAGAACTTCAAAGATTTTTGATAATCTGCAACAATATCCATATTTTCTCACAAGAACACCTTATGTGCCATGAGGTGTATTTCCCATGGCATCCATTGCCAATTCCGCATTGCGCGCAGCAAGCCTCCGAAGTTCCGACAGAAGGGCTGCATTCTGCTGACGAAAGGCTTCCTTCCCATCCCACTTGCGGCGAACCTCTTCCATGAGCCCCTCTACCGTAATGTCCTCCAGTCCTCCTGCAATCCTGTCGCCGATGGAATCCATGAAGCGCTCGACCTTCGGGTCATAAGAAACTCCGATCATAGGAACTCCCATGACACCCGCAAAAATCAAGGCATGAAGACGTATGCTCACCATGAGATCCATACAACCCACAAGGGAAAGGAGTTCACTGGTCGTATACTCATCCTCGAGTACCGTGCATTCTTCTCCTGCCATCTCCGCTATGGCTTCCGCCACCCTCACATCCTCCGGATACTGCATGGGCAGGAACACCACCCGCGCCCCCAGTTCCTTCACAATGGCATCTGCGACCCCCGCCAGGACTTCCTTGTAATGGTTCCAGCCCTTCCATTCCCGCACGGAAATCCCCACCAGCGGCAATGCGTCGTCAGCGTGGTATTTGAAAAGAATGCGGCGTCCTGCCTCATGACTCACGGGATTGATGGCCAATACGGGGTCTGCTGTGCACTCGATGTGGGGAGAGTGAATGCGAAGGCTCTCCAGCTCCTCCAGAGAGCCGTGATCGCGCACCGTAATGACATCCACATGATTGCCGAGCCAGCTCATGACCCGCCGAGCAATGGTTCCGTAAATCGGCCCGATGCCCTGCGCATAGAGCATCACCCGTGTGCCCAGCATATGAGCGAGGCAGATGATTCCCATGTAATAATAGAGGCTCCTCCCGCTGGTAACATTCTGCAGAAGGCTCCCACCGCCGCTGATGAGCAGATCTGCTCTTTTCAAAGCACAGAAAATCTCCGGCAGATCCAGCCAGGAAACTGCCTCTACTCCATGCCGCTTCCTGGTATCCTCCGGATTCGCCGATATGACGGTAATATTCAGTTGTGGATCAAGTTCGGATAATATCTCGATCATAGCGGCAAGCATTGCCTCGTCGCCGCCGTTTTTCGAACCATAATATCCAGAAACCACAATATTATGCATGTATGAAATCCCTACTTTGTATTCACGGAATCAGTTTCGTCTCGCTGCGGACATGAGGGTCTGCCAGCACTGAGCGAGAACCATGGCTACAGCGCCCACTCCCGCTCCCAGAACAATACCGCCAATCCCCCGCATAAAGGACATGTACACAGGCGTGCGCATGTGAGCAAACGTCTCCACCATGGAACCCTGCCCAATCACAGCAACGATCACCAGGAGGAAGAACACCATGGTAGGCCACTTCCTCTGCCATGCCATAACAGCCAGCATGAAGGCCGGATGACCTATGAGAAGTTCCTTTGAGCGTGGACGGGCGTAAAAGGCCTGTTCCAGGAAGGCACGGAATTTGAGCTCCGTGCTGGAAACAGGCATTCCCAGGTTATGCCCGCTGCGGGCAATGAACACAATACCCGCCAGGAGCACAACACCGATTCCCATAAGAGTCTTAACCTTCACAGGCGCATCAAATATCTTCCTGAGTTGTTCCGTCATTCCCACCGTATCATCAAATTTCCCATCGAAAATATCAAACCGCTGCAGGAATGCCAGTGCTACGAGAACAAGCGGCAGAACAAAGGTCAGCTTGATGCCCCGATAGATATTGAATTCCAGAAAATACTCCGTATCGGAAAGAGCACCGGAGAGATAAGCCGCGCCGACATAGGACATCGCCCCTGCCACAAAAAGGGCAAGCGCGGCTGTCACCACGAGCTTTGGCAGCGCCATCTTCACATCGTTCCGGAAGGAGCGCACCCGGTCAAGCTGCCATATAACCGCAAGGGCAGGGAAGAGGTTCGCACCGGCAAAAGCCGCCAGAATACGGATCTTGTTCCCGTTCCCCATGAGTACGGGAATGACTGCCAAAGCGGCGAAAAGGGCAAACAAAACATACTGATACCGTGCATTGGCATTGAGGCGGGGAAAAATCAACGAAAGATAGAGCACGCCTGCAGCAGCCACGCCAAGCATCACAAGGGCACGCAGGAATTTACTCGGGTAATATTCCTGGAAGGTACTTGCCGGCCCCAGTGTAAATCCCCTTTCCCGCAGAAGATTTGCCGTGTCCCGGAAATACTTCATGTTTGTTTCCAGAAGGTTCATATTGGGAGAAGGTGATTCATAGATCCGAAGCAGATCGATACGAATATTGCGTTCCATGTCCGTGTTGGCCCAGCGCTCCACTGCGGTATCGATCTTGAGCTTGGGCATCTCGTCCCTGGGAATGCTGTAGAGACGGGCAATACGATCATAGCCGAGACCCTTGGCGATCTCGCCCATTCCTTCCTGTGGGTAGAACTGGAGCTGTGATGTGGCCTCGATAAGTCCCCAGGTCATATTCCGCTCCCGAAGCTCATCAATGGTAGCCTGAAGGGCTTTCGTCGAACCCAGGGATTGATTGCCGGAAAAAACGATCTCCGACACCCGTATCCCGTCTAAGCGCCGAAATACCGCCTGAACATCCTCCTTCGTGCAGCCCTCGTAATTGCTCGGACGGGCAATCACGTAGAATCCCGCCTCGTTCACGGCTTTCATCTCATCCGTGGGAAGCCCCAGATTCATCTTCAGGAACGACTCATAATGAGCCTTGACGGCAAGAACTTCTCTTCCCGCTAACGAATGGGAGGTCACCCGCTCCTTCCCCAGACGGCGAAGGAGATCCTCCTTGACTTCCTTGGAAACGGCCGGATCCTGACCTGTCACATAGACTTCATTCCCCTTGACATTCCCGGATGCGACAAACTCCCTCCACGCGGGATCCGCCAAAGCGCCGCTTCGATAATTGGAGAGAAGCTCGCTTCCTGAAACTGCGCTTGCCTTGCCATTCTCGTTGAATTTCTTGAAGGTCGTTTCATAAACCGCCAAAGAAGTGAAGCCCGCCTCTTTCGCCTGAGCCAGCACTTCCTGTGCAGGCAGTCCCTCGCGGTCAGCCAGCTCCAGAAGTCCCTCATAATCAATGGCCATGTCCACCTGACGGTTCTGCACTTCGACCTCATGACGCTGGACGCTAATGACGAGAGAAGCAATCAATCCCAGAACAATAAAGACAAGCAGCCAGCGATTATATTTAAACACTTTCATTACAATTCCTCATTCTGCTCCGTCACCATGGGCGATTTGCGCCCTGCCGAAATCATTACTTTGCCATCCTGCATTTCCACCTGCTCAAACTTAGCCCCCAAGGGAAGCTTATCCGGCTTCACAATCTGGATATCCCCAAAGAAATTATCCAGACTGAGCTTTCCCGGGAAGACATTCTTCACCTGAAGCTTTGTCATGCGGAAGTACAGGGCACCGCTGTCCTCCAGCACCACTCCGGTCATCTCCGCATCTGCCATGCGCCCGAAGACCTTGATGTTCGCTGTCACCAGCACAGCCTCCGGCGTAATCTTCACCTGAACATTCTCAAGCTTTTCCACACGACGGCTGATGAGCTCCTTGAGGTTAAGCTCCGTAACAATGCCCCGAAGCGCCAACTGATCCGTTGACCGGATTTCCAGAACGCCGTCGCTTACAAGGCGGGGAATATCCACGCGGACACCCTCTCCCTCAGCCAGCAGCTCATCCACGTAGATCTCTCCCAGCTTTGCCGAATGAGCGATAACCCGAAGATGATCCACATGTCCGGCAGCTGTCATAAAATTCGGCGCAGAGGAAAGATTCACCACCACATCATGGGTAGCAAGGCGTTCCGACAAGTGTTTCTGCAACGTGGACGCTAAAAGATTTGGCAGGATGAATTCGCCAAACATGGTTAATATTATGAAGAGAATGCCTAAAATAGTCAAGCCCTTTCGCAAATTATCACCCCTACGAAAACAGTCCGTTGCCAGCGCCAGCTCCTTATGGAAAAATTCCACCAGCACACTGCAACGGTCCTGTTTCAACACACTCTAAAGAACATGATTCGCTTTTGCGGAAAGATAGGCGCGAATAAAGGGATCGATGGCTCCATCCATAACTGCCTGGACATTGCCTGTCTCCTCATTGGTTCGATGATCCTTCACCATGGTATAGGGCTGGAAGACATAGGAGCGAATCTGGCTGCCCCACTCGATCTTCTGCTGATCTCCCTCCAGCTTTGCGATCTCCGCCTCTTTCTTCTCCTGCTCCAACTCAAAGAGCTTGGCGCGCAGCATTTTGAGACACTGCTCCCGGTTCTGGAGCTGGGAACGTTCATTCTGGCACTGCACCACAATGCC
>DFES01000196.1:32838-43505 GCA_002369175.1 Selenomonadaceae bacterium UBA3796
TTGTTGATGTGCTGACCGCCCGCGCCGCTGGCCCGATATGTATCCACCCGTACATCCGCCATATTGATGTCCACTTCCACCGCATCATCGATTTCCGGCATGATGTCACAGGCGGAAAAAGAGGTGTGGCGACGGGCATTGGAATCAAAGGGAGATATCCGCACCAGCCGGTGAACCCCCTTTTCTGATTTCAGGAATCCGTAGGCGTTATGACCTTTGATGAAGAGTGTTACGGACTTCACACCGGCCTCGTCGCCCGGCAGGAGATCCTGTGTCTCCACCGTAAAGCCGTGACGTTCTGCCCAGCGTCCATACATCCTGAGGAGCATCTGCGTCCAATCCTGAGCCTCCGTGCCCCCGGCACCCGCATGAAGCTCCAGATAGGCATTGTTCGCATCGTAGGGGCCGGAAAGAAGAATCTCCAACTGCAAAGACTCCAGTCCCTCCTTGATGGATGCGATCTCAGCGCGCACATCCTCCTCCACCGACGCATCCTTATCCTCCATGCCCATCTCCCAGAGAGTCTGAGCATCTTCCTGCTTTGCCAAGAGAGCCTTGTACTTGTCCACACCGATTTTAAGGTCACTCAGCTCCTGATTGATTTTCTGCGCCTCTTCCGCATCATCCCAGAAGGTAGGCTCCCCCATCTTATACTCCAGTTCAGCTATCTTGTCCTCCTTGTGAGCGACGTCAAAGTGAATCCCCCATCTCGTTCAGCTTCTCCTTGAGGGCCGTCAGCTCGACCTTCCAGTCTTCCAGCATTTGATCACATCCTTACTGCTAAAAATCCATATACTAATCCCTTCTATCTTATACATATTATTACGCCCTGTCAATAAATTCGCCAATCTGTGCTTCCATCACAGATGTAATATCAGCACCGATTTGCCATGCCTTTGCCCATTCGACGGTTCTGCTAACAGCTTCACGGATGTGGCATATCGGCCTCCAACCAAGTTTTTTTTGAATTTTCGAACAATCCAATTTTAAAAAATTTGCCTCATGTGCGGTCGCTATATCTACTGTCTGCCACCAAACGCCCTCTCCCCATGTATTGCAAAAGAGTGTCGCAAGTTCTCCTGTAGTCACACAATCACACTCATCCGGACCCACATTATATGAATCCGCAAACTCCTTGTGTCCAAATTGCCTTTCCCCAATCAATAGATATGCCATGATCGGATCCAAAACATGCTGATACGGACGAATTGAGAAAGGATTGCGCACCCGGATCACTTCCCCTTTGCAGGCTGCCCTGACGCAATCGGGTATGATGCGGTTCGGCGAAAAATCACCTCCACCGATGACATTTCCTGCACGGACGGTAGAAACCGCTACCTCCCGATCCGCAAAAAAACTTCTGCAAAAGGTGCGTGTCACAAGTTCCGAACAGCTCTTGCTGTTCGAGTATGGATCAAAACCATCCAGCCCATCATTTTCACGATAGCCCCATTCCCACTCACGATTCTCATATACCTTATCCGTGGTCACATTCACCACGGAGCGCACACTATCCGAGCGACGGACACACTCCATAAGATTCACGGTTCCCATAACATTCGTTGCATAGGTGCCCACGGGATCACGATAACTCTCCAAGACAATGGGCTGGGCTGCCAAATGAAATACGATCTCCGGCCGGAATTCCGCAAATACCCTTTGGAGATGGTCAAAGTCCCGAACGTCTCCCAAGCGAGAATCCACTGCAGAAGCTATTGTCCCATCAAACAATCGTTTTCCTTCCTCCGTAGGAGATTCCAAAGAATATCCCAAGAGCCTGGCTCCTGCCATGGACAGGGTTTTCGACAACCATATCCCCTTGAACCCCGTATGGCCTGTCACCAAAACACGTTTTCCCTGATAAAAGCTCAAATCACCCATCATGACTCATCCCCTGCCCTACATCCCGCACACCGTTCTACATGAGTTCCCTGTGTTTCCGTTCCCATCCGGGCAATATGGATCCGTCACTCCACGGTACCATGACCTCACGATTGCGATACGGCCTGCCGCCCCATTCGATGGAAAGTTTTTTTCCACAAAGTCCTTCATAGCGCTTTACCAATTCTCTCAAGGAAATGGCCTGGCCCGCAGATACCGCATAAGTTCCGCATAAATCAAACCTTTCCTCCATCAGATACTTCATGGCCAGAAGAAAAGCCTCCACAACATCCTCCACATGAACATAATCTATCTTCTGTTCTCCAGGTGACATGGAAAGTGTTTCTCCTGTCTTTGAAATCTGCTCCAAAAGTGCCAAGAGTTTTTTCCTTCGATCTCCAGGCCCATAAGTATCAAAAAGCTTTAAAACAAAGGCGTGCATCCCGAAACTCTCGACATAATATTGCAAAATTGCTTCAAATGCCTGCTTCGATGCAGCATACAGGTTCACCGGACTGTATACCGCATTTTGATAGTTCTGCCAAGCCGTCCCGGCCTGTATGAATTTATGGATTCCATATCGGCTCATGGCATCCAACAGCTTCGTCCCAAAGGTAACATTGCTATCAACCAAGGCCTCAATATCTTCATAAGAATGTTGCGATAAAAACAAGGAAGCCAAATGGATCACCAAATCAGGATTGGATTTCTCCATGATTCTGGGTAAACTATTCTCATTTGTATGCACATGAAACATCACATGTTTTCGAATATCATCCGAGAGAACCTCCAGCTGGGATGATGGCCGAACAATTGCATGTATTTCCCAATATTCCTTCAACAAACGTTCCGCCAAATGACTTCCTATAAATCCCGTGATACCCGTCAGCAACACTTTATTCATATAGCTCGTTCCTCATAACGACTGCAACTTCATTTTCCAAGCCCGCAAGATTTGATCCTCAGGATACATGCGGGAAAAATGATGTAATGAACTCTTATTCTCTTCCCTTAAGATATAAGGCAAAGACGATGTCACAGAAAAGTTTTCCTTCCAATCCGGCGTCAGGCAGGAGAGAAAGAATTCATATGGGCGAGTTCCAAAAACATGCCGGAAATCAAAGACTCTTTTTTCCAAAAGCATGACCTGGTCATATATCCCGTGCAAGGAATTCACCGTATGTTCTACAGAAAAATTTTTTAAAACATATTCCCGGGCATTTCGTCCCAAACGCTTCCGTTCTTCCGGATGGGAATAAAGATATCGAACCGCCCGTTCATATTCTTTCACACCATTGACTAAAAGACCCGTTTTCCCATGCTGCACCAGATACTTTTCAGCGCATTGATTCAGGCATACCACCGGAAGTTCCAATGCCATAGCTTCCAGCAGGGCATTTTCTGTCGTTCCGAAATGCGTAGGATTCAACAAATACCCAAACACATCCATATGGGAAAGTTCCTGTTCCACATCATTGACATAACCGACAAAATGAACTTTGTCCTCCATTCCGCATGTCCTTGCCTGTTCCAGGAGAACCTTCTCATTGCTTCTGTCCCCCACCAGGCGAAACTGTACTCCATCTATATCCTGTATGGCATGACAATATTCCATGTAATCCGGATGCATTTTGGAAAAAGACTGGGTTCCCATGTACCCTACACAAAAGATATCCGTATCTCTTTTTTCAGTTCTCGGAGTCATATCATCAAATCCGCCGGAGCTATTGACAACGGCACAGGATTTCCTTGCCCAAGTTCTCGTCTCTTCCTCCCAGTAAGGATTATCCAAGGAATAGTATGAAGTAAAGATAAATTTCTGTGGTATGTGCAACAGCGCAGGCGGTATATATGGATAGAAACACCCGGAAATATGGCTCCAGATCACAAGCCGCATCGGGTGCGACGGAAAATCTGCCAGCCACCCGCACATCATTGGATGATGCCACCACTCCACCTGGACAATATCCGCCTCATCCATTGCCGAAAGAATCTCCTCCTTGTTATTTGCCACTGCTACGTCCACATGATGCCTGCGGCAAATCTCGATGAAATTCATCTTTTCCGGTTTCTCCAGCAATAGAATTTTATGATGATACGCCGAGTCTTTTTTTTGAGCATAGGAGGAAATACCCGCTAGAACCTTTCCTACACCGCCCCCCATATGCGTCGTAATGTGCAAGATATTCACCGATTCGCCTCCATTCTGGCGGATTTCCTTAAAACGGTGTTTCAAATTCTGACAGGCGCACAAAATTTTGATCCCGTTCCGATAAAATAGGATTCTCACAAGGCCAGGGAATTCCGGCCGAATCCCAACGGATACCCGTATCATATTCCCTGTCATAGACATGAGTTACCTTATACATCATGACCACCGGATCACTCAAAGTATAAAATCCATGCGCCATTCCTTCCGGAAGATAAAACATATTTCCTTTTTCGCCGTCCAATACAACAAAATGAAACTTCCCATAATCCGGAGAGCTTTTGCGCAAATCCAATGCAACATCCCATACTTTCCCACAAACGCAATACACCAGTTTCGCACATGCAGCAGGCGGCGTTTGAAAATGCAGTCCCCGCAGAACATTCTTCGAAGAAATGGAATGATATGCTTCATGAAACAAGGTCGGCAAGCCGAATTCCTGAAAGGACTCCATGTGAAAGGTCTTGACAAATGCCCCACGGGAATCCTTGCGCACCACCGGCTGAATTTCATAACAGCCCTTCAGTTTTGTCTCCTTGCATTCAAATAAACCGTTGCGATCTTTCATGCTACCGCCTCATGAATTTTCTTTATCATATAATCCAACATCTCATCCGTCATGCCCGGGTATACCCCGATCCAGAAAGTATCCCGCATAATACGATCCGTATTTGTCAGACTCCCAACCACGCGGTAACCCATCTCACGCTTTCTCATGTCATCAAAACATGGATGCTTGACAAGATTGCCGGCAAACAGCATTCTGGTCTGAATCCCATGAGATTCAAGGCAGCGAACCACTATGCTCCGCTCCACGCCATTGCGGCAAGTGAGCAGAAATCCGAACCAACTAGGGGAAGAATTCGGACAAGGTTCCGGCAAGATAAATTTGTCCGCCAAGTCCCTTAGCCCTTCATACAATCTCTGGAAATTCTCTTTCCTACGCTTTACAAAACCGGGCAATTTCCTAAGCTGTGCGCACCCAACGGCTGCCTGCATGTCCGTAACCTTCAAGTTGTAACCAAAATGGGAATAGACATATTTATGATCATATCCTTCGGGAAGTTCACCATATTGTCCATCAAAACGATGACCGCAGAAATTGTCCTGCCCGGAAGCACACACACAATCACGTCCCCAGTCACGGAAAGAACGTACAATTTTATGAAGAAGCGCATTGTTCGTATAGACCGCACCGCCTTCCCCCATGGTCATGTGATGGGGCGGATAAAAACTCGATGTTCCTATATCACCAAAGGTTCCGGTAAATTTCTCTTCCCCGTTCCATCTATATTTCGAACCAAGTGCGTCACAATTATCTTCAATCAGCCACAAGCCATATCTGTCACAAAAGTCCTTCACAGCCTTAATGTCAAATGGATTTCCCAACGTGTGTGCCAGCATGACAGCCTTTGTCCTTTTGGAAACCGCATCCTCAAGTTTTGACACATCAATATTGTATTGAGGAACGGAAACATCCACAAAAACAGGAACTGCACTATAATTCAGAATAGGAGAAACCGTCGTGGGAAATCCTGCCGCCACAGTAATAACCTCATCGCCTCGCTCCACGCGCCGCTCTCCCAACAGAGGAGAGGTCAAAGCCATAAACGCCAGAAGGTTCGCTGATGAGCCGGAATTCACAACAGAGCAAAATTTTGTATGCAAATACTGTGAGAACTTCTCCTCGAATTCTTTTGCGTAACGACCGGCGGTCAACCAGAATTCCAGTGCACTATCGACAAGGTTTACCATTTCCTCATGATCGTAAACACGAGATGCATATGGAATACGGTCACCCTCATGAAACTCCTTGGACACGAAGCAAGATTTATGGTATTGTTCCACTAATTGTAAAATTTCCTTTTTCAAGTCTTCCTGTAGCACTTCAGAATCACCTCGCCCCTTCATATCTATCACTGCAGGATTTTTTACCTATCAAAAATCGAAGTATTAGGATAATAGCATATCCCTCACCCGCCTGTTTCCAAAAAGCAATCCGGTACCTCTACAAGCACCCTCAATCCCAAGGCATCTTCCACGCTGCATCCCATAGCTGCTTCCAGTTCAGCCTTGATAGAAAACAGCTTTTCCCACCTGGCCACAGTATTTTCCGCATCAAAACCATATCGAAGCACAATATCCACCATGCGCTTTTCCAAAGTGACAATTCCCTCCGGCAAGGCAATATTATCGCAGAATTGAATCAGCTTATCATACGAGTCATATTCTATCTTCTGCAGATAATTATCTAAAAACACATACTCATCTTGCGTACAGTCCCACACACCGGTCACCGCATGGATGTCCTGCACGGGAAAGGAATGTGTCAGGCAAATACGAGCAGCATCCGGATAACCCTCATCCATCAGAAAGTGGTATCCCTCAAAAATATGGCGAATTTGCATGGATTGATCACCAAAAGCCCGTCCAATGTCATGCAATAATCCATAGCTCCCAGCCAATTCTGCCTCCATCCATGGTATTTTTTTTGCAAGCAAGAATGCTGCCATCCCAGCAGATCGACAATGCCCCACCCAAAATGTACCGTTACACTTTTCTTCCGCCTTCTTCAAATATGTCACTGCTCGTTTTAGCATTTTCTTTTCTTGTTCCTTCCCATTTAGAGATTTATAGCATGCGGAACCAATCAACAGATTGCATATAGTACAGACTCACCACTCGTAACACTATGCTGCCTAAAATAAAATTTATAAGAAGGAGACATAGAATGAATTTGTAAGGGAATACGGATATAGTCTTCTAAATTGTGATAAACACAGATGGCAAGTTTCGGATGCCATTGTCTTATAATACCTTCTGCTCCTTGTAACGCATTGTATTCCGCCCCCTCAATATCCATCTTGATTAGGGTTGCACGTTCACCTTGTAAGGCCATATCAAGAGGGATACATTCAACCCCCGAGGAATGGTCATTCCCCGTATCCTCAGAAATCCTCGAAGCAGATAATACTGGATTAGCAGAAAATCCCATGTACTCATGCCGATTCCATAGTGCCTGCTCATGAAGAACAACATTCTTTCGGCAAAGATATTTATCCTTTAATTGATAAAATCTCCCCTTATCCGGCTCAAAAGCATGTACGGAAATCATAGGAGCCATTTGCAGTGCCTTATCAATTTCTTCTCCCTGACAAACCCCTGCATCTACAAAGACCTCCTGATTGGAAAGAGTTGGTATCACATCATTACCAAAGTATTGATTGGTTTCTGCTAGTGAGAAATCAACACATCTTCCCAATTTCATATTTTCGATCATACTACGATACAAGAGCTTTGATTTTTCATCCGCCAACATGGAGGAAATCAATTCTATAGATGCCGCTTTTTCCTCAAAATATACACTGGCATCCAATTGGACTGCTGAATACAATCGTGCTTTAACTGCCATCTGTTCCAACTGACTGACAATCTGCAATAGATTAATCCCTGTAGCGCCAATGACGATAGCCAAAGGCTTTGAACTTCGATAATATTCCTCACTTAGCTGGGAGATGATTTTAGGTGAAACTACCTCCACATCGTCCAATGTTGTTCCTTGCAATGCAACATCATTATCGCACCACATGATTGGTTTCCTAATTGTTCCCCGCTCCTTGTAATATTTATTGTAGAAATTGCGCGCAATACGACCTGTACCCCAAAGTATATAATCGGATTCCTGAATCACATCCACCCCTCCATTATTCCAGCCTCCCTAAAAGAGTTTCCGCATCTCCGTCCAGAACATCCTCCTCAAACATAGCATAGCGGTATTGCTTGCATTTTGCGCAAACGGGGAAGAACGATTTATTTCCGCTCAACTGCTGTTTCTGAAAATATCTCATTTTTTCCCCATGCCATACAGCAAACAGGGATTCCTTCTGAGCATCTCCCAAAATATAGGTTGTTTCCATTGCACAGCAAGGAACCACTTTTCCATCGGGATTCAACTGCAGCATGTAAAATGGCTGAGGACAAACCTCAGCATCGGCCACCTTGCCTCCATTCTGGGTTAACTCGGAATTTCCGATCTTTGCATAATCAATTTTATCCACCGCCGGAATCAAATGCTCAACTGCAATATAATCCGAAATATTCCCAAAAATTTCCAAAAAAAGTTGTTCCCCACTTCCTGTCAAAGCACAATCAATAATCTTTACATAGATTTTTGTATTGCCACGATGACGATAAAAATATTGAATATTCTCCACCAAACGATGAAACACGCCTTTTTCTCTTCGAAAAGAATATGCTGCATCATCAAGTCCCTGAATCGAGAAGCGGATGCGATTCAGTCCGGCCCGTACAAACGCATCGGACATCTCCGGTGTCAGCGCAATTCCGTTTGTAACCACATCCAGAGAATCCGCGATATCACACTGTTTCGCATAGCCAATCATATCTGCTAATCGGGGATGGAGTAAAGGTTCTCCGGTTCCTGCAAAACGAAGCATTTTCAAGCGTCTTGGAAAGGCTTTCAAGTCATCAATACATTTCCGATAAAGCGTCTCATCCATCAAGGATTTCTCTGCCACAAACCCTCGTTCAGATACCGGCAAGGAATGCAGACAATACTCACATGCCAAATTGCACCCATAAACAGGGAATATCTGCAAAGAAAAAGGCGTATCAAGAGGCACGAGATCTGCCAGTCTCGCTCTGCTCCCTCCCGGTGTCTGTCCATCAATACGAACTGCCTTCATGCAAAATCGCCCCTTATCTTTTCCAAGATGAACTCCGCGCCATCATCAAGATGATCCTCCGGATGGGCCACATCATCCGGGGCACAGCAATGGGCACAACGATGATTATCCTTTCGTCTTCCTTCCAGTTGCATGCGCCAAAACCCACGCAACATATCGCCCTGCCACATGTGCAGCAATGTGTCCTCATGTACATTTCCAAGCACAATCGGCTTATAAATCGTATCACATGGCTCAACATCTCCGTTTGGGAATACTCCGATCATATAAAAAGCCAAGGGACATACTTTATGCAATTTTTTTACGATTCCGCCATAACGATCTCGGGTGATGTCCATACCCTCCGTCAATGCAACCCCTTCATAGGCCGGTAACATGTGCTCGATATACATCCGATCCGTACAATCGCGAAAAAGCCCATAGAAATTCTCTTCCTGCCCTTTCTCCAATGCAACATCCATAACCTTCACGAACAGATTTGTTTTTCCTTTATGCGTGTAAAAATACCGTATATTTTCTACAAGAGCATTGAAATCAAGATTCGCACCGCAAATTTCTTTATATTTTTCTGACGACAAACCCTGCAAGGAAATACGAAGCGTATCAAGACCTGCCGCAATGAGATCATCTGCAACTTGCTGATGGAGCATAGAAGCATTCGTAATAATCTCGATGCGCTCTGCTACTCCTGCCTCTTTCGCCATTTGTATCATTTCTGCGATATGAGGATTCAAGAGAGGCTCCCCCTGCCCCGTCAGGGAAAGCATTTTTAATCTCTGCGGAAATTCTTTCAACTGATCCACAACGATGCGATAGGTATCCATCGACATATGTTCCGGCACAAAATCATATTTTCGTTTCATCTCCTTGTGCCCCAAAGAATGTCCACAATATGCACATTTGAAATTGCAGTACGTAGTCGGAAATACAAAAGCACTGTATGGTGCCTCCAGCGGAGCAACCTCTGCCAACTTGACGCGTTCTGTACCGTAAATCGGCTTGATTTCTGACGGCATGGCTCTCCTCCTCTTTCACGCAAATAACGGCAATAATTTTTCCGCATCATCCTCCAAATATTCCATTGGATTGTTGATCGCATTAAAACATGTACAATCACGGCATTCCGGAATCTCATCTTTCCTTTTTTTCAGCATACATCGCAAGAAGGATTTTCTCCGCTCTCCGTTCCAAATTTCCAATAGGCTTTTTTCCTTGGCATTCCCCATGGATAGTCCTTTTCCAAGGCCGGGCACAGGGCAGGGAAATATCTCTCCGGTACAGGCAACCTGCAAAAAGTAGAAAGCCTGTGCGCAAACTTTGCGCTCTAAGTCCAATTCCTCCCCATAAAAATTCTTAGTTCCATCAACGATTTTCTTCAAATCATCCATCTGTTGCTGCATTACAACGAGATGCTCTATAAAAATACGGTCAGAAATCCCGCCAAAAATACGGAAAAACTCATCTTTTTCTTCCTTATAGGGCAATGTTGCATCAATGGCTTTGATGTAAATTTTTGCCTGTTTTCTTCTCTTATAAAGATAAGAGAGATTCTCGACATACTTCTCAAAATCCATCTTGACTCCGCAAGTCTTTTTATAGCCCTCTGCATGGATTCCCTGAACAGATACATTGATATTCGTGATTCCGGCATCGACAAGTGCATCCGATATCTGTGGTTCCAGCAATATCCCGTTTGTAATAACTTCCACTCGTCCGGCAATTCCGGAGTCTACCGCAAGGCGAACAAATTCCGGAAGTCTTGGATTCATCAAGGGCTCCCCTAAGCCGGAGAACACGATGCGTTTGATTCCATTTACCGGAAAATCTTTCAAATCTTGCAAGATTTTTTTATAAAACGCAGGATCCATATG
>DFES01000008.1 GCA_002369175.1 Selenomonadaceae bacterium UBA3796
TGGACAGCCAATCCCCGCAAATCTGAGGCAAGCTCATTTCATCAACACGACCTAAAAAATCCCCCGGAACCATCCAGGATTCCGGGGGATTTTTTTCAACTGTGACCCTTTATCTTCTTGCCAAAGTCCTCAAAGAACGAATTGCAAATACGGCCATACATGCTCTTCTGGGCATTCTCGTCCTCGCGTTCACGCTTGTCCTCCCGTCCGAACACCATCTTTCCTGTTGTCGTATCATACACCTCAAAGGATACATGGATACGGGAGATATAGACCCGGCGGGGTGGGTAGGTCACAGGAACCGTGACGCGATAGGTTTCCTCGTGCTTTTCTCCGTTGTGCCACACCGTCCTTTTCTTTTCCCGATCTTCCCATACCGTCCGGGCAGGCACAATGTAGGAATCGTTGGACCAGTCTTTGATGGTCGCCTCCACCCGCACATTCGCCACAGAGGCCAGATTCCCCTGATAAAGAGACTTTGCCTTTTCGGGATCCTGCCCCGCCAATGCCCCAAGCTCTTCTCCCAACGATACGGACAGGATATTGCGAGCCTGTTCCTCTGTCACAATCTCGCATCCGGTCTTCTTCCCATTCTTTACAAAATCATCCTGCAGTGTTTTCTTCATCACCGTGCTTGTGAGCTCCTCCGAATGTCCCACCACAACATCCTGAAGAAGAATCTTCTTCACGGAAGAGAACCTGTAGTCCGAATCACTCCAATCCGTCTTTTCCGCTGAAGCAGGCATTGACAATACAAGCATCAGACATGCACATACAAAAAAAACACACGAAAACCTTCCCAAAGGAACTCTCTTACCTGACATGGCGCCTCCCCCTTGTCATACAGAATATGCATACTCTCCTATTGTATCATAGCCGCCACGTTCTTTCTATATCAAATCCACAAAATCCTCTAAACATTCCTATTCCTGAATCCATGCTTTACAACCGCCTCACCTTATGATATACTATACATGTTTTTGGCAAATGCGGAGAGGTGTCCGAGTGGTCGAAGGTGACAGACTCGAAATCTGTTGTAGTGAACGCTACCGTGGGTTCGAATCCCACCCTCTCCGCCATAGATATCATAAGGATTTTGATACGGGAGATAGCGGATGCTGTCTCCTTTTGTGTATTTCCACTTTGAAATGAAAGGACGGTATTTTCATGGAATTCATCATCTTTCTCTTGCTGGGCACGGGCGTCGGAGTCCTTGGTTCCCTTGTAGGAATCGGTGGCGGACTCATCTGTGTTCCGGTCTTCATATTTTTCATGTCCCAGGGAGGCATTTATCCCTATTTCTCCACAGCAGCGCAGATCACGGGGACTTCCCTCGTCATTGTCCTCGCCAATGCCGTCTCGGGTGCACTGGCTTATGTACGGCAAAAGCGGGTATTCTTCCATGCTGCCATTCCCTTCGCCCTTGCCACCCTTCCCGGAGCATTTCTTGGCTCCTACATTGTAGACAGTTTCACCACAGATATGCTGAACTTCTACTATGGCATCTTCATCGGCTGCATGGCCATCATCATGTACTGGAATGCCACCCATGCCAAGCATGCCGATATACTGGAACTGCCGGAAAACTTCCGCTACAACCGCAAGGCAGGCATTGCCGCCAGCATGGGCGTTGGTTTTCTTTCCAGCATCTTCGGTGTCGGCGGTGGCATCATCCACGTCCCCCTCATGGTGTATCTTCTTGATTTCCCCGTTCACATCGCCACGGCAACCTCCTGCTTCATCCTCGCGGTTTCTGCGCTTGGCGGTACCATCACCCATATCCTTCTGGAGCATGTCGTATGGATCCCTGCCATATGCATCAGCATCGGCGCGGCCATCGGCGCACAGATTGGCGCAAAAGTCTCTCGCAAGACGCGCTCGAAAACCATTCTGACCCTGCTGGCACTGTCCATGCTCTTCGTCAGCATCCGCCTCATCCTCTCCGGAAATGCCTAAAAAAGGGTGCTCTTTCCTGAATGGAAAGAGCACCCTTTTTATCGTAAAATAGTCACCTTTACCCGCAAATCACTTGTTCTTCTTCACAACTTCACGCATGACCTCCGCCACATGCTCCTTGGTGAACCCGAACTTCTGGAAGAGGACTGCCGCGGGAGCGGATGCGCCAAAGCCCCTCATGTCCACCACAGCGCCATCCAACCCAACATAGCGGCTCCAGCCGAAACCGCCTGCAGCTTCGACAGCCACACGGCTGCGGACAGCCTTGGGCAGAACAGCCTCACGATAAGCCTCCTCCTGCTGGGCGAAGAGATCCATGCAGGGCATGCTTACAACGCGCACATCAATGCCTTCCTTCGCCAGTTCCGCCTGTGCTTCCACGGCAAGGGAAACCTCAGAGCCTGTCGCAATGAAAATACCATCCATATCCTGCTTCTTCGCCTCGGATACCACATAGGCTCCCTTGAGAGCTTCCTTGCTGGAACCCGCAAGCTGAGGAAGATTCTGACGGGTCAATACCAATGCCGTCGGCGTCTTCTCACTGGTCACTGCGAGATACCAGCCTGCTGCCGTCTCCGTGGCATCCGCCGGACGGAAGACGTTGACATTAGGCGTAGCGCGAAGCATGGCAAGCTGCTCGATGGGCTCATGCGTCGGGCCATCTTCTCCGACACCGATGCTGTCATGGGTGAACACATAGGTCACGGGAATTCCCATGATAGCCGCAAGGCGAATCATAGGCTTGAGGTAATCGCTGAACACGAAGAACGTTCCCACGTAGGTGCGAAGACCGCCATGAAGAGTGATGCCGTTGGCAATCGCTGCCATGGCAAGCTCGCGCACACCAAAGTGAAGATTGCGCCCTGTATAATCCGCCTTGCTGAAATCGCCTGCGCCTTTCATCTCCGTCTTGTTGGAAGGAGCCAGATCCGCGCTTCCGCCAATGAGCTGCGGCAGAATGTCCTTGAGGCGGTTGATCATCGTACCGGAGAGGGCGCGGGTTGCCTGGGGCTTGTCCTCATATGCCCAGAACGCCTCGTCCTTCAGCAGTGCCTCCCCATCCACAGGAGCATGGTACTTCTCCCACAGTGCCTTCTCCTCCGGGAACTTCGCGCAGTAATCATCGAAGAGCTTGTTCCATGCCGCTTCCGCCTCGACGCCCTTCTTTGCCACTTCTGCATAGTGGGCATACACATCCTCCGGGATGTTGAATGTCTTTTCCGGTTCCGGCCATCCCAAGTTTTCCTTGAGCGCCTTGACATTATCCACCCCCAGAGGCTCGCCGTGAGCACTGGACTTGCCCTGCTTTGCGGGGCATCCATAGCCGATTTCCGTGCAGACCGTGATGAACGAGGGACGCTCCTTATCCGCCTTCGCTTCCTCAATGGCCTTGCCGATTGCCTCAAGGTCGTTGCCGTCTTTTACGGTAATGGTCTGGAAACCGAATGCTTCCATGCGTTTCTGCACATTCTCCGTAAAGGCAATATCCGTACTGCCCTCGATGGAGATGCGGTTGCTGTCATAGAGCACAATGAGCTTGGAAAGCCCAAGCGTTCCCGCCAGGGAAAATGCTTCGGAGGAAATCCCCTCCATCATGCAGCCGTCGCCACCCAGAACAAAGGTGTAATGGTCAACCACCGGGAAACCGGGACGATTGAACTTCGCCGCCAAATGCGCCTCTGCCATAGCCATTCCGACAGCCATGCCCATGCCTGCGCCAAGGGGGCCTGTTGTTGCCTCCACGCCCTTCGTGTGGCCGTATTCCGGATGCCCCGGCGTAAGGGAACCGTCCTGCCGGAACTGCTTCATGTCCTCCATCGTCAGCCCGTAGCCGAAGAAATGGAGCAGGGAGTACAGCAGTGTAGAACCATGCCCGCCGGAAAGGACGAAGCGGTCGCGGTTGATCCACTCCGGATTCTTTCCGTTGTGATTCATGTGATGCGCCCAAAGCTCATAGGCAATGGGCGCTGCCCCCAAAGGCAATCCCGGATGCCCTGAATTTGCCTTCTGCACGGCATCCGCCGCAAGTACCCGAATCGCATTTACACAAGTCATGTCCATCTTAGCCAAAAAAAACCTCTCCCATCTTTAATCTATTTACCACGATACTTCTAGATTCTACTCTCCAGGCCATAAAACATCCTATGAGACAGCCACCGTTCCTCTCAAGTATATCATTCACATATCATACTTGCAATATCGAATATTTGAACAAATGTAAGGATAAATCCTGCTCCTTTCTCTTTGTTCACCCAAAAGGACAAGTCTCTTCCTTCCATGAAATGGGCACCCGCCGCAAGTCATAAGTATTTTCCATCAAATCCAGGCAATCCTCTTGACACATCCATGATTTCCATGCTATCATAATGAAGTTGATTGCGCTCGTAGTCCAGTGGATAGGACGTTAGCCTCCGGAGCTGAAAGCGTGGGTTCGACTCCCGCCGAGCGCACCATCTTTGCGATACAAAGCCACTTGGGAAACCAAGCGGCTTTTTTACGTTATAACGAGGCGGGTATATGCTCACCGCCTGTTCTGAGATGTTACACCCCCACTTGCGGAAGTGGGGGACATCTTCTGCCTCGTTATACAGTCAATCTCACGAATATCATGGAAGAGAGTGTGACACCAATGAAAATACATATGCCTCAGCTTTATTTCAGCAAACTCATGCGGGCTGTTGTGGAGTTCGAAATGATACAGAACGGCGACCATATCCTTATCGGGATTTCCGGCGGCAAGGACAGCCTGTTCCTGGCCTACGCCATGGCCGTACTGCGCCAACGGCTCAAAAAGGAATTCCGCCTCTCCGCCCTGAACATCAACCCCATGTTCCGACCTGACTTTGATGCAACGCCCATCGCTGCGTTCTGCGCTTCCATGGACATTCCCTTTGCAAGCCATGAAGTGGATATCAGAGCGGCAATCAAAGGACAGCACGGCAAAAAAGCCTGCTTTACCTGTTCCTATTTCCGGCGCGGCGCCATCAACCGATATGCCAAAGAACACGGCATGAACAAGATTGCTTATGCCCATCATCATGACGATGCCGTAGAGACCTTTTTTATGAGCCTGCTCTACTCCGGCCAGCTTACCACCTTTACCCCGGTGACCTACCTGGATCGGATGGAGCTTACGGTCATACGCCCCCTCGTCTACTTTCGGGAGGAAGAGCTCAGAAATTCCGTAAAATATCATGGCTGCCAGCCTGTTCCCTCCCCCTGTCCCCTCGACGGCAAGACCATCCGTCAAACCGTAAAGGAATTGATTGCTTCCATGGGAGAGGACAACCCCCTGCTCTACGATCACCTGGGAGCTGCCATGCGCAAAGGCTCCCTGGGAGAGCTTTGGCCCGCTGCAAAAACGAGGGATGAAATGCGGGAAACTTACTACCATTACATGGGAAAAGATGTCACGCCTGCCACAGATCGCCGCTGATGAAATCCCTGCAGGAAATCAGGCCGCCCGGTATGTAGGAACCCGTATCCATGAGGATCACATTTTCCCTGTACTGCAGGGGCATGGGCCTGCTCCCCGGTCCCATATTCAACCCGAGACTTCTGGCGAGATACTGGACGGGTGTATGTCCCACAACGAAAATCCGCCCATCGAACTGCCCCGGCTCTATGGCATCATAAAACTCCTCCCGGTTCCACACGAGTTCCTGCTCCACCTGCTGATCAAGGGGACGAAGGGGCTCCACTCCGGCATGAACGAAAAAATACCGCTCCCCATGGATATTCATCTCATAGGTATAGGGAAGAGAGGAAATGAAGCTCTGCACTTTTTCGATATAGCCCGGATGCTCTTTCTCATGAAGCTCCATCTGGCGGAGGGTCCAATTCCCCCCATTCTGGTTGAACAGCCAGGAATCCTTGTAGCGGACAGGCTCCTTTCTTCCTTTCAGATTCGAGAAATAAAGATCTGCCATCCATTCATGGTTTCCCCTTAAGCAGACCACATTGGCAGATTTCGACCTGAGCTTCATGATATAGTCCAGCGTGGCAATCGGATTCTCTCCGCGGTCGATATAGTCCCCGAGGAAGATGATGAAGTCCTCTTTCAGGTTCGGCCTTACCTGGTGAATGAGTGCACGAAATTTAATATAGCAGGCATGAATATCGCCAAAGACAAGAACTCTTTTGCAGTTCATGCGATTCACCTCCCATCATAACTCTCTCCTTTTATTTTATACGATTTCCCGCAAATATGCTACCTCAAACACCATCGAATCTTTGCCGTCTTGCTTCGCTTCGTGCAGGAAGTTGCCGTATTTCACCATAAATCACTCAAGGGCTTGAAAATTCTTAAAAAGGAGGGTATACTAATAATGTTTAGAATATTATCATGAATGGGAGGAATTTCCATGAAAAAACTCATCAACAATGTGGCTGATGTCGAAGAGCAGATGATTCGCGGTCTTGTGAAATCTGCCCCGAAGAAGCTTCGCAAACTGGATTGCGGCAACGTCGTCGTCCGTGCGGAGAAGAAAGCGGACAACAAGGTTGCTCTTGTCAGCGGCGGCGGCAGCGGGCACGAGCCAGCGCATGGAGGTTATGTCGGGGAAGGCATGCTGGACTGCGCTGTAGCCGGAGCCGTATTCACCTCCCCCACCCCGGATCAAATTTTTGAAGGCATCAAAGCAGTTGCCACGACGCAGGGAACCCTCTGCATTGTCAAGAACTACACCGGTGATGTCATGAATTTTGAAATGGCCATTGATATGGCAGGCGATGAGGATATCAAAGCAGATTACGTCGTGGTCAATGATGACGTGGCGGTGAAGGACAGCCTTTACACTACGGGGCGCCGCGGGGTAGCTGGCACGATCCTCGTGCACAAAATCGCAGGCGCCAAGGCTGAAGAGGGTGCAACGCTCCCTGAAGTCAAGGCCGTTGCAGAAAAAGTCATTGCCAATGTGCGCACCATGGGCATGGCCATTACGCCCTGTACGGTTCCTGCGGCAGGAAAACCCGGCTTTGAGCTCTCCGATGAGGAAATGGAAATCGGCATCGGCATCCATGGCGAACCGGGAACCCATCGGGAAAAACTCGGCAAAGCAAATGATATCGCCCGGCACCTCCTGGACAAGATCCTGGAGGATATCGACTACAAGGACAAGGAAGTTGTCCTCATGGTCAATGGCATGGGAGGGACTCCCCTCATGG
Organism: Selenomonadaceae bacterium UBA3796; assembly: GCA_002369175.1. Taxonomy (GTDB): domain Bacteria; phylum Bacillota; class Negativicutes; order Selenomonadales; family Selenomonadaceae; genus UBA3796. Next base: position 7,123 of record DFES01000008.1, read on the forward strand.
AACTCTATGTCATCAATGATTTCGTACAGGACTATCTGGCAGAAAAGGGTGTAAAGGTCTATGACACAATGGTGGGCAACTACATGACCTCCATTGAGATGGCAGGCTTCTCCCTGACGCTCCTGCGCTTGGATGACGAGCTCAAGAAACTCTACGAGGCAAAAGCGGACACCCCGGCTTTGCGCCGTTGAAAGGGACGAATGCACATGATCGATACAAAAAAAATCATCGAAATCCTCCAATCCATCGTCAAGAAAATCGAGTCGGAAAAGGCCTTTCTCACAGAACTGGATAATGCCATCGGCGACGGCGACCACGGAATCAATCTCTCCCGCGGCTTCCAGAAGGTTGCGGAAAAACTTCCGGAATGGGAAGGGCAGGATATCGGTGCCATTCTCAAGGGTGTCGGGACACAGCTTGTCTCCACGGTAGGCGGTGCCTCAGGCCCCCTCTACGGCACTGCCTTCATGAAAGCAGGAAATGCCTGCAAGGGCAAGACGGAGCTTTCCGGGGAAGATTTCGCCGCTGCATTGGAAGCTGCCATCGGCGGCATCAAAATGCGGGGCAAATCCGTGGAAGGCGAAAAGACCATGCTGG
>DFES01000207.1 GCA_002369175.1 Selenomonadaceae bacterium UBA3796
GGAGTTTTTCAACACGCCCTAGTGTCTTACACTGGGTTCATCGCTAGGAGGCGGCTTGGAATTCAAAACTGCTGAACAAAATGAAATGGAAAAACTGGATAAAATCAGGCACCTGTGTTAATATGGATGGGGAATTCTTGCCTATCTCTTATGTCTGAAAGCGGTCGGGATAAAACACGCGTTCCATGAACGGGTGAAAGGGCAGGTGGCATAATTGAGGTGAATCACAAAGATGAAAAGAACGGTTCTATTTGCCATGATGATGTTCACAGCAGTCTGGACCGAGGGAGAGGCTGCTGTTTCGTTGTCTTTGTCCCAAAGCGTTGAGATGGCGCTTTCTGCAAACGAGAGGATCCAGTCGGCTGAGGCTGCCAGGGAAGCGGCGAAATAATCCTTGTCTGCCGCACGGCGTTCCATGGGACCTGGCCTCTACAGAAACAAACTTTCCGTAAAGAATCCCCTAGCTTTAGCTATGGGGAGTGTCAACCTCTGTATACGGGAGGTCGTTTGGAGGGTCAGGCGGATGCCGGCGGGTATGCGCTGAATGCAGCAGACCTGACTCTGGAGAATGCACGCCAGCTTGTGCGCTACCAGGCGGAGGAGGCATATTGGGGATTGGTTCATCGTCAGGATTTGGTCAAGGTGGCAAAGGATGCAGTGGACAGATCCAATATCCAGCTGCAGCTTATTGACGCTCAATACGATGAGGGGGCTGTGGCAAAGGCCGATGTGCTGATCATGCAGGTTCGCCTGGCAAATCATCGGCAAAACCTCGTGACGGCAGAGGGGAACCTGAAAGTAAGTCGCCAAGGCAACTTTGGCGAGTATTGTGGGTCTGCCTCAGGACACGGATCTACCGTGCTGCACTGGCCAAAGCCATGGGGATTCCCGTAGGAATGAGTGTGCCGCGCTATCTTGCGGCAGCTCGTGCCGGAAAATCCTCTTCCCAGGCGATGGAAGAAGCGGCAGTTTCTATGGAACCGTCCGGCTCCCTCACGGAACAGGAATAAAAAATGGAGGTATTTTTTATGAAAAGCAAAAAACTCTGCGCGGCCATTCTGGCGGCAACCCTTAGCCTTGGCTTCATGGCAGATGTTCCTCATTCCGATGCGGCTACACGGGCTGAGATTGCCCGGATTTCCGTAAACAGGAACGGAAGCAATTTCAAATACTGGAACAAGGATGCCGCATCCTATCAGGCATTGGTGGCTTATGTGAAAGATGTCACCGATCCCAAGAGCAAGAACTTCATTCCGGTGGAGGATCGGATTGCCACCTATGATATGGACGGTACCTTCCTTTGCGAGACGGCGCCCTATTATTTTGACGGGATGCTGTTCCTTGCGCGAACTCTCCACGATGACAGTTATCAGGCATCCGAGTCGGATCGGGAGTTTGCGCTGGGCTTGGAAAAGTTCATTCGCAGCAAGGATGCCGGTGACAAGCTTGGAAGCAGCGCGCCTCATCAGGCAGCGGTGTTCGAGGGGATGAACTATCCCGACTATACGGCCTATGTCCAGAAGTTCATGGAGACTCCGGTGGAGGGGCTGGACAATCTGAAATGGGGCGAGGCGTTCTATCTGCCCATGGTGGAAACGATCCAATACTTGCAGAAGAATGATTTTCAGGTGTATGTGGTTTCGGGCACCGAAAGGCAGCTTGTCAGGGTTTTGGTCTGCGATCTGCTGCGTATTCCGGAAAGCCGCATCATCGGCACGGATATAGAGGTCAAGGCTGCTCATCAGGGGGATGCCAACGGGCTGGATTACGCCTATCAGAAGGATGATTCCCTGGTGCGTGGCAAGTTCGTCATCAAGAATCTGCAAATGAACAAGACTTCCGCCATTGCCCGGGAAATCGGCAAGCAGCCGGTTCTGGCCTTTGGGAACTCCAGCGGAGATACCAGCATGCTCAATTACACGGTGAACGGGAACAAATACAAGAGCGCGGCATTCTTCCTCCTCTGCGATGACCTGGAGCGCGAACTGGGAGATGCCAAGAAAGCGGAAAAGTGCCGGAAACTCGCCGATGAGAACGGCTGGGTTCCCGTCTCCATGCGGGATGATTTCAAGACCATTTACGGTGATCGTGTGAAACGGACGGATTCCAAATAAAGAAGAAAAAATCCCCCAGCCTGCAGTAGACTGGGGGATTTTTCTGCTGGAAGAGCATCAGCTGACATGGTTTGCTTTTCCCCACGCGCTGATTTTTTCATAGAGGGGAACCGGCACATGATACTGTTTTCCGAGTTTTACGATGCGGTTCACAAGCCCATCGAATTCCGATGGACCCTTTGCAAGCACATCCCGCTGCATGGAGGTGCGGAGTCCCGGTTTAAAGGCATCTATGAGTTTCAGGCCGGTTTCTGCCAAATCCTTCTCAAAGGTCAGTCCCATGGCATTTCCGAGGGCAGCGACTTCCTTGATGAGTCCCAGGAACATTTCCCTCTCCGGTCCTTCGTGCTGGAAGGTGTCGCTGACAGCGTCAAAATAGAGACCGGCGGCTCCCATGGGGGAGACGAAGGCGAATTTTTGCAGGGCATCCCGGCGGATGTTGTCGGAGAAGTGGCCGCGAATGTCTGCGGCGCGAAGGACTTCCTCCAGTGCCTTTGCCTTTGGGGCGAGTCGCGTATCCTGCCCCGGACGGAAGCCATAGATGACGCGCAGTATTTTCTCCGGCTGTTCGATGATGCCGGGTTCTGCGATCTTTGCGAAGATGTACATGCAGCCGTCAAGGCAGGTGAGATGCGGCAGTTTCTCCTGCATGACTTCTCCCGTGCCAAAGACATTGAGAATCGGTAGGATGAGGGTGTCGGGACCGGCTGTGCGTCTTGCGAGAGAAATGGCATCTTCCAGTCCGTAGTACTTCACGCAGATGAACATGACGTCCGGTGTGTCTCCGTATTCTTCCATGGTGCACGCCTTGGCAGGGTGGATGAGGATATCCCCCCGATGGCTCGTGCGAATGGTCAGCCCCCTTTCTCGAATGGCCTCCAGATGTTTCCCGCGGGCGATAAAGGTTACATCATTTCCTTTGAGGGCAAGATAGGCGCCGATGGTGCCGCCTGTTCCTCCCGTGCCGACAATTGCAAATTTCATGGATTCAGCTCCTTTCACAAAACCAACCAAATCAACAAAGTACCATTTCCGTCAAAAACACCACAAGGCAACAGGAGGCGGCCACCTTGAAGAGGCTGGCGCCCCACCAGGAGAGGGCGATTCCGCTGAGGAGTGCAAGGCCGCCGGCAAGGGGAATGCGGGTGGCATCGAGGATGGCGGGGAAGGTCATGACCGCTAGTGTCACATAAGGGACGTAGTAGAGGAAGGACCGCAGAAAGCGATTCTTGATCTGTCTGCGGATGAGGGTCAGGGGCAGGATGCGTATGGCAAGGGTTACGGCGGACATGATGAGAAGGTAGATGTAGATATCATGTGTCATGCTTGCGTCTCCTTGAGGGGGAAGAAATATGCGGCGAGGGCGGAGAGAACCACCGTGAGCAGGATGGTGCGTGTGCCGCCGGAGAGTTCCATGAGTACGGGCAGATGGACAGCGGCGAAGCTGGAGAAAAAACTGAAAAGAACAAGGATTCCTACGATTTTGTCCTGACGGGCGGGGGGGATGATGACAGCCAGGAACATGCCGTAAAGGGCAACGCTCAAGGCACTGACTGCCTCAAGGGGAAGGATGTTTCCGGCGGCTATGCCCATGGCAGTTCCCACAGACCAGCCGGGGAGCGCCACCAGCATGGCGCCATAGTTGTAGTAAGGGTCAAGGCGGCCGGGGCGAGCCACGGAAATGCCGAAGATTTCATCTGTTACATCAAAGCCGACGCAAATCCTGTGCCAGAGGGAGGTGTCCGGAGCGAATTTCTGACTCAGGACGCAGCTCATGAGGAGGTAGCGGGCATTTGCCACAAGGGTTATGAGGGCAATTTCTATATAGGCAGCATCTGCCGCAATGACGGTAAAGCCTGCATATTCCCCTGCAGAGGCGTTGTTGAAGAAACTGGCAAGAAATCCCTGGAAGGGGGTGAGCCCCGCATTTTTTGCAGCGATTCCAAGGGTAAAGGATACGACGAAATAGCCCAGAGCGATGGGCATGCCATCGCGTATGCCCTCTTTGAGTGCCCGGCTGTGGGACATGAGGAATCCTCTCCGGGTCATGGTTTCCATTCCGATTCCAATCAATGTGATATCACTTCCTTTTTCATTGCTTCCTATTCTACGTCCTTTCCCGTTATTTGTAAAATGTTTTCCTTTCGCCATGGAGTGGAAGGAGAATGTTCCGTGTGTGAAGAAAGAAGTGTGGAGTAAAAATTTTGATGATGGAATGGAGAATACATGATTCTTTGCAATCGTGATTTTTCCTGCAGAAAAGGTATTGACAAATCCGGAAATGGGGAATATCATATACACATGGAATCGGTTTCACACGGTTCGGTTTACAAGTTAGGGTATCATTTCATTCGTTGTTTATTTTTGAAAA
>DFES01000137.1 GCA_002369175.1 Selenomonadaceae bacterium UBA3796
ACATACAATAAGTCCTCCGCATGAAAAACATTTTCATTAAATCTGCTTTTCCTAACTTCTTCCGCCTTAAGAAAACAATTTGCGATTGCTTTCTGAGGTTTCCCATATTCAACCATCATATCAATAATACGATCTGCATCAAACTTAAAATCAAACATATACCATCTATCAGCCGCATCAAACAATCTCTGCCGACAGGCAATGACATCCACTTTGTTCCCAAATTTCCGAAAAGCCTTCGATACTTTCTCAAAGGCATCCAGTTCCCACTTATCATCGGAGTCCAAGAAGTTCACATAATCCCCTTTGATGCAGGGAATTCCTGCATTGCGGCCGCCACAGGGACCCCTATTCTCTTCCAGTACCACATATTCAACATTGTCGGGATACATCTCAAGATATCTGCGGCAGATGGCATCGCTTCCATCTCTCGACCCATTGTTCACCAGGATGAGCTGAATGTGGTTCCCGAATCCGATGGTTTGCTGGACAACGCTTTCCAACGTTTCTTCCAAATATTTTTCAGTATTGTAAACAGGAACAATCACAGAGAATAGAAAATATTTTTTAAAAATCAGTTCATTGTGTGCTGTTTCAGCCTGATAAGTCATAACAGACTTTTTTCCATCCTGTATGAGTACACGATTCGTTATCCCTTCATGCGTCATATGAAAAGTCATGCGTTCCTTTTCCCGAAAGGGAACAGAAAAGGTATATAGCTTCGCGTCACCCATACTGATGCCGAAGGATTTCTTGACTTTCTGCGCATCTTCTACGTGCTCCGGAAGATATTGCGTACCGCCTTCATCCATCACAAAAAATTCATATGTGTCTGCTAAGGGGTAGAAATCAGCCAAAACCTGAAGTTTTGCGTATTCTCCCTGCAGCTCCGCCCCAACAATCCGCACATCCTTCGGGCGGTAGGAATAGATGACATACCCATGAAAATACAATTTCCCACTCCGAAGCATCAATTCCTTTCGAATATCATGGCCATACTTCAAGGACAATGCAGAAACTATATGCTCCTTCCATAGATTGTCCTGACTGCATATGATTTCATCGTCGATTTTCCGAAAAACCTGAGCAATCAGAGCAAAATACCGAGTACGTTCCTCCTGAGAAAAATCTTGTGGGAATCCCTTCCGAAACCTTGGCTTCATCGCATGCATAACCGTGAATTGAATAAATTTCGGCAGATATCCACATATTTTTTCTGCATAAACCATCAACGCCCAAAAAGATTTTTCCGGCGTTTCGAAATACCAAGAATGTCGGGAGTCTTTGAATGTTGAAGAGTATGACTTTTTTGTCCTTCCGGATATTCTCTTGAAGAAGTTCTTTATAGAAGAAACGAATTCTGTTCTTTCATCCAGTTCTATTGGAAATTCATATTGCTTTTCTTTACCATAAGCTATGGCCTCCCGCAGTACAGCATAACGTCCTTTTTTCAAAAGCATCTTGTTAATGTAAAGAAGATCTTCCTGATCCATAAGTTCTTCATCAAAGGGACATTCCACGGCTGCTGCCCTTGAAAAAAAGCAAGGAAATATTCTATCCTGAGGCTTATCATATTCCACCAGAGCATCCACAATGCGGTTCTGATGGTAAATGTCCTCCCACACAGAATCCTCTTCCGCCTCGCCGTGTTGTCTCCATTGACATAGGACAACGTCAATCTTATCCTCATACTGTCGAAAGAACGGTTCCACATAGGAAAAAGCGTCCAATGACCAGACATCTCCTGGCTCCATGAAATTGACGTATCTTCCCCGAACATATGGCATTGCAACATTCTTTCTGGCTCCCGAAGATTGGACTCCCGCGACCGAAATATATTTTACATTCTCCGGATACCGTTCTTGCATGGACTCACAGATTTCACCGATTCGGCTATTGGAATGATCCTTCACAAGGATGAGCTGTATCCCCTCCTCAAATCCTATGGTCTGTCTAACGATGCTTTCCACAGATTGATTCCACTTTGCTTCATCAGCACATCCTGAAATAATGACTGAAAATATAAAATGTTCCTCCAATCGTCTCGTCCCTTCTTTTCCCTTGAGTATCACTTACGATGCAACCACATTTCCATCACGGATGCACAAGATCCTGTTTCCAAAACGAATAGCCAAAACCTCTGAGGTTTGAAGATATGAGGCATCCTTTTTTGAGAAATCCTGCGTGACAACCTGAGAAGTTTCCTTTCCATTCGAAACATGTAATGTGAATTGTCCCATTTGTGCAATGGGAATCGAAAACGAAAATCGATATCCTGTACCAATCTCTGTTCCGAATGCCTGTTTTGTTCTTCCATCGGATTCCAAAACAGCATGGTAACATTTCCCCTTCATATCCCTTGCAAAAAGATCCGCTGTTTCAGATAAAGGATACATATCAGCTATCCCACTAAAATGCATCATATTTCCCTCGCACGCAATTGACTCAATCTGAAAATTACGGGGTGCATAAGCGTAGATCGCATTTTCACGATAATAAAATTTCCCATCCCGGAACAGAAGGTTCGGTCGGATATCATGCCCATACTTCATGGAAAGAGCATGAATCTTATGCTCTTTCCAGAAATTATCCATTCCACAAATCATCGAATCCTCTATATGCTTCAACAAATCGGAAATCTGTGCAAGATATTGGCTTCTCTCTCCATCTGTGAACTCTTCAGGAAGCGGATGGCGAAATTCGTCCTTGATTGAGTTCAGGATTGTGAATTGCACGAAAGCAGGAAGATATCCAAAGCGCCCTTCGGCCTCCTTTATGAGTCTGGAATGCACTTCCTCCAAAGGAACGATCTTTCGCAATTTCAATTGATTCGCATCCTGAATTTCTGTCTTCTTTTTTCGATGAAGAAAAACGGCTTTCTTGGATACAGCATAGGCACCTTTTTGAAAGATCACCCGGTTGATGTAAAGCATACCTCCCAGGAAATCTGTTTTCTCGTTAAATCTGTGTGCTAACGCTATTTTTTGCGTCAAGAAGCAACTCGCCACAGAATATTGAGGAAACCGATATTCCTCTATGACATCAATCCGCCGTTCTTTTTCAAATTTGTAATCCAGAGTATCCCACCGGTTTTCTTCATCGAAATATTTTTGTCGACATGCAATCACATCTACAGTTTCCCCATATTGCCGGAATAATGAATCCGCCTGTGCAAATGCGTTCTTTTCCCATTTGTCATCTGCATTCAAGAAATTCACATACCGACCGTGAATGGCCTTCATGCCTGCATTCCTTCCGCCATTCAGTCCTGTATTTTCCTGCAATTCTATACATACTACATTGTCCGGATACTTGTCCTGATAAGAACGGCAAATGGTAGCACTGGCATCGTCGGAGGCATTATCCACGAGGATAAGCTGGATATGCTCTTCAAAACCTATCGTTTGCCCGAGAACACTGTCAATTGTTTCCTGCAAATATTCCTCATGGTTATGAATCGATATCACCACAGAAAACAAGAACTCTTTTCCCAAGAGAATTCCTCCTTTTCATTATTCATTTTCCATCAGTTGTTTCATCGAATCCTTTGATTGCTTCATAGACCCTTTTGCAGTTGTTCTTGTCATGATAGGCAAAGAATCCGTCGATTCTCTTTCGATACTTCTCCTTCAGTTGGCAGCCGTTCTCCATGTACTCGATGATGCGGTTCACGGTTCCCTCCAGGTCATATTCCACCTCGCCAAGCCCATCGCGTTCGTAGTCGAAATAGCCCTGGGTATAAACGTGGTTCCGGAAGAATTCTTCCTTGTCAAACTGGCAGTAGATGACGGGCTTGTACAGATAAGAAAAGTCGAATGCCACCGATGAATAATCTGTAATCAAAAGGCTTCCCTCGGACAGAACATCACAATATCTTGTATCCAACCCCGAAAAAATGACAGCATCATTTTTCCGGAACACGGAAATGACCGGCATGATATTCGGATGCGGCATAAACCGGATTTCATAACCATATTTCATGGCAGACGCTATGAGCAGCGGATTGTTTAGCAATGCATTATAGAATATAAAATACTTGCTTTTGGTAAAAGAATGATTGTATTTTTTCAAACCATCGTTTGCATAATTTGAATTATCGCCCAAATAATCACGCCAAGTCGGCATAATCACAATGTTTCTTTTCCTATCATCTTCCAGATAGTCATATCTTGGAAAGCCTGTCAATCGGATGACGGAATCATCATAGAAATACTCCGGTGACTTCAGTGATTCGTATTCCATGTTTCCGGCTGACACAAAGAGGGAAAAGTTCTTATTGAAACGATTCAGCCAAGAGGATTGATTGTCTTTGGTGATTCCATGCTGCAGGAAGACCTGCTTCTTCCCATACAGAATATCCCGATAGTATTTCCTCGCATTTCCAAAGGGATTCTGCACATAGTCATCTGCAGCAGTCGAGATGATTTTATCTACCAGCAAATGCAGGATCCTGTGCCGATCTGACATATAGTCCACCACGGAACCGTATGCACTCACCCGTTCAAAATCCGCGCTGTCGTGACGCAGAACAAAATGAACCTCCTCTTCCTTCCCCTGCTCCTGCAAATAACGGAACAGAGCCTCGCCGCTGTCATCCGCCTTGTTGATGCGATCGCTGATGAGCCAGAGTTCCTTTTCCTTCCCTGCCCTCATTGCCCGGTATGCCCTGCGGAAGAACACGGCTTCCTTGGCAGCCGAATCCTTTTTCCCCTGCAGCTCCGAAAGGAATTTTTCCTCCTGCAACTCTGCATCTTCCTCCGCAGCATGGGAAAAAATCAGCTCATTGCCCTGCATGCGGATCATCCAGCCTCCTGCCATGGCATAGGATTCACGGAAACTATTATCCACGGGGAAAAATTTTCCGATGCGGATATTCTTCCTTTCAACCATAACGGAATTGACTTTGGAGAACACCTTGCAACGAAACTCCCCGTATCGTGAAATGTTTTCTATTGTTCCGCAGAACGTCCGATCCGGAAAGGTGATTTCCCCCAGACAATCGGTGTCCACACTGCGCTGCAAATTGAGATGGCAGGGAAGATATTCGTCACCATTCACCTGCAAATAGATTTCCACATCGGTTGCAGCTTCCATTCCAAGGAAAGACGCATATCCTTCCAGAGAAAGGCAGTCCCCTTTGATCTCAAGAAATTCCAGATAGGTCTTGCATTGGGAAATCGGGAGAAACTCATAGCTTCCCACTGTGGGAATCATGTCATCTTCTCTTCTCTGCAGTTTCACCGGCATCCCATGCTTGCGGCTCATCAAGAAGCACTTATGCTCCGGCCAGAGATGGCGCTGCTCCATGAGAACACAATCCTCCACCTGCGGGATAAGGCCATAGAAGAGCTTCCGGAATTCCTCGGCTTCCTGCGGCTCCAAAACATGCTCCACAATTTTCATGGACATTCGGAAGCGCCATTGAAGGTCGTACATAACCGTAAACTGGATAAACCTGGGAATCCTGCCAAGATTCTTTTTGGCCCAGCGGAAGGTGCTCCAGGAAAAATGTTGAAGATACGGTATGTACCAATCCTTGGAGTATTCACTGGTCTGTATCGCTGACTGTTCTCCTGTGCTTCGTACGCGATACTGGCATTCCGCATTTGCTATGACTCCGAGTTTTTTCTTTTTTGCAAGTACCCGCAAGCACACCTTTGCATCTTCCGCAAACTTCAGCCTCGTGTCAAACTGCATGCCCTCCAAAGCTTCTCTGCGAAGGAAACAGGAGCCCATCTGCAACTGGATCTTGTCGTATTCCACATCCAGATCAATGACCCGTGTCCCGTCCTTGTATTTATAGTTCAGGATATGATCGCCGGTCTTTCCGTCGAAGAATTTCAACGGTACCGAAACAAGATCCACTTCGTCTCCATGCGCATGGAAGAACTTCATCGCCTCACTCAATGCATTTACGGATAGCTTGTCGTCACTGTCCAGGAAATTGACGTATTTCCCCGCCACGTACTTCAGTCCCTCGTTCCTCGCCGAAGAAACGCCGCCGTTGCATTTGTGAATCACAAGGATATTTTGAGGATAACGCAGGGCATACTCGTCCGCAATGTCCCCCACCCCATCGGTAGAACCGTCGTCCACCAGGATGAGCTGCACATGCTCCCGGAAGCCGATGTCCTGCGCCAGGAGGCTCTCTACCGTCTCCCTCAGAAAAGGAGCCGTGTTGTATACCGCCATGACAAGGGAAAAGGTGAACCTCTCCCCATACTCCGCCGGAAAAACACTCGTCATTTGCCTGCCTCCCATGCTTCTTTGCGCTCCCGGAACCGTCCGTCCTTCCTGTCCGCTTCCAGTTCCTCTTCCGTCCTCTGCGCCAATGCTTCCAGATACTTTTGGGTATCGGCATCCCTTAGATATCCATCCTCATCCCAGAGAAGCTTATCCTCTGCTATGCCCATGCCAAGAAGCGCATCCCTGGCGGCTCTAGCCTCGTCCCGTTCCCCGACTGCCATCAGCACGGATTCCGGCTGGGCCTTCCTGATGGCATCCAACGGCAGGACAGGGATATCCTTGGCATCACATGCCTCGGGATGGGGGTCGACGATGGCAACTACATCCACGTAGCCATAACGGCGTGCCTGGCGGTAGAGGTTCTGCCCGATGTTCCCTGCGCCGTAAATGGCAATGCGCTCCCCCTTGCGGAAGAAACGATAGGGGAACACATGCTCATAGATGCCCGTGTCAATGCGACGGCAAAGGGTACCGAGCATCTCTGCCGAGTCCCGGAAATCGCTCCCGATCGCCCGCACCATATTGAGGTAGAGGTTCCGGCGGAACTCATACTGATGATAGGTTCTTCCGTCCCACTTGATTCTCTCCCCGGAAATCCCCATGGATTCCAGCGTCTCTCGGATGGACTGGATGACCTCCTCCGGTCCATGGACAGCGATGAGGACAGAATCGAACGATAGTTCCCCGAGCGCCTCCACCGAACGGATCGGGATTTCCCCGCCTTGCAGATCTGCCCAGTTCCTGTCCACGATGCCTGCAATCTCCACGAACTCGTCATGGATCCCTTGCTTCCAAAACTTTTTCCCAATGTCTCCCGCGCCATAGATGACAACCTTCTCCCCCTCATGAAAGAGATGGTAGGGGAAAACATGATCGAACGTGCCACCGTCCGGCAGAGTTTTCTGCTCCATGAGAATTTCCTCGTAGGATTCCCTGCTTCCCTTCCAATCCTTCATCATGGGAAGGTAGAACTTCCTATAGAAATTATCCCTGTGGTAAACATCCCCGTCCCAACGGATTTTCGTTTCCGGGACTCCCATGGAAACCAGGCTTGCCTTGATGGCTTCCGCTGTTGCAAGCTCACGGAGAGAAATGAGAACGTAATCGAACTTTACATCGAAAATCTCCCGCACAGAGCGGACAGCCATATCCTCCAGGGAACTTCCCGCCATGTTCCGGTCGACGATGCCTGCAATCTTCACATACCCGTCCCGCTTTGCCTGCCGATACATGACGCGCCCTGCGTTGCCTGCGCCATAGATGACCACACGGCTTCCCTTCGGGAAAAGATGATAGGGAAACAGAAACTCCATGCCCAACCGTGGCGTTTCCCCCAGCAATACATCCTCGCAGTATTCCTCCGGGGAATACATAATCCGCGCAGCTGCCAGGCGCTTCTCCGGCAGGAGCTCCCGAAAATCCAGCTTCCCCTCCTCAAACCGATCTTGCAGATAGCCTGACAGCGATTCCACCACAGTCTTCTTCTCCCAGCTGCTCGCCTTTCCGATGAGTTTCTCTGCTGCGTCCACCATCCTGCGGGAAAAGCTTTCCCCTTCCTCGAGGTTCCCGATGCTCTTCCCCATAGCTTCCTCTATGCTCTGCTGTCCCATATCCCACTGCTTCCTTTCTTCTCTATTCCAACGAACGGATGGCCTCATACACCCGCTCCGAGTTTTTCCTGTCATGATAGGCGAAGAAGCTCCTGACGCGCTCCCGATACTTCTCCTTCATCTGGCAGCCGTTCCTCATATAGTCAACGATTCTCGCCACGGTACCCTCCAAATCCTTCTCCACCTCGCCGAAACCGTCTCTCTCGTAATCAAAGTATCCCCGGCTGTAGAGATGGTTCCGGAAGAATTCCTCCTTGTCGAACTGGCAGTAGATGACGGGCTTCTCCAGATAGGCAAAGTCAAACACTGCCGAGGAATAGTCCGTGACCACCAGACTGCTCCTGGAGAAGATATCCCGATAGCTGTCCGCAAGGGAACAGAAGCGCACATGCTCCGGCCTATGGAACATGTGGAGCACCGGCAGGATATTCGGATGGGGCATGAACTGCAGCCGATAGCCTTCCTCCTCTGCGGCTCGGCGCAGCGACTCGTCATTCAGCAAGGCGTCATAGAAACGGAAATACCCCGTTTCCCGGAAATCCTCCCCGTATGTTTTCTTTCCATCCTTGTAATACGTGTCATTGCCCCCAAGAACATCCCGCCAGGTCGGCATGATGGTGATGAGCTTCTCGGGATGGTTTTCCAGGCGGTCATACCGTGGGAAGCCGGTCAGTCGCACCACATCCGCCCCATAGAAGTAATTTCCCGTGAGGATGGATTCCTGCTCCCGCTGTGCTGCCGTGACGAAAATGCCCAGGTCTTTCTTATAGCGGTTCAGCCAGCGAGACTGGTCATCCTTCGTGACCCCATGCTGGAGGAACACCAGGCGTTTCTGTTTCAAAATATCCCAATAGAAGGAAGTCTCCGGCATAAAAGGATTCATCACATAGGCATCCGCTGCCGTAGAAATGATGCGGGAAGCCAGCAGATGCAGGAAACGATGCCTCCAGGAACGATAGGGCAGGATATTCCCAACCTCCTGCATTCTCTGATAATCCCGGCACTCGGGATGCAAAAGGAAGAAGGCGTGGTTTCCCTTCCCCTGCTCCATCAGATAGCGAAAAAAGACTTCCCCGCTGTCATCCGCCTTGTTGATGCGATCACTGATGAGCCAGATATCCCGCGGCGCAAAGGGCTGCAAAAGCCAGTAGGCAGCGCGGTAAGCGATGGCCTTCTGCCAGCCGCTCCTCCCGGACTTGCGGAACTCCTGCCAGAGGCAAAGCTCCCGCCTTGCCTGGTGCAGGAAGGACTGCCGCCGAAGTTCCAGCGTATTTTTCTCCGTGAAAGCCATCCAGCTTCCCATGCGGACATACGCATGGGGATAGGTGTCCACCACGGGGAAGAAAAACCCGTGAAAGACCTTCTTCCGTTCCATGAGCTTCCCTCGAAACTTCGTGTAGAGACGGATGGAGAGGGACTTGTAGCAGGAAAGACAGTGGACACGGAACCGAAAGGAAATCGCGGAGAAAATCCGCTCCCCCATGGCTTCCGAGCCTTCCACCCGGCCCGTGTCCCGACGATCCTCCTCGCATGGCTCCGGAGGCTCGTCGTTCACCCCAACCCATGTCTCCATTTCCTCCAGAAACTCCGTTCCCATCGCAAGGAATCCCGTGTAGCCCTCGACGCACAGGACATCCCCCTCCACCCGCAGGAATTCCCATTTCGCGGCGCAGTCGGAAAGACTTGCCAGCTCATGGCCCCCCAGGCAGAACAAGAAGTCCCCTCCGGAGGGACGAAGCTCCAAGGGTACATGGTGCTTCCTCCGAAGCAGCATAGCCTTATGGGAGGGGTAGATATATTTCTGCCTCAGAATCACCTCATCCTCCACCTGAGCCAGAACCCTGTCGCAGAGGGAAAGGAATTCCTCCGTCTCCCCATCGTCCAACACCTTTCGGATCTCCCGCAGGCTTTTCTTGATTTTCCACTGGAGGTCGTACATGACCATGAACTGGAGAAAAACAGGCACCTCGCCATAGTGCTCCTCCGCAAAGCGGAAAATATCTAGGGAGTAGAAGGTGACCGTGGGGACATACCATTCCTTCCTGGACTCGCTGCTCTGGATGGCAGAGGCCTCCCCTCCCGTCCGCTTGCGGTACCAGTAGACCGCCTCCGACACAACGCCGAGTTTCCTCTTTTTCAGAAGAACCTCGGCACATACTTTCGCATCCTCGCAGAACCGCAACCGCCGGTCAAAACGAATATCCGAAAGTGCCTGCCTGCGTATGAAGCTCGCATTCGTATGGGGATGCACCACGCCATATTCCTGTTCCAGGTCAATGACCCGTGTTCCCGCCTCGAACTTGTCGTTCAGCCGATGCCCTCCCCGCCCCCCGTCAAAGTGCAGGAGCGGGATGGCAACGATATCCACCGCCCCTTCCTGCGCCTCAAAAAAAGATGCCACCAGTCCCATGGCATTGGAGGAGAGCTTGTCATCACTGTCCAGAAAGTTGACGTAATCCCCGCGTACGTGCTTCAACCCCTCATTCCGTGCTGCAGACACACCTCCATTTTCTTTATGGATCACAAAGATATTTTCCGGATACCTCGCTCCATATGTATCACAGATGCGCCCCGTGCCATCCGTAGAGCCATCATCCACGAGGATAAGCTGGATGTTCTCATGAAAGCCGATATCCTGTTCCAACAGGCTCTCAATCGCCTCCGCCAAAAAAGGTTCCGAATTGTATGCCGCCATGACAACAGAAAATTTAAACGACTTCACGATACTCCTTTGTCACCCTTTCCTTCTTCCTTTAAACGATCCAGAAGCGGGAAGTAATATCCTCGAAAGAAATCCTGTTTCAAATAGTGTGAACCATCCCACGCAATCCTATCATCCGTTACCCCTAAGCTATGAAGGTTCTCGCGAATACTTTCCGCCAGCTTTCGATCCTGTACGGCAATGAGCACCGCATCGTACTCCATGGATCGGATAGCCTCCGGCGGCTGCACGGAAAGTCCGTCGACTCGGCGTTTCTTCGCCTGTCTGTCCAGAATGCCGACACATTCCACATAGCAGCTTTCAGCGGCCTGTAGATAGAACTCCCTGCCCACGTTCCCCGCGCCATAGATGACGATTCTTGTCCCCCGGGGGAATAGGTGGTAGGGAAAGAGGTAAGATGCCATCTGCCGGCGGAACACAGACTGCAGATTCAGGACGATATCCAGGAAAGAACGCTCTCCCTCCGGAATACCCCATCGCTTCTCCTGCTCCGATTTGGGCAGCTCCTGGTATTTCCGTGCCAGATCCTGCCCCCGTCTTGCCAGGTGAAGAAGAATTGCCTCATGTACCATCTCCCCCAGCCTGTGTTCCGCAAGAAATCCCATCATAGCCTTCCAAGCCATGACACCCTCCCATACGGAACGGAACACCGCTCTCCGTGTGGTGATGGAATCTTCCCGCACACGCCGCACGTAAAGCCTCTGCTTCGCATGGCACGCAGCCCCTGCCTGGAGGAGTGTCCGAAAGGTATACACTTCGTCTTCGTAAAAGTCCGTTGCAGGAAATACTGCGTGAATCTCCTGAAGAAATTCCATGCGAGCGCACTGAAGCCATGCATTGCAGATGAATCCGCCCCCTGCCACCATAGCCCGGAACAGATCCCGTCCCATCTCAAAAGAACCATATTCCTCCGTGCAGAGATAGCGCTGCATCTCCCGGTAGCGGGACTCCTTCAAGGAATCGTTCTCAAACACGAGATCCGTTCCAAAGAATAGAATATCCAAGGAACGCGATTCCATCTCTTCCACCATGAAGGAAAAGGCATTCTCCACTGCCAGATAGTCATCACTGTCCATGAAGTACAGATATTCTCCCATCGCCCTTGCCATGCCAAGGTTCCTGGCCGCTCCCGGCCCACCGTGCACCTGTGTCAGGATGCGGAACCTCGCATCCCTTTTTGCATACCGGTCAAGAATCTCCACGCTCCCATCCGTGGAAGCGTCATTCACGCAAATGACCTCAAATTCCCGGAAATCCTGAGCCAGGATGCTGTCCAGGCACTCCGGCAGGTACTTTTCGGAATTGTAAACGGGGATGATGATGGAAAGTTTCGGGTTCGGCATGGCTTCCTCATTTCTCAAAGCTGGACTTCTTCGGCAAAATACTCCGAAGGGCTTCGTTGATCTCTTTCTTGATTCCCGTGAAATCCTCCGGCGTACAATCTTCGTTAAGGCTTACCATCTGCCATTCCTGACGAGAAATACCATCGGCAAAGGAGTGACAGTTTTCCTTGTTCACAATGCACATTTTTCCCAATGTACGGCGGGGAACAATGTCCCCCTCGCAGAGCTGCCAATAACGAATGAGATATTGGGTCACGTCCGTATAGGTACGGAAATGGTTCCGAGAACCCGCGTCCAGCGTCTCCGGCTCAATCTCCCAGAGCTTCGCAAGAGTGCTCTTCTTCATGGCGCTAGGCATGTGCGGATCGTGGAAACCGGAAAAGTCGTACCAGTAAGACATGGACTCGTTCCTCCGCATCAGTTCTCCGTAAGCCTCACTATTCCAAATGTTGGGATGCTTCTCCTGTACGTCTCTTTTGCTGAAATGGCGGTTGATGATGATCATATTATTGACCTGCGTGTAACGAGCCATGTTAGCGATAGGCCCTACCTCCACAGGACAGATGGCGCCTTCCACTGCTTCATCGCACACCTTATTTCCCTGGAAATAATAACCTTCGGGGATGGGTTGCAGCGGTATCATGTCGTCATTAAAAATAACAAAATTCTCTGACAATCCTTCTATACGATGATAATTCATCTCGATGGTATTGGAGTTATAAGTAGGAAGGTACTCTGAGGGAATGTAGTCCTCGTGTCTAACAATCTTCAGCTTGGGGTGATCCGTTCTCAAAAAAGAAGGCAGATGTCCCCATGTAACAAACACCACCTGATGGATCCAAGGCAGGAATTTCTCCACAGCACGGAACCAAAGATGAAGATTGTCCCAGCTCTCAAAGCGAATGTTCGAGACAGACTTCCCTTCCGGATGGTACCTCCCGATACTCTCCCGATACTCCTTCCTCCATGCCTCATCCCTGTCATCCACCCAGGGAAGTACAATATCAATCGGTGCATTCATCATTTTTCTCACTGCTCCCTCGCCCATCTCAGA
>DFES01000099.1:0-437 GCA_002369175.1 Selenomonadaceae bacterium UBA3796
GAATGTGCGCGACTGGCTCTATGTGAAGGATCATTGTGCTGCCATTGATCTCATCATCCGCAAGGGGACAGTGGGAGAGACGTATAACATTGGCGGACATAATGAACGGCGCAATATCGATGTGGTCAAGACCATTCTGAGGGAACTCGGAAAACCGGAGGAGCTCATCGAGCATGTCGAGGATCGTAAGGGTCACGATCGGCGCTATGCCATTGATCCCACGAAGATACATGAGGAGCTTGGCTGGGAGCCTGTCACAAAGTTTGATGAGGGCATCAAGAAAACCATCCAATGGTATCTGGATCACCGTTCCTGGTGGGAGGCTATCATGAACGATGAGTATCGGAACTATTACGACCGTATGTACGGAAACGGCAAAACTTCTGAGAAAAAGTAAAAAATGTATTGACATAGCGGATAAATCCTGCTATCATATC
>DFES01000099.1:577-26755 GCA_002369175.1 Selenomonadaceae bacterium UBA3796
TTCGATCCTCCTTGTCTCCACCATTGCGTATTTGAGGACTTCTGCAAAGGAAGTCCTTTTGTTTTGAAATCCTCCTCTGTGATGGGGTGTTTTTCCCATGGCGAGGGAGGATTTTTTCGTTTTGGAACGAACTTCATGAAGTAAGGAACTGGGAATTCGTGAATGCGGAGGTGGGGATTTGGTCAAGAATGCAATCATTGGAATCATCTGCATGATTCTCTTGGTGACGGCAGGTTCCTTTGCCTATGTGGGATACCACAATACAAAGGTGCACATCCGGACGGAGAACGAGAAGCATAAGGCCGAAGCACCGAATGAGGATGCGAAGCCCGCCACGATGCGGGAGAAGAAGATGGAGTCGGAAAAGAAGAAGAAGGAAAAGGAAAGGCAAAGGCAGGAGCACGCCGGGAGCGGGAAACAGGAAACCGATGCCGACGAGGATGTGGCGTATCTGGTGTCGGGTATGTATGTTACTCCCTTCGCCAATGGCGATATTGCCTATCGGTTTGAAGAAAACGAGACGGAGGAGGGCGTTTTTGTCAGGCCCTATGTGGTGGAGCATAGGGGGCGTTCCGCCACGCTGCATTTCGCTGCCGGATATCGCGGCAGCGAAGTGCTGGAATTCGACAGGATTCTGGTGAAGGGGGAGCAGGGGGGAAAAGAACTCGTCTTTCCGCAGGGAACGATGCAGCAGGGCGAGAATGACGAAGTGCTTCTCTCCTGGTATGACCTTCCCGCAAGCAATGAAATAGAGGATGTCATGCGCATGCTTGCCGTCTCGGCGAATGCAAACATCACCATCGTGGGACATGAGCAGGAAACCAAGAGCCTGAGTCCGGTGGAAATCCAGCGATTCAACAGAATGCTCAAGCTGTACGATGCACTGAAGAAGTGATTTTCCTCCTTGCAAAACAGGGGAAAATGTGATAGATTAAAGGCAACGCAGACCGCGACTTGACAGGAGCCGCGGTCTTTTTACTACGGGGCAGGGCGGACATTTCGTTATGCTTGGTGGCTGTGTGCCCGATTCATAGGATGCGGGCATTGGGAAAGGAAGGGTCTGGCAAGTTGGAAGAAAAGCTGAAGCTGTATGGGTTCAACAACCTCACGAAATCGTTGAGTTTCAATATTTACGATATTTGTTACGCGAAGTCCCAGAGGGAGCAGGAGGACTACATCAAGTACATTGATGAGCAGTATAATTCAGAGCGTCTCACAAAGATACTTTCACGGGTGACGGAAATGATCGGCGCCCGCATCCTCAATATTGCCAAGCAGGATTACGAGCCCCAGGGCGCCAGCGTTACCTTGCTCATCGCTGAGGAGGCGGCAGTCGCCTCGGGACGGAAAAAGCCCATGGTGAAGAAGGAAAAGGAGAAACATCTCAGGGAGACGATTCTAGCGCACCTGGACAAGAGCCATGTAACGGTGCATACCTATCCGGAATTCCATCCGGAAACCAGCATTGCCACCTTTCGGGTGGACATCGATGTGGCCACCTGCGGAGAGATTACGCCTCTCAAGACCTTGGATTACCTCATAGGGCAGTTCGATTCGGATATCATTACCATGGATTACCGCGTGAGGGGCTTTACGAGAGATGTTTCCGGGAAGAAGCTCTTTCAGGATCAGAAGATGACCACCATTCAGGAATACATTGCAGAAGACACACTGAATGATTACGATGCAGTGGACATCAATCTCTATCAGGCAAATCTCTTCCATACCCGCATGCTGATCAAGGAGCCGGAACTGCAGAATTATCTCTTCAACACGGATATCTACGAGATTCCCCCCAAAACCCGGCTTTCCATCAGCAATAGTCTGCGGCGGGAGATGATCGAGATCTTCAGCGGGCGCAATATATATTGAGGGGGTTGGGAGATGCGATATTTGACCCAGGATCGGGCGCCGATTCTCGAAGCGCTGGAGAAGATGAAGGCGGCTCGTCTCGTGCCCTTTGACGTGCCTGGCCACAAGAGAGGGCGGGGAAACCGAGAATTGTCAGAGTTTTTGGGAAGCCGCTGTCTTGACGTGGATGTGAACTCCATGAAGATGCTGGACAATCTCTGCCATCCGGTTTCGGTGATAAGGGATGCAGAGCAGCTGGCGGCGGAGGCTTTTGGTGCGGCGCATGCCTTTTTCATGGTTGGTGGAACGACTTCGGCAGTCCAGGCCATGGTGCTTGCGACTGTCGGGCGGGGGGATAAGATCATCATGCCCCGGAACATCCATCGCAGCGCCATCAATTCCCTGATTCTCTGCGGCGCAATTCCCGTTTATGTGAATCCGCAGATGGATCACAGCCTCGGAATATCTCTGGGCATGCGGGTGGAGGAGGTGGCGGCGGCCATTCGGAAACATCCGGATGCAAAGGCTGTTTTCGTGAACAATCCGACGTATTACGGCATATGCTCGAATCTTTCGGCTATTGTGGAACTCGCTCATTCCCATGGAATGCGAGTGCTGGCGGATGAGGCTCATGGCACCCACTTTTATTTCGATGACCGTCTTCCCCAGTCAGCTATGGCAGCCGGTGCGGATATGGCGGCCATCAGTATGCATAAGTCCGGCGGCTCCCTTACCCAAAGCTCCATGCTCCTTTGCGGCCCTGAGGTGAACGAGGGATATGTCCATCAGATTGTGAATCTCACCCAGACCACCAGCGGCTCCTACCTTTTGATGGTGAGCCTTGATATTTCCCGGCGGAATCTGGCTCTGCACGGGAAAGAAATTTTTGACAAGGTCATCGGCATGGTGGAATATGCCAGGGATGAGATCAATACCATAGGAGACTATTACGCATACGGAAAGGAACTCATCAACGGGGATTCCGTCTACGATTTCGATATCACGAAACTCTCTGTGTTCACCCGTTCCGTGGGTCTGGCGGGCATTGAGGTCTACGATATTCTTCGGGATGAGTACGATATCCAGACGGAGTTCGGTGATATTGCAAATATCCTTGCCTATGTGTCCGTGGGGGATCGCCCCAAGGATATTGAGCGCCTTGTGGCAGCTCTTGCGGAAATCCGGCGGAACCACCGCAAGGATTCCTCGAAAATGCTTAAGGCAGAGTACATTGATCCCGTGGTGAAATGCGGGCCGCAGGCGGCATTCTACGGAGAAAAGGAATCCCTGCCCATCGATGAGACTGCCGGTCGGGTGACCGGCGAGTTTGTCATGTGTTATCCGCCGGGGATTCCCATCCTGGCTCCGGGAGAGCTCATTACGGAGGAAATCCTCACTTACATACGCTATGCGAAGAAAAAGGGCTGCCAAATGACCGGCCCGGAAGACATGACAATAAGGAAACTCAACGTCATGCGGGAGGAGTGACTTTTTTTGGAATTATGGTTTACGGAGTGGCATACGCCTGATGTCCACTTTTCCATCAAGGTGGATCGGCAGATCTATACGGGTCGGAGCGAGTTCCAGCGCATTGATATCTTCGAGTCCAAGGAATTCGGCAGATTTTTGACATTGGACGGCTATATGATGTTGACGGAGAAGGATGAATTCATCTACCATGAGATGATTGTCCATGTACCCATGTGTGTGAAGCCCGATGCGAGGAAGATTCTTGTCATCGGCGGCGGCGACGGCGGTACCGTCCGGGAATTGCTGCGTTATGATGCGGTGGAGTCCATCGACTTGGTGGAAATCGATGAGATGGTGGTGGAGGCATGCCGCGAGCATCTTCCTCAGACAGCCGGCTGTCTGGGAGATCCGAGAGTTTCCATTCATTACGAGGACGGGCTGAAATTCATCCGCCACTGTGAGGATATGTACGACCTGGTGATCGTGGATTCTACGGATCCCTTCGGCCCCGGGGAGGGACTTTTTACCAAGGAGTTCTACGGGAATTGCTACAAGGCTCTGCGTGATGACGGCATCATGGTGAACCAGCACGAGAGTCCCTTTTACAAGGAAGATGCCTATGCCATGCAGCGGGCGCACAAGCGCATTGTGGAGTCCTTCCCCGTCAGCCGCGTCTACCAGCTTCACATTCCAACCTATCCGTCCGGCCACTGGCTCTTCGGCTTTGCCTCAAAAAAGCGCCATCCGGTGAAAGGCGTGGATTGGGAGGCATGGAAGGCGCTCGGAATCCGGACGCGGTATTACAACACTCGTCTTCACGCAGGAGCATTTGCTTTGCCGAATTACGTGGAGGAAATGCTTCGGGATGTGGAAGAATAGGAGGATTTATGGAGCGGAATGTAGAAACTTTTCTGGGGTGTGACGGAACTTACGAGGAGGCGCGTATTGTCCTCTATGGAGCACCTTTTGATTCGACAACCTCCTATCGTCCCGGCACTCGTTTTGCCAGCCGTACCATGCGGGCGGAATCCTATGGGCTGGAAACCTACAGTCCATATCAGGAGCTCGATTTGGAGGATGCGGCAGTTTTTGACGGAGGGGATCTGGAGCTCTGCTTTGGCGATGTGGCGGGGGCATTGGGGGATATCAAGGCTTACGCGAAGAAAATATGGGCGGATGACAAGCTGCCCTTTCTCATCGGAGGAGAGCATCTCGTGTCGCTGCCGGCGATAGAAGCGGCTGCGGAGAAGTATCCGGGGCTCTGCCTGATTCATTTTGATGCTCATACGGATCTGCGGGATGACTATTTGGGAGCAAGACTGTCCCATGCTACGGTGATCCGCCGAGCATGGGATATCCTCGGGGATGGGCGCATCTCCCAGTTCGGCATCCGCAGCGGAGAGCGGGCGGAATTCCTTTGGGCGAGGGAGCATACCTATCTTCATACGTTCGATTTTGAAGGACTGGAGGCTCGCCTGGCAGCCTGGAAGGGAAAACCTGTATATTTCACCATTGACCTGGATGTACTCGACCCTTCTGTTTTTCCCGGGACGGGAACACCGGAAGCGGGCGGGGTTTCTTTTCCGGCACTGCTGGAGGCCGCCCTGCATGTGATAGAAAGCTGCGATGTCGTAGGCTGTGATCTGGTGGAACTTTCGCCGCCTTACGATGCAAGCGGGGCTTCCACAGCAGTAGCTCTGAAGCTTTTGCGGGAGATGCTTCTGGCTTTGGATAAAAAGCAGGTTTTCAACAATAGATAACGAATGGTTCTGAGACAGGAGGAATTTGCAAATGGGAAAAGCTTTGATTATCGGTTGCGGCGGTGTGGCCAGTGTTGCCATTCACAAATGCTGCCAGAACAGCGAGGCATTTGAAGAAATATGCATTGCATCCCGCACGAAGAGGAAATGCGACGAGCTGAAGGCGAAGCTGGACGGAGGCAAAACCAAAATCTCCACGGCACAGGTGGATGCAAACAGCGTGGAGGAGCTTGTTGCCCTCATTGAGAAATTTCAGCCGGACGTGGTGCTGAATCTCGCGTTGCCCTATCAGGATCTCACCATCATGGATGCCTGTCTTGCCACAAAGACCCATTACGTTGATACGGCGAATTATGAGCCGGAGGATACTGCGAAATTTGAGTACAAGTGGCAGTGGGCTTATAAGGAGCGTTATGAGAAAGCTGGTATCACAGCACTTCTGGGTTCCGGATTCGATCCCGGCGTCACCGGGGTCTTCTCTGCCTATGCGTTGAAGCATCATTTTGATGAGATCAATTATATCGACATTTTAGACTGCAATGCAGGGGATCACGGTTATCCCTTTGCCACGAATTTCAATCCGGAAATCAATATCCGGGAGGTGTCCGCCAAGGGCAGCTATTGGGAGGATGGCAAATGGGTGGAGACGGAGCCCATGGAAATCAAGCGCGTCTACAATTTCCCGGAAATCGGGCCGAAGGACATGTATCTTCTCCATCATGAGGAGCTGGAATCCCTGGGCATCAACATTCCCGGCATTCGCCGCATCCGTTTCTTCATGACCTTCGGGCAGAGCTATCTGACACATTTGAAGTGTCTGGAGAATGTGGGCATGACCTCCATCGAGCCCATTGAGTTTGAAGGCAAGAAAATCGTTCCCCTCCAGTTCCTCAAGGCCGTGCTGCCGGATCCTGCCAGCCTTGGCCCGCGCACGAAGGGAAAGACGAATATCGGCTGTATTTTCCGCGGCAAAAAGGACGGAAAGGACAAGACCTATTATCTCTACAATGTCTGCGATCATCAGGAATGCTACAAGGAAGTGGGCTCCCAGGCGATTTCCTACACTACGGGGGTTCCTGCCATGATCGGAGCTATGCTGGTCATGAACGGCACCTGGAAGGGCCCCGGGGTCAAGAACATCGAGGAGTTCGATCCGGATCCTTTCATGGAAGCACTCAACAAGTGGGGGCTGCCCTGGAAAGAGAGCTTTGACCCGGAGATGGTGGACTGATGACGGTAATGCGACAGGAATGGATGGAGGTGCCAACCCCATCCTATGTCATCCATAAAGATCTTTTGGAGCACAATCTGGAGATTCTTGCCAGGTTGCAGGAGGATACAGGGGCAAAGGTTCTCCTTGCACAGAAATGCTTCTCCATGTATTATTTTTATCCCCTTATAGCGGAGTATCTTTCGGGCGCGGCAGCCAGCGGCCTTTTCGAGGCGAGGCTTGCCCATGAGGAAATGGGAAAGGAGAACCATATCTTTTCCCCTGCATATCGGGAAGATGAATTCGATGAAATCGCCGGAATCTGCGACCACATCATCTTCAATTCCTTCGAACAGATGGAGAAATTCGGCGCAAAGGCAAGGGCGGCAGGAGTGTCTTGTGGGCTGCGCCTCAATCCGGAACATTCGACGCAGGAACATGGGATTTATGACCCCTGTGCTCCCGGTTCCAGACTGGGAATCCCTTTGCGGGATTTCCAGCATGATCGGCTGGAGGGCGTGGATGGTTTCCATTTCCATACCCTCTGCGAACAGGATGCAGATGCGCTGGAGGAAACGCTTGATGCGCTGGAGAAAAAATTTGGCTTGTACTTCAAGGGCAGAAAGTGGATGAATCTTGGCGGCGGGCATCATATCACGCGGAAAGGCTATCAGATGGATCGCCTGAAGCGGTGCATTGCTCATCTGCAGGATCGATACGGGCTTGAGGTCTACATAGAACCGGGGGAGGCCGTAGCGCTGAATGCTGGCTTCATGGTCGCAACGGTTCTGGAGGTTCAGGAATCCTCGGGGAATGTCATTCTGGATACCTCGGCGGCCTGTCATATGCCGGACGTCATTGAGATGCCCTACCGTCCCTCTGTGGTTGGCTCAGGGGATGCAGGAAAGAAGGCCTTTAACTACCGCTTCGGAGGTCCCACCTGCCTGGCGGGTGACATCATAGGGGAGTATTCCTTCGATGCGCCCCTGGAAGCCGGGGATCGTGTCATCTTCGAGGATATGGCAATCTATTCCATGGTAAAGAACAATACCTTCAATGGGATGCCGCTGCCGGATATTATTGCGGCAGAAGACGGTCAATGGAAGATCCTTCGCCATTTCGGCTATGAGGATTTTAAGGGAAGACTGTAGCAAATAGGACAAAAAAGCAGGATTTTTCCGCAGAAAGGCGAAGTAAGAAAGACGGCAGGGTAGTGAAGGAATTTTTGATAGAGGGGGTTTTTATATGTTTCGCAGCATGCCGTTTAACATCAAGGGAAATGCAGAAAAAGGCCGGGAACTCATTGAGAAAGTAATGGAGTTTGCCATGGATCAGCCCTTCAATCCCATAGGGCGCGTGAGCGGTGCACTGTCCTCCTTCCGTGTGGATGTTACGGAGGATGAGGGGAAGTATGAGGTTTTCGCAGAGCTTCCGGGCTTCACGAAGGAGGAAATCACGGTTTCCTATGATGAGGAATGCCATCTGAGCATCAGCGCCGAGCGTCTGGATGTGGAGGATGACGAGGTAAAGTATCTTTGCCGTGAACGTCGTACCGGCAAATTCGAGCGGGTGTTTTACATTGATGACATTGCCGCGGATGAAGTAAGCGTCTCCTTTGAGAACGGTGTTCTGCATGTCATCCTTCCCAAGGTTAC
Organism: Selenomonadaceae bacterium UBA3796; assembly: GCA_002369175.1. Taxonomy (GTDB): domain Bacteria; phylum Bacillota; class Negativicutes; order Selenomonadales; family Selenomonadaceae; genus UBA3796. Next base: position 8,524 of record DFES01000099.1, read on the forward strand.
GGAGGATAAGAATAAGAAGGTCTTTGATATTGCATGATGCAGCCCGTTGCGTTCGGTTCTGCGCTGCAATGGAAATGCCGCCCCAAGAGACTGTTGCAAAGTCTCTTGGGGCGGCATTCGTTCCTTATTCAGGAGTTTTTCTGTGTTTTCTCCATTGGAGCAGGAGAAAGGCAAGGGCGGCGAGGGAAAATGCCGCGATGCTTGTCATCTGGGCGCTTTTGAAGAGGCCGAGGATGAGCTGGGTATAATCCCCACGAAGGTATTCCAGAAAGAAGCGGGCGGCGGAATAAAGCATGACATAGAGGGCGAGGCACTGCCCTTTGGCGTGGTTCGTGCAGCGGAACATGAGCAGGAGGGCGAAGATCACAATGTCCAGCTGTCCTTCCCATATTTCGGCAGGCCAGAGGGGCTGATCCCCATACGTATGATAAGCGAGGGTGGTGGAGGGATAGAGAATGCCGAAGGAGGAACCCGTGGGAGCACCAAAGGCATCCCCGTTCAGCAGATTAGCGCAGCGCCCCAGAGCCTGTCCCAGAATGATGGCAGGGGCGAGTATGTCCCCCAAGGCCCAGGCATCCAGCTGGTGATGCCTGGCATAGAGCAGGCCGACCGTAACTCCCAGGAGGATGCCTCCCTGAATGGCCATGCCCCCCTGCCAGACATGGAGAATTTCCGTGAGATGATGGGAGTAATAATCCCAATCAAAGAAGAACACGTCCCACAGCCTGGCGCCAAGAAGTCCTGCGATGCCGCAATAGATGCCGATGTCCACAACGTATTTTTCATAGCCGCGACCGTCCTGTTTGGCCAGGAAATAGCCGACGCCGGTGGCAAGGATAATGCTTAGGGAGAGTACGAGTCCGTAAGCGCGAAGGGGGAAATCCCCAATGTAAAACAGATACTGGTGCATGGGTATGACCGGATCCTTTCTGCAATGCATGTCGGATTTTGACGAACAGGAAAGACCGCCCAGGGGTATCATCCCTGCCCGGACGGTCGGCGCATTTGACATGATTATTCTATATCCTGCGGGATGCAATGTCAACACGCGGGGCGGCTCCCCAAGAAATTTGTTTCTGTCGTCAAATTTTGATCCTGTGGAACTTTTCTATATTGGAGGATGTGTGGTAAAATAAAGTCTGTTTGTCGAAACAAAAGAAAGCTGGCAGATAGGATGGAGCATCGTATGAAATGTATGCGAGCGCGCGGAGAAAGTTCCGGAGAGTGCGCTATCAAGCGTGAAAGCCGTCTCTATGTCTATGGGGCGCAGACGACAGCTTACGGCATTGTACAGGCGCTGGAGCGCCAAGGGCAAAAGGTGGAGGGCTATGTGGTCACGAAATCGGAGGGGAATCCGTCTGTTATCCGCGACAAGCGGGTATGGTGCATTGATGACCTTCCCTCGGGAGAACCGCCGACCTTCTTCCTTGCAGTGCCGGAATACCTTCATGCGGAAATCATAGATATCCTTGGAAGCAAGGGATTTTACGATTATATTCCCATGGATGGAGATATGGAATACCGGTTGATGAAGGATTATTACAGAGCCCGGGGGAGACTGAAATTCATGGAGGACTATGCCGAGGATTTTTCCGAGGCGGCAGTGGAGGCGGTTCCGGAGAAACGCATGGAAATCTACGTGGCAAAGTCTGCGGGGGATCGGCCTCTTTCGACAGATGTTTCCTTTCCTCAAAACAGCATTGACGTGCAGGCAGGAGCTGCGCTTCATGACCGCATTCCAACCCGGTTTCGGGATGACACGGGGGAAAACATCTCAGACAAAAACAGCCATTACGATGAACTCACGGTCACTTACTGGGCATGGAAGAACAGCAGTGCAGGGGTGAAGGGAATTTCCCACTATCGGCGCTGCATTGCTCTCACAGAAGCGGAAAGGGAGGCTCTGGTGAAAGGCAGAGTGGATGCCCTTCTTCCCATGCCCTTCCTCTGTTATCCTGATACCGGCATGCAGTACGGGAGATATAACCGTCCGGAAGCTGTGGACGCTATGCTGGAGGCCATCCGCATCGTACATGGGAAATCCATGCTGGAAAAGGCACGAGCTGTGCTGGCAGGAGACCTTCTCTACAACTACAACATGCTCATTGCGGCAGCGGAGGTTTTTGACAGGTATTGCGCCTGGATGTTTCCTGTACTGGAACAGGTGGAAAGGCTTCGGGGGGATTTGCTCCCTGCAGGGGTTCATACGCGCATTTGCGGCCATCTCGGGGAGATACTTGGCTCAATCTACTTCCTTTCCTGCGGACAAGACTTGAGAATTATCCATGGGAAGAAAGTATGGTTCGTGTAGTGATAGAGAAAAGAGAAAGGGAGAGGTCTGAATGCAGACGGACGGAGAAAGGATCTACCATTACCTTTTGGGGAAAGAAAACGAAGCGGAAGAAACGGCAGCCATCCCTCTGATGCAGGGAGGACAGAGATGGGAAAGTGAAAAATACAAACTGAAGCACTTGATACAAGGGCTGGCGGATGCTGGCAAAAAGAAGGGAAATGAGTGAACCGGCGGATGTTCACAACAGGAAGAGAAGGTGACAGAGATGATGGATCGTCCGATTCAAAGGAAAATCCTTTGGGTTCTGGGGGAAATGCAGAAAAACTTATCCGTGGAGACGCATCGGAAGGACATCCGTTCCATGGATGAGTACCTCAGTGCTTTCCGGGACATGAAAAAGGTATCCGCAGCCTTCAGTCCCTCCCGGCAGAAGCGCTACTACGAACTGCTTGACAGTCTGACCGCCATTATGGAAAAGATGGCAAGGAAGCATGTTGCAGGAAGGAAACAGCGCATTTCCTGCGAGCGGCTTTTGGAGGAATTATACAGAGAGTTTCAGGAAGAGAAGGAAGTCAAGAAGGAGATTGTGTTCCTTCCCTACCAGGCGGCCATGTGGGACAGCATGGAGAGCGTATGGCAGGCGGCGAGGCAGGATGCGGAGCATTGCAATGCCTATGTGATTCCCATCCCTTACTGCGATAAGAATTCCGATGGAACTCCGAAGGCATGGCATTGTGATACGGAGAAATTTCCGAAGGAAATTCCCATCATAGACTGGCAGACTGTTGACCTTGAAAAAATGCACCCGGATGTCATTGTCTTCCACGATCCTTACGAGGAGGGCAATCTCGTGAGCTCGGTGGATCAGCGCTTTTACTCGCGAAATCTCAAGAAATATACGGACAAGCTCGTATACATTCCCTATTATGTGCTTGACGAGAAAAACTTGACAGGCAACCGGTATCTTGCGCATGTTGCCCGCCTTGCAAGGCAGCCCGGAACAAGGAACGCCGATGTGACCATTGTCCAGTCGGAAGCTGCACGGGAAGCGTTCATAAAGGCATTGGAGAACCCGGAGAAACCGGAAAGCCGCGCCTATTGGGAAAAACGCATTCTGGGTCTGGGCTCTCCGAAGATTGACAAGGTGCGCAACACGAAGAAGGAAACCGTTGAGCTGCCGGAGAAATGGCGGCGGCTCATAGAGGGGAAGAAGGTTGTCCTCTACAACGTAAGTGTCACCATGGTGCTTCACCGGACAGAACTCTTTCTTGGAAAAATTCGCGATACCCTTGCCATGTTCCGCGGGAGCAAGGAGGTTGTGCTCTGGTGGAGACCCCATCCGCTGCTTGAGGCAACGCTTTCTTCCATGCGCCCCGAGCTTTTGGAGGAGTATCGGGAGATTGTGGAGACGTACAAGAGGGAAGGTTGGGGCATCTACGATGAAACCGGGGACATGTACCGTTCCATCGCATGCAGCGATGCCTTGTATGGTGACGCAAGCTCCATGGCCATACTCTTCCGCATGGCGGGAAAACCGGTATTGGCACAGAATTATGCCGTACGCAGCTGTACGGCAAAGGTGTGAAGGGGACAAGTGATGGAAAAAGAGAAATGCAAGCAGGAAGATCTGGATTATCTTCTTCATACCCAATGGGTTCCATGGGAAGAACTGGAAGGAAAGACCATCCTCGTTACGGGCAGCACGGGACTCATCGGTTTTCATCTGGTTCGTGCTCTTCTTCATGCAAGCAGGGAGAAGGGGCTGGGAGTCCGGGTGATTGCCCAGGCAAGAGACAAAGAGAAAGGGGAATGGATGTACCGGGATTTACTGCCGCATTCCGGGCTTGAGTTTCTCTGGGGCAATGTGGAGACTCTTCCGCAAGTGGACGGTCCGGTGGACTACATCGTGCACGGCGCCGGCGTTACCGCAAGCAGGGAGATGGTCGAAAGACCTGTGGAGACGATTTGGACGACCGTACAGGGAATGCGGAACCTGTTGGAACTGGCAAGGGAGAAGAAAACCCTGGGCGTGGTTTTTCTGTCGAGCATGGAAGTCTACGGCAGGCAGACCTCGGGGGAGGTCATCGGGGAGGACTGCGATGCGCACCTGGATCCGGGGAACCTTCGCGACTGCTATCCTGTCAGCAAGGCACTGGCGGAGAGCCTCTGCGTTTCCTATGCCCGGGAATATGGCATCCGGACAAGCTGCCTGCGCCTGTCACAGGTGTTGGGCTGTTTGGAGAGAAGAGGAAATACGGGAGAGAAAAAGATCATACAGCAGATCTTCGATGATATTCGGAACGGGCGGGATATCCGTCTCCTGACCAAGGGTGGAAGCAAACGAACCTATGTGTACATACGGGATGCCATATCTGCGATCCTCGTCGCGCTGCTGAAGGGGGAAGGTTTCTTCAACGTGTCGGATGAGGAGAGCTATTGCTCGATCCGGGAACTCTGCGAAATGGCGGTTCATGAGCTGGCAGAGGACAGAATTCGCGTTGTGGTAGAGGGAAAAGAGCTGCCCCAGTATCCCAAGGAGAATTTCCTGAACCTCACATCGAAACGGCTCAGAAGCTTGGGATGGCAGCCTTCTGTGGGGTTGCGGGAAGCCCTTTGGAGAATACGGGAATAAATTTACAACGCAGTAAGTATTTGTTAGGAGGAAAATGTTTGGCTATCGCATTGATTTTTGCAGGAGGTTCAGGGAAACGCATGCGATCGGAGGCTACCCCGAAGCAGTTCCTGCCGATGCACGGAAAGCCCGTTATTATCTACACTTTGGAGCATTTTCAGGATCATGAGGATATAGAGGCCATTGTCATTGTCTGCATCAAGGCATGGATTGAAAAACTCCGGCGCATGGTAGGACGCTATGGCATCGATAAGGTGCGTGATATCGTTCCGGGGGGCGGAACAGGACATGATTCCATCTATTTTGGCCTGGAATGTATCAAAGGCTTCGCCAAGGAGGAGGATATCGTCCTCATTCATGATGGGGTGCGTCCCCTCATCACACAGGAGCTCATCACGGAGAATATCGAAGCCGTGAAGAAGTACCGTTCCGCCATTACCTGTGAGAGCGTAAAGGAGAGCATTGTGGAAAGCAGGGACGGCATATCCATACGGACTGTGCCCCACAGGGATTACATGTACGTTGCAAAGGCTCCCCAGTCCTTCTATTTCGGCGATATTTACAGGATATACGCTCAGGCGCAAAAGGATGGAAGGAAATCCATTGATTCTGCGCATCTTTGCTATCAGTATAAAGTGCCCATGCACATGATAAAAAGCCCCAGGCATAACATGAAGATTACGGATCCTGTGGACTACTACATGTGCAGGGCTGTTTACGATGCATTGGAGAACGAGAGCATCTGGGGATTTTAGGGGCGTTGAAGCTTGCAAGAAAAGGGGAGGATTGCTTTGGCAATTCTCCCCTTTTCTTGCGCCGATGTTTACTTGTCTATGAATCCAATATGCGTCTTGAGGTCATCCAGCTCATTGGATGCGATGCGCATGAGCTGGCGGGCAATAAAGCGCTTTGCTTTGCCAACGGTATCGATATCATCAATGTTCTGCGTGTTATCCCACGGGTACATGGGAACGATGCCGATGTATTCTTCTCCGGTCTCATCATCCGTTGCGATGGAAAGTCCCATCTTCTTTACCTTGTCATCAAAGCGCAGTCCTCTGAGTCCTATATCGGGCTGGGCATAGTCCGCATCGTTTTTCAGAGTAATGTTGGAGCGTGCAATTCCGTAGATTCTCATGATGAATCATCTCCTTGATGTATTTATAGATCATAGGCATCGTTTCTTTTGTATACATTCTACACCAAAGATAGAATTCCTGCTTTTCTGCCAAACTTCTTCTTCATCGTTCCCCATCTCTCGTGGAAACGCCAATTTGAAGGTTTTGCCTGTGGCAAAACTTGAATAATTGCGTTATAATGAAATGAGTAATTTTTAATTTTAGCGAAGGGTGCCGTGCAGAGACATGGCAATCCTTGTGTATGGGGGAGTACGTTTTGAGCGATAAAATCATTCTGACCGGTGACCGCCCTACGGGGAAACTGCATATTGGGCACTATGTCGGCTCTTTGAAACAGCGGGTGGCGCTGCAGTCCACCGGCGAGTACAAGGAAATCTTCATCATGATTGCCGATGCTCAGGCACTTACGGACAATTTCGAGAATCCGGACAAGATTCGGGAGAGCATCACGGAAGTGGCGCTGGATTACCTTGGTGTCGGGCTGGATCCCTCCAAGGCCACGATATTCATTCAATCTCAGATCCCGGAGCTTACGGAGCTTACCATGTATTATATGAATCTCGTGACGGTAGCCAGGCTCCAGCGCAATCCAACGGTGAAGGCAGAAATCCAGATGCGGAACTTCGAGGCGAATATCCCTACGGGCTTCCTCTGCTATCCCATCAGCCAGGCATCGGATATCACGGCATTCAAAGCCACCACAGTGCCGGTGGGGGAGGATCAGAAACCCATGCTGGAGCAGACCCGCGAGATTGTGCGCAAATTCAATGAAATCTATGCGCCGGTACTGGTGGAGCCGGATATTCTTCTTTCCTCCAACAAGTCTTGTTTGCGTCTCCCGGGTACGGACGGCAAGGCGAAGATGAGCAAGTCCCTGGGAAATTGTATTTATCTTTCCGATTCTGCGGACGATGTGGCGAAAAAAGTCCAGTCCATGTACACGGATCCCACGCATATCAAGGTTTCCGATCCCGGCCACATCGAAGGCAACACGGTATTCACCTATCTGGATGCCTTCTGCCGCCCGGAGCAGTTCGGGCGCTATCTGCCGGAATACAAAGATCTGGATGAACTCAAGGAGCATTACCAGCGGGGAGGGCTTGGCGATGTCAAGATCAAGAAGTTCCTCAATGCTGTTCTTCAGGAGGAATTGGAACCCATTCGCAAGCGCCGCCAGGAATACGCCAAGGATATTCCCGCAGTCTATGATATGCTGAAAAAGGGCTGTGAAAAAGCCGAAGCGGCAGCTGCCCGGACCCTTGCTGATGTCAAGCGCGCAATGCACATTGATTATTTCAACAACTGAAGATGTTACGGGAAGAAGCAACGAGCTCTTGGGAAGCTCGTTGCTTCTTTGTACAAGCCGCAAGAGGATATTGTTTGTGGAAATTTCCACACATGGCAGGAATTATCCCTATGAGAAGCGAAATAAAGAAAAAGGATTATATGCCGAGTTGAGGATAGGGTATCATACTGGAGGAGTGGGGAGTTTATGTATGCGATTATCGATGTAGGTTCCAATACAGTGCGTTTGAATATTTATAAGATGGAGTATGGAAGACTGTCCCTGGTGCTGAATAAGAAGGAGTCTGTTGGTTTGGCATCCTACGTGAAAAACGGCCAGATGATGCCCTCCGGCATTCTGCGGGTATCCAGTGTGCTCCGGGAATTCAGGGAACTGCTGGAGGATCTTAGGATTGAAAACGTCCATGTGTTTGCTACGGCAGCCCTTCGCAACGCAAAGAACAGCAAGTCGGCCGTGGATGAGGTGGAGCAGCGTTCCGGGCTCAAGGTGAATGTAATTTCCGGCGAAACGGAGGCAGAACTGGATTTCATTGGCGCTTCCCATGCAGCGGAGGTGCAGGACGGTCTGCTGGTGGATATCGGCGGTGGCAGTACGGAGCTTGTTCCCTATAAGGACGGGAAAATGCTCCATGGCGTGAGCATTCCCCTGGGCTCTCTCAATACCTACAACAATTTCGTCTCAAACATTCTTCCCACCAGGGCGGAGCGCAAGGCCATCAAGCAGGCTGTTCTGGATGAGATCAAAAAATATCCGGAACTTTCCAAGGGGAAATATCCGATTATCTGTGGCGTGGGAGGTACTGCCCGCGCTGCCAACAAGCTGAACATTGATCTTTTCCAGCTGGATCTGGGAAATTCCAAGATCAAGGTGCCGAATCTCAAAAAGATGATCAAACTGCTGGAAAACGATGAGGGCGCCACGGTTCCGGTAGAGACGCTGGATGTACTCCTCCGTGTGGTGCCGGATCGTGTGAGAACGCTGCTGCCGGGCATGATTGTGCTCCAGACCATCGCCAAGCATTTCAAGAGCGAGGCCATTGAGGTGACAAATGCGGGCGTGAGGGACGGATACCTTTACAAGTTCGTGCTGCCAGAGGCCGAGCAGGCGAAATCATCACAGGAGGTAGAGAAAGATGCGCCTGCCGCAGGAGAAGAACACGAGTGAATTCGATATCAGCTATACCCAGAACAGGGAACTTTCCTGGCTGAAGTTCAATGTGCGGGTGCTGGATGAGGCACTGGATGAAACGGTGCCCCTCTATGAACGCATGAAGTTCGTGGAAATCTTTACCAACAATCTGGATGAATTCTTCATGGTGCGTGTGGGGAGTCTCTGTGATCTCGACCGCATGCAGCCGGATATAAGGGATAATAAGAGCCTCATGACTCCGAAGGAACAGCTTTCCGTTATCTACTCCACCTGCCAGGGGCTTTATCGGAAACGGGAGAAGGTGTTCCACTGGCTTCAGGAGTTGCTGGAGGAAAGGGGCGTGGTTCACTGTTCCATGGAATCCCTGGATGAGGATCGGCGAAAATATCTGGAACGGTATTTCACGGAACAGATCCTTCCTGTGCTGTCCCCACAGATCATAGACATGCACCATCCCTTTCCGCAGCTTAGGAGCAAGGGGCTCTATGTGGCGGCGCTTCTCAAGTACAAGCGCAAGGTGACCCTTGGTATGATCCCGCTGCCGCCATCCCTGCAGCGCTATGCACTTTTGCCCGGGAATGGCATTGAGTATGTCCTTCTGGAGGAAATCATCGCATGGTTTGTCTACAAGATATATCCCTCCTATCCCATCATTGACAAGGCGGTTTTCTCCATCACCCGCAATGCGGACATCAATCCCGATGATGAGGAGGTGGAGCTTGGGGAAAGCTATCTCGAACAGATGCGGAAGGCCATCCGCAAGAGGCGGAGCATGTCGCCGGTGCGTCTGGAAATCCAGTGTGACGGTGATTCCCTTGTGGCACCGTATCTCAGACGGCGTCTCGGACTGGAGCAGAAACAGGTCTATGTGACGACGGCTCCGCTGACATTGGAGTATTTTTACGGACTGGAGGACAATTTCACCCGGGAGGAAAAATCCCGCTTGTGCTATAAATCATGGCATCCTGTCACGCTCTCCGAACGCTTTGGCGAGAATGCCTCCATGATGGCGGAAATAAGGAAGCGCGATGTGCTGCTTTCCTATCCCTACGATGATTTCGGGATATTCCTCGCCCTCGTAAAGGAAGCGGTTCATGATCCGGAAGTCATTTCCCTCAAGATTACAGTTTATCGCATCGGCAAGGGTCACGTAAAGCTCATGAGCTACATGATTCTGGCGGCAGAAATGGGCAAGGACGTAACTGTGCTGCTGGAGCTCAAGGCGAGATTTGATGAGGAGAACAACATGGGCTGGGTGGACAGCCTCAAGGAGGCAGGCTGCCACATCCTATACGGTTTTGACGGCTACAAGGTTCATGCGAAGGTATGCCTCATTACGAGCCGTCATGAGGGAAATATAGATTATATCACCTATGTAGGGACAGGGAACTTCAACGCGAAGACAGCCGCCCTCTATACAGATGTGGCTCTGCTTACGGCAGACGAGCGCATTGGCAGGGATGCGGTGCTGTTCTTCCACAATATGGGGATCTCCAACCTGAACGGGAGCTACGGGGAACTCCTGGTGGCACCGGTGAATTTCAAGAGCCGCATGCTGGAACTCATCCGGCAGGAGCAGGAAAAAGCCCGAAGGGGCGAAGATGCCCGCATGATACTCAAGATGAATTCCCTGACAGATCGACAGCTCATCGATGCCTTGGTGGAAGCGGGAAGGGCAGGTGTCCGGGTGGATATGGTCATCCGGGGGATTTGCTGCCTGGTGCCGGAGCTTCCCGGCAGGACGGAGAACATTCATGTGCGGAGCATCGTGGGAAGATTTTTGGAGCACGCCCGCATTTTCGTTTTCGGCGCGGATGAAGATGCAGAGATGCTGATATCTTCTGCAGACTGGATGACACGCAATACGGAAAATCGGGTGGAAGTGGCTTGTCCCATCCATGACAAAGCTCTTCGAAAAAACATATGGAATATGCTGGAAATCCAGCTGCAGGACAATGTAAAGGCAAGAGCGTTGGAGAAGGACGGCATCTACCATCATGTGGAGGAGCAAGACAAGTCCCTTTGTGCGCAGGAATATTTCATGGAACATGCTCGTGTCCCACACCGGGCAATCCTTATGGATACGAACGAGGCGGGATGTTAGTGTAAAACCTCGTTCACATCTGTATGAATCGCCCGATATGCAGTCATCTGCGTTGTCATCGTCAGTTGGCGTAGCCACCGCTACGCCGCCCTCCTCTTCCTAGCATTTGACTACATCTCGAACGATTCATTTGTCCATATATGAACGAGGTCTTACACTAGAACAGAAAAGGACTACGAAAACAGGCCGTATCATGGGAGTTCGGCCTGTTTTTTGACGGAGCGGTTTGCTTATTTGTTTGCTTATTTATAGAATTTGATGTATACTAGCAAGGGATTTTATCCGATGCGAACGGGTAATTCCGCAAGAGTCACAAAACTCCCGCGGAAGAGGTCTCATGTTATCTCATATAGCTTATAGAGAAGGAGTGTTTTGCTTGATTCACAAGATCAGTCAAACCTATCAGAGAACCGCGCTGATCAAACTGATTGCGCTGGGACTCTGCGTGGGTATCGTCATTGCTTTGGCTATGCCGGGACTGGTTCCCATGGTTTCCGTTCTGGGCGAGGTATTTGTCATGGCATTGAAGGGCGTTGCGCCCGTTCTTGTCTTTGTTCTTGTCATGAACGCTATGGCACAGAAGAACGCAGACGCCAGTGCATCCATGAAGCCTATTGTGCGCCTTTATGCGATTGGCACCTTTTTGGCATCTCTTGTGGGTGTTTCTTTGTCCTTTCTGTTTCCCACAACGCTTCATCTGCAGGTTGCGGATGTAACACTGTCTCCTCCGGGGGGCATCGTGGAGGTTCTTCATAATCTCCTCCTGAAAGTCGTGGACAATCCCATTCATGCCCTTGCGGATGCGAACTATATCGGCATTCTGGCATGGGGCGTTTTGACGGGCATCGCACTTCATCATGCATCTGACGGCACGAAGTCGACGCTTGCGGATTTGGCGAAGGCGGTGACGAAAATCGTGCAGTGGGTCATTCGCTTTGCTCCCTTCGGCATCATGGGACTTGTGGCGGATGCCATCGGAACCAGCGGCGTAGACGCCATTCTTGGATATGCACATCTGCTGGCTGTGCTTCTGGGAGCATTTTTCCTGGTGGCGCTGGTCATGAATCCTCTGATCGTGTTCCTGCACATCCATCGCAACCCCTATCCGCTTGTTTTGGCAACCCTGCGTGAGAGTGGTATATATGCTTTCTTCACGAGAAGTTCCGCGGCGAACATTCCGGTGAATCTTTCCCTTTGCAAGAGGCTCGGACTCAATGAGGATACCTACTCCGTATCCATTCCCTTGGGTGCCACCATCAACATGTCCGGTGCGGCCATCACGATTGCGGTGCTTTCCCTCGCGACTGCCCATACCATGGGAGTCGAGATCGATCTGCCAACGGCGCTGCTTCTGTCCATTATCTCAACGGTAGGTGCCTGCGGCGCATCCGGTGTGGCCGGCGGCTCTCTTCTCCTCATTCCCGTGGCCTGCGCATCCTTTGGCATTGGCAATGATATCGCCATGCAGGTGGTGGGCGTCGGCTTCATCATCGGAGTCTTGCAGGATTCCTGTGAGACAGCTCTCAACAGCTCCAGCGATGTTGTCTTTACGGCGACGGCGGAACTGACCGAGCGCGCAAAGACACGCCCTCTTACGGAGGCGGATCTTGTTCCCTCGGAGTAAGGAACTGTTCCTAAAGGATTCTCTTTGAGTATTTGTGTTATGCATCGTTTCCTAAAAATTATGGATGAAAAGGAAAGGAGTTTGGATCATGTCGAAGAAAACCTTGATTGCATATTTTTCTGCCAGCGGCACTACGGCTCGGGTGGCGAAATTCCTGGGGAATTACATGGAGGCAGACCTCTATGAAATCAAGCCGGCGCAGCCCTACACGAAAAAGGATTTGGATTGGCATGACAAGGAGTCCCGCAGCACAGTGGAAATGCATGACGAGTCAGCCCGTCCGGCCATTGAGGGCACAGTGCCCAACATGGAGGAATATGAGGTGGTATTCGTAGGCTTTCCAATATGGTGGTACCTGGCGCCCCGCATCATCAACACATTCCTTGAGAGCTACGACCTTTCCGGCAAAACCATCGTTCCCTTCTGCACATCCAGTGCCAGTGATGTGGGAGAGACAAATAAGCATCTGCAGCCTTCCTGCTCGGAAGGAGCCGTGTTGAAACCGGCCCGCTGCCTGAATCGGGTGACTCGTGACATGGTTTCCCGCTGGCTGGAGGGATTGAAGCTCTGATACAGCAAGCAAAAACTCCATAATTGGAAGGTACATCGGGTAAACCCGCTGCGAAGAATATCGCAGCGGGTTTTTTGTATGCAAAAAATGCTGGAGGCGGCAGCCCTGTCTGTAGATGTAGCTTCTGCGGTATTTCCTTGTTTTAAAAACCATGAATTTATTTCTCATATTGCATCTCGTTCAGAAACATGAAAATAATTGTTCGGGATGTGGTCAGATGCTAGGAGAGAATAGGCCGGTGGCATATTCTCAAAGGAGTCATAGCACTGGCTATGACGATTGACGATGACAACACAGATGACCGCATATATATGAATGTTTTGAACATATCGCACACGTTGACATATGCCGCTGAAATGAAGTAAAATAAACCATAGTTTATAATACAAACGATCGAAGAAAAGCCCATTCTATGGATCCGGTGTATGGGGGATTCCTGTGCCATGAAAGGGTAAGATAAAAGCCCGGAAGGGAGTATGGCATGACGGAGGAGGAATGTGCTTCGCTAAAGGAGGACGGGAACATGCCGGATATCAGGATATCTATCATCATTCCGGTCTATAATTCCGCACCCTATCTGAGAGAATGTCTGGACAGCATTCTCCGGCAGGATATGGGGGCGTACGAGGTTATTTGCGTGGACGATGCATCCACAGATGGAAGCCTTGAAATACTTTCGTCCTATGCTGCCCGGGATGCCAGATTCCGGGTCATATCCCAATCTCATGGAGGACCGGGGACTGCGCGAAACCGGGGCATCAGGGAAGCACAGGGGAAGTATGTCTACTTCATGGACAGCGATGATTATCTCATTGCGAAAGATGCACTGTCCTTCATGGCAGGAGCCATGGAAACGGACTCCCTGGATATTTTGTATTTCGGTACGGAACTCCTTTTTGAAAATGAGAAAATGAGGGAACTCAGATCCATGGAGATTCCCTGGTTCCATAGGAGCAGGGAATACGGATTTTACGAAAAGGGACAGGAACTGTTTCGGGACTTCATCCATCATTTGGACTTTGTCTGCAATGTCTGGCTGCAGTGTGTGCGGAGGAAGTTCCTGGAGGAAAATCATATCGAGTACCCGGCGCTCCGGGAGTGCGAGGATGAGGTCTATACCGTTCAGACAATGCTCTCTGCAGGAAGGGTGCGTCATGTGGATCGTGCTCTTTACATGCGGAGGGTGCATCCCGGCTCCATCATGACCGATGTTTTCCGGTTCAAAAACTTTCATGATGGGACGGTTTCCTGGAGGAGAATGCTGGAGCTTCTGCAGGAGGACGATTTCTCTCCTGCTGCGCGGGAGGCTGTTCTGACGCATCTTGTGCGCCGCTACAAGGAAATCCGCCGCCAGTATGAGGATCTCCCGCCGGAGGAGCAGGCAGAGCTGTCCGCGCTTCCCGAGGAAGAAAAGGCATGTGTTCGGATGTTTCTTCATCTTTCCCCCTGCGTACAGAAGATGGAAGCATCCTTCCTCTTCCCATATCATCTGTTCCATCCTCATGAGAGGGTTGTCCTTTACGGTGCAGGGAGTGTCGGGCGGGAATTCTATGCACAGGCATCCCGGATGGGCTATGTGGACATTGTCGGACTGGTGGATCGCAAAGCTTCGGAGATGAAGGGCGGGCTTCGGGTGCAGCCTGTACGGGAGCTCCTGAACATGGAATACGACAGCATTTTGATTGCCGTAAGAGATAGGGCAGTGGCGGATGGAATCATGCACACCCTGGAAGACATGGGAATCGACAGGAAACGCATCCGTTGGGACGGGGAAAGCTACCTTGTCCAGGATTTCTACCGGAATTTTTATTTCAAGTGTCTGGGGAGGTTGCAGGCACCCCTCTCAGGGGAAAAAAGTGATTTATGAAAAGATTGGATGCGGATGCGGTAGTGGCAGCATACAGGGAAGGAAACCTGGAAGAACTGCTGGATTCCGTGAATGATGAGGACATTCTGACGCAGAAGGGGCTCTATCCATCCCAGAAATGCCTTCTGTTGGCGAAGAAGCACAGAAGCGCTCCGACTCTGGTGCAGGAGGGCAATGATTTCCGTATCTGCTGTGCGGGCCATTCGCTGCTGCATCTCTCGGAATGCGCGGCAAAGCTGGAATTCATGCGTATGGAGGGAGATACGCTCCGTCTGGAAGGCTATATCGGTTTCATGGGTATACAGGAGCAGGAGGCATCCGGCATCCGTATTTTTTTGTGTGCGGATACCGGAGAGCAGGTGCCCTGTGAGATGTGTGGTGTGCCCATGGATCGGGTGGAGGGCGCTGTGTGGCTGGACGAATTGATTTTCCCATCGAAAACATTTCGTTGCTCCGTCGGAAACCTTTACCAAAGGAAACGGTGGTCTTTCCGACTGGTTGCGGAGTACAGGGGCGTGGCGGTGGAGAGAAAACTGCTTTTGCTGGGATGGCGCTTTCCCATGACGGATCGTTTCCGGCACGCCTATGCGAGCTTTGGGAAATGGGTGGTGCAAAAGAGGGGGAACCGTCTGCTTTTGAAGCAATGTTCCTTTCCGGCTGCTGCATGGAAGGAATTGAGGCTTCTTTTCGAATTTGCCTGCCAAAACGGGCAGGGACGGTGGGAGGGGATTTTCCTCCGCATTCTTTACCATATGGCGAAGCCCTTTTTCCAAAAGGATACCTGGCTGATCAGCGACCGGATCAATAAAGCGGATGATAGCGGAGAAGCCTTCTTTCGCTATTTGAAGGAGGCAGGGAAAAGGGAGCATGCCTATTTCGTCCTGCGCAGGGACAGCACGGATTAT
Source organism: Selenomonadaceae bacterium UBA3796 (assembly GCA_002369175.1). Classification (GTDB taxonomy): domain Bacteria; phylum Bacillota; class Negativicutes; order Selenomonadales; family Selenomonadaceae; genus UBA3796. The sequence continues at coordinate 24,114 of DFES01000099.1, forward strand.
CCCAGAGTGGCAGAGTATGGAAACATTCTGGACTACGGCTCCATGCATTACAAACTCATGCATCTTTTGGCGGACCGGATCATTTCCTCCGCTGCCGATGAATATGTCGTGAATCCCTTTGGGGAGCTGCAGGAATATTACTGGGACGTTCTGAGGCGAAAGCGGCTGATTTTTCTTCAGCATGGCATTATTAAGGATGACCTTTCCGAATGGCTGAACCGTTATAAATTGAATCTTGGCATGTTCGTGACGTCAACCCGTCCCGAATACAATTCCATTCTGCGGGGAAACTACTGGTACGGAAAGGATGTTGTGAAGCTGACGGGGCTTCCGCGCTATGACTGCCTGATGAACCAAAGGCAGACGACCATTTTGATCATGCCGACCTGGCGGAAGTATCTGGCGGACGATGCCACCTATTCCGTGGACGGTGTGAAGCGATATGGAAAGAACTTTGCAGAAAGCAAGTATTTCCGCTTTTACGATGCATTGCTCAACCACAGACGGATCCTGGGAGCCGCAGAAGCCTTCGGGTACCGGATCCTTTTTTTCCCGCATCCGAACCTTATGGCGGCAGTGCCCCTATTTCGCAGAAACAAGAAGGTGGAATTTGCCTCCATTCATACGCGCTATCAGGAGGCGCTCGCAGAATGTGCCATGGTGGTGACAGACTATTCCTCTGTGGCCTTTGATGCCGCGTACCTGTACCGCCCCATTCTTTACTGCCAGTTCGACCGGGAGGAATTTTTCGAGGGGCATGTGTACCGCGAGGGATACTTTGATTACGAGCGGGATGGTTTTGGCGAGGTGGAGCATGATCTGGACGGCATCGCAGCACGCATGGTGGAATACATGGAGCGGAGCTGCAGGGTGAAGGAGAAGTACAGAAAGCGGATGGATGGCTTCTTTGCCTTTCGGGACAGGAAGAACAGCGAGCGTGTCTATGAGGCGATCAAGTCTCTAAATCAGTGAGAAAGGGTTAGATTCAGTGGATGATAAATTTGTGTTCTCCGTGATTATGGCGGTCTACAACTCGGCACAGTATCTGGAAATATCCGTAGGCAGCCTGCTGGAACAGGAGATCGGATTCAAAGAGAATATCCAGCTCATCCTGGTGGATGACGGTTCTACGGATGAAACGGGGGAACTGTGCGATTCCTATGGGGAGGAATACCCGAACAACATCCTGGTGATTCACAAGGAGCACAGCGGTATTGCTGCAACGCGCAATGCCGGACTGGCTCATATCCGGGGAAGATATGTAAGCTTCATGGACAGCGATGACAAGATGTCACCCAACGCCCTGTCCGAAGTGGCCGGATTCTTTGAGGAACATGGCGACGAGGTTGATATGGTATCCATTCCCCTGTATTTCATGGGGACGGAGAAGGGAGCGCATCCCTTGAACCATAAGTACCGGGCAGGCTCCAGGGTCATTGATCTGGAGACGGAATATGTTATGGTGCAGACAAGCTGCTCCTCTGCCTTCATCAAGGCCGATGCAATGGAAGGGTTCCGGTTCGATGACCGGCTGTCCTATGCAGAGGACAGCAAGGCATGCCTGGAGATTCTGATGAGAAAGAATGCCCTGGGGGTTGTTTCCGGAGCGAAATATTACTACAGGAGAGGGATTGCCAGGAAATTCAACAAGGAAGAGGAATGGTTTCTTCCCGTTGTCCGGTATTTTGCACAGGATATTTTCCGGCAGGCGGAGGAACGCCTGGGACGTATTCCAAAGTTTGTCCAGTACGGTGTCATGTACATCATGCACCGCAGGTACAAGCAGCGATATGATGTCCTTCGGAGGGTATACAGCGAGGAGGAAGCGGCAGAATACATTTCCCAGTGTTGCGGCATGCTTGAGAAGTTTGATGATGATGTGATTCTTTGCCATGAGCAGCTTCAGAGCGAATTCCGCTGTTTCCTTCTGGCGAAGAAGCATCATGTGCAGCCCTCCCTGATGCAGGCAAAAGGGGACATTGGAATCCAGTGCGGGGAGCATTTCATTGCGTTTCTATCGGAAGAGCCGGTGAGGCTTGAATTTCTTTGCATGGAAGGGAATACGCTTCGCGTAGAGGGTTACGCTGTCTTCCTGGGAGTAGGAGAGAGGGACAATGTACGGATTTATCTGGAAGACGGGCAGGGAGAGCGGATTCCATGCTGCCTGGAGCTTCCATGGCTGGTTCATCAAGAAGCCATGGGAGAGGCTGTCGCCGTTGCAGTGCGGTTCATCGGCGAAGTAACGGATATAGCAAATCGTGACCAATTGACGATTAAGGTTTTCACGGAGGTACGCGGCATTCTCGTGGAAAGGAAAAATATCGTCCTTGGAAAGTTCTTTCCCGTGGTAAAGAACTGGGATAAGTTCTTTGCCCGCATTGGCAAGTGGAGCGTATGGACGAAGGGAAATCAAATCCTGCTGAATAAGAATGGTGGAATCCTTCAGGAATTCGATCGGATGAGATACTTATGGAAGAAAAGTGGGACATCTTCCGGAAAGGTAACCTTCTATCGCTTGATGAGCCATTTAGCAAGGCCGTTCTTTCCAAAGGAAATCTGGCTGATCAGCGACCGTGTCAACAAGGCGGATGACAATGGGGAAGCACTTTTCAAGTATATGCATGATACGGGAAAAAAAGAAG
>DFES01000065.1:0-7101 GCA_002369175.1 Selenomonadaceae bacterium UBA3796
CCGCAGACAAAAGCTGGCTGGCATGGGTATGACGAAGGGTATGGAACGTAATCCTCTCGTCGTGAATGTTTGCCGCTTTCAGCATCCGTCTGTAGGCGCGGTTCAGGAAATTGCTGGTCAGCAAGGGACGGCCGACACTGTTGGTAAAGACCAGATCGTTGTCGTTGTGATAGATGCCACGGTATTTCTTCGCATAGCTTGCTTGCCATGACCGCCATGCCTTCAACTCTCTCAATGTTTGCTCTGGCAGGGTGATGACCCGATTGCTGCGTTTGGTCTTGGTGGAGGAAATTTTCAAACCTGCCTTTCGGCTGTTAGAAAGGGATAGGTCGATGAGGACTTTCTGCTGCCTGAACTTGATTTTGTCCCATCGCAGGGCAAAAATTTCTCCTTCCCGCATCCCGGAGGTAAGCGCCAACAGGATAACACAGTAATAGCACCGCTGTAGATACTCGCTGCCATCGTTGCGGGGCATACCGATATACTCGCCGGACTTTGCCACGTCCAACAGCTTTTGCGACTCAAATGCCTACGATTAGCACATTATTTATCTTCAGCACAGTGTGCATACTTTTTAGGTTTCAAAAGTACGGGGTCTATTGCAAATATGGAGTCAGGAAAGTTTACCCCGCTAGTTGAGAAATTAGTAGTTACGGGGTATCTTTTTGGTGTTTCCAATGACTGGCTACTGGGAATAACTAATACTCCATACGTGAAGGAAAATATTGAATTTACGGAAGACTATGTTTGGCATGTCATTACACTAGATATACAAGAAATCCCTCGATTTTTTGAAGAATTTGATGATTTCGACTTTCCTCCCGACTATGTAAGGAAAGACCGTCGTGATGTGTATCCGTTGGTGATTCGAGCCAATATCCTTTTTTTGTTGGCGGTGCTTTTCACGTCAGAAGTGCATCCCGGAAAGAAAAAAGAAGAGGAAAGCTACAGAAAAACAATTCAAAAAAGATTTTCATGCTCTATTGAAGAATTATTAAAAGGACTTTTGTCCCAGGAGATTCAGGAACCCGTTTTCGACCTCACACATCAGCCCGTCGAATATCGCCAATTAGAAAGAATTTGGTAAATTAACGGCAATCGGCTCCCTAATCACTGGTGATGATTGGGGAGCCGATTACTGTTTTATAAGTTTTTGAAAAAATGGGCAGGGAAATAGGCAGGGAAGGCAACAAAAAAGCCCCCGGGCATCCCCGGAGGCCTTGAAATCACTGGAGCTGGCTATAGGACTTGAACCTACGACCTGCTCATTACGAATGAGCTGCTCTACCAACTGAGCTAAGCCAGCATGTCAATCGCCTTCGCAACTGACAACATCTATTATAACGGCTCATTAACATCTTGTCAACAGTTTTTTATCATTTATGCAAATATGCCGTCGTTCCCCCAAAATCCGATATATACGTGTATCCTTCAACCGCCCAGATATGCTTTCCTGACATCCTCGCTTGCAGCGAGTTTTCCCGCATCACCGGAAAGCGTGATGCGCCCCGTCTCCAGCACATAGGCTCTATCCGCAATGGAGAGAGCCATGTTGGCGTTCTGCTCTACGAGAAGAATTGTCGTGCCTGTCTTGTTTATGTCCTCGATGATGGAGAAAATCTCCCGGATCAAAAGGGGCGCAAGTCCCATAGATGGCTCATCGAGGAGGAGCAGTTTCGGACGACTCATGAGCGCCCTGCCCATTGCAAGCATCTGCTGTTCGCCGCCGGAAAGGGTTCCCGCCTGTTGATCCTTGCGCTCCTCCAGTCGCGGGAAACGCCGGAACACCATCTCCATATCCTTCCGGATCCCGTCGGCATCCTTTCGGATAAAGGCTCCAAGCTCCAGGTTCTCCAGGACGGTCATCTCCGCAAAGATGCGCCTTCCCTCCGGCACTTGAGATATCCCCTCCCGTACGATCTCATGGGCAGGCCTTCCCGCAATATTCCCTCCAAGAAATGTGATTTTCCCCGTTTTGGGCTTCAGAAGACCAGATATCGTACGAAGCGTTGTGGACTTTCCTGCCCCGTTGGCACCGATGAGGGTGACAATCTCCCCCTCCCGAACCTCAAGGCTGATGCCCTTGATGGCATGAATGGCGCCATAATATACATTGATATTGTCGATTTTCAACATGGTTCCCATGATCATGCCCCTCCTCCGAGATATGCCCGGATGACCTCCGGATTTTTCTTGATTTCCTCCGGATGTCCACTGGCAATCACCATGCCATATTCCAGGACATAAATGCGTTCGCAGATTCCCATGACAAGATTCATGTCATGCTCGATGAGAAGCACCGTTAAGCCGAACTCCTTGCGAATCCAGCGGATCATATCCATGAGTTCCTTCGTCTCCTGAGGATTCATTCCTGCCGCCGGCTCATCCAAAAGCAGGAGCTTCGGCTTTGCCGCCAGTGCTCTTGCAATCTCCAGGCGCCTCTGTGCGCCATAGGGAAGATTCTTCGCCATCTCATCCGCTTTGTCATCGAGTTTGAACACAGAGAGAAGTTTCATGCTCTCTTCCTCGATTTCCTTTTCTTCCTGAAAATACCGCCCCATGCGCAGCACCGTTTCCAAAAGGCCATATTTCACGTGGCAGTGATATGCGATCTTTACATTATCCAGCACGGAGAGTTCTGAGAAGAGCCGAATGTTCTGGAAGGTACGGGCAATGCCGCGCTGGGTAATCTGGTAGGGTTTCAACCCGACAATGCTCTTGCCGTTAAACGTAATCGTCCCCGTGGTCGGCTGATAAACACCCGTGAAAAGGTTGAATACCGTGGTCTTTCCCGCGCCATTCGGCCCAATCAGTCCCACCAGTTCCCCTTTGTTGATATAGAAATTGAAATCCGAAACTGCCTTGAGGCCGCCAAACACTTCCGATACATCCTCTACCCGCATAAGTTCCGCTGCCATTACGCTGTGCCTCCCCTCTTCAGGATTTTACGGAAAATCCCCATATTCGTAATCTCAACATAGCCAAAAAGCCCCTGTGGACGATAAAACATCAAGAGAATCAGCAGCAATGCAAAAATAATCATGCGATATTCCGGCCAGTTTGCCAAGGCAGCCGAGATAAATGTCACAAAAAAGGCTCCCGCAATTCCTCCCGTGATGGAGCCAAGCCCTCCCAGCACCACCATGATGAGGAAGATAAAGGATTGCATAAAAGTAAAGGAGGCGGGACTGATGATGTAATAATTATGAGCAAACAGCCCCCCTGCAATCCCGGCAAAGGCCGCTCCTATCGTAAAGGCCATGATCTTATATTTGGTGGTGTTGACTCCCATGGCCTCCGCTGCAATCTCGTTTTCACGGATGGCAATGCAGGCGCGTCCATGGCTGGAGTTCACGAAATTTTTAATGAAGAACAATGTGAACAGCATGATAAAAAACACCCAGGCAAAATTGGTATAATGGGGAATGTTGCGAAAGCCTGCCGCACCGCCCACATACTCGATGTTCATGATAACGATGCGGATGATCTCCCCTAAGCCCAATGTGGCGATGGCAAGATAGTCCCCCCGCAGACGAAGGGTGGGGAGTCCGATCAGGAATCCGAGGAATCCCGCCGCTGCACCTCCTGCCAGAAGCGCTCCCAGGAAAGGTACATGAAAATTCGTCGTGAGCACCACTCCCACATAGGCTCCGACTGCCATAAAGCCCGCGTGCCCAAGGGAAAACTGCCCGGTGTAGCCGTTGATGAGATTGAGGCTCACGGACATAATGATGTTGATGCCAATGAGCATCAGATTCAGCTTCCAAAAGGAACCGATGATGCCTTCTTCCATGAGCCCCTGCAAAACAGCAAAAACCACAATGCCGAAGGCCAGCATAATCAGATCATTCCTACGCAAAAGATTCATTCCCGTCACCTACACTTTCTCGTTGGTGTTCTTGCCAAAAAGTCCCGAAGGCTTGAACAACAGCACCAGAATCAGGATAGCGAAAGCTGCCGCATCTCGAAACGTAGAAGAAATGAATCCAGATACCAATGCCTCAATAACCCCCAGAACCAATCCTCCTACCACAGCACCCGGCAAAATGCCGATACCCCCAAGCACCGCAGCCACAAAAGCCTTGAGACCTGGCATGATGCCCATGAGCGGGTCAATGGAGTTGTAGTACACTCCAACCAAGACACCCGCAACTGCCGCCAAGGATGAGCCGATGACAAAGGTAAAGGAAATGACCTGATCCGCATTGACCCCCATGAGCTGTGCTGTTTCTGTATCAAAGGATGCCGCCCGCATGGCTTTTCCCAGTTTCGTCTTTTGGACAATATACGTGAGAATTGCCATGAGCACAACCGTAATGCCAAGAATCAAGAGCTGCTGGCCGTTGATCACCAAATCTCCCACATGGAAGGCAACATTGTCAATGACCTCCGGAAAGGTTCTGGGTGTCGGCGATACAAAATACATGCTGGCGTATTCCAGAAAAAAAGAAACCCCGATGGCAGTGATGAGAATGGAAATCCTGGGTGCGTGGCGGAGAGGCTTATAAGCCAGCTTCTCCACCAGCATGCCGAGAAGACCCGTAACCACCATGGAAATCAACAGCGCCGGCAAAATAGAAACCTGTGCCTGGGTGATGGCAAAAAATCCGACATACGCCCCAACCATGTAAATATCACCATGAGCAAAATTAATGAGCTTTATAATACCGTAAATCATGGTGTAGCCCAAGGCAATCAAGGCATAGATGCTTCCCAGGGATATGCCGTTGATAAGCTGCTGCAACAGTTGTTGGGAAAGTTCCATACGTATTCCTCCCTATACAGGAACCGGTGGTACCTATGGCTCCTGTAGAAAATAAGGGTCGCATTTGCGACCCTTTCCTAACGCAATTATTGAGATAACCTTACTCGGCTTCCGGCATGATCTTGGCGACCATCACACGATCTCCGCCTTTGTTCTCCAGAATAACCGCCTGCTTGATGGGGTTGTGGTTCTTATCCATCGTGATGATACCCGTTCCCACCTGCAGATCCTTTGTCGCTTCGAGCGCATCCTTAATCTTCACAGGATCGTCGCCGCCGGCACGCTTGATCGCATCCACCAGAAGCTTTCCTGCATCATAGCCGAGAGCCGCGAACACGTTCGGAGCATGCTTGTACTCCTTGTTATACGCATCAATGAAAGCCTTTACACTCTCGTCCTTGTCGGAATAATGGGTGCTGAAGAACGTATTGTTGAGTGCATCCGCACCTGCAATATCTGCAACCTTGAAATCATCCCATCCATCTGTACCGAGAAGGGGCTGCGTGATGCCAAGCTCACGAGCCTGCTTTACGATCTTGCCCACTTCCTCATAGTACGCCGGGATAAAGATAACATCCGCATTGGCCGTCTTAATCTTCGTCAACGCAGCCTTGAAGTCTTGATCCTTCTGGAGGAATGCCTCCTGCATCACGACGGTTCCGCCAGCGGCCTCGAATTTCTCCTTGAATACCTGGCCAAGGCTCTTGGAATAGTCAGAACTGTTATCAATGTAGATAACCGCTGTCTTTGCTTTCAGATTGTCAACGGCGAATTTTGCCATGACATCTCCCTGCTGGGGATCAATAAAACAGCTGCGGAAAATGAAGTCTTTCACCTGACCGTTCTCTACCGTAACAGCGGGGCTTGTAGCATCCGGAGCCAAGACCGGAACCTTGCTGTCCGTCGCAACCTGAGACTCCGCAATCACATTTGCCGTAACGGCCGGACCGACGATGAGTTTGACCTTATCATCGGAAATGAGCTTGGTTGCCGCATTCACGGACTCGGATGCCTCGGATTTGTTATCCACTTCAATGAGCTTGATTTTCTTCCCGTTTATACCTCCGGCATCATTTGTCTCCTTGATGGCAAGCTTCAGTCCCTCCAATGTCGCATTGCCGTAATTAGCGACATTGCCGGTCATCTCGAAGTTCGCCCCAATTTTGATCTCATCGCTCTTGGCCTCGTTGCCGCCACCGCCGCAACCTGCGAAAACACCGCCCAAGAGCATCGTTCCCAAAAGCGCTCCCGCAAGGCGCATGCTCTTCTTGCTGAAATTCATGAATACTCCTCCCATCCGGCAGATCCCTGCCATACGTTCCTCGTGAAAACAGTCGCCAAGCTACAGCCAAAACCGCTTCACACCATCGAATATTATAACGCATTGTGCAAGTTTTGCCAAGAGCAAAACATTCCGATCCGTGCTTCAACGAGCCTCTTCGCATAATGGCATCGCATCACTCGATGACATAAAGCTCCACATCCTGCCGTCCAAAGGCCAATGCCTCCTCATGGGTATCAAAGGCCACATCGATGCGGTTTCCCCTGATGCCGTGGCCGATATCCTCTGCCACAGCCTCGCCGTATCCCGGAATATATACCCGGGTCCCCAAGGGAATGAACGCCGGATCCACGGCAATGACACCTCTGCGCACCCTCGTTCCGGTGGCAGTCCTGCTCGTATTGCCGGGATCGTGCGCGCTATAGGCTGTTGCAGATACATAGACCACATGCCCCTTATCCGCATGCATCAATCCATAGTTCTCTTCCGGATACACTTCCTGAGTTGCCTCCAGATCTTCTTCCTGCAAGGCTTCATATTGCGCCTCTGCCCCATCCTCCTGAAGAGCCGCATAGGTCGCCGCCCCGCAGACGCCATCCGCCACAAGCTTCCTTTCCTTCTGGAATCTTGCGATGGCTCCTGCCGTTCTGCTGCCGCACACACCATCCGCCTCACCGGAAAGATATCCCTTGGCAATCAAGAGTTCCTGCACATAGCGAACCCCGGGGCCTCTATGCCCCATCTTCACCACGCCGCCAATGGGAACCTCCTCGCCCTTCACAGCCTCTGCCGCCTCAGTTTCCTTTGCCATCTTTTCCAGCAACTCAAACGTCGCCTGTCCGCAAACTCCGTCAACCGCAATTCCGGCCTTTTCCTGGAATGCCTTAATCGCCGCCACAGTATCCTTTCCGCAGACACCATCGGCCTCTCCCTTGAGATAGCCGCCGGAAATCAAAAGAATCTGCACGCGGCGCACATCATCCCCCCGCACACCTTCCTTTACCAGCAAGTCATTGGCCATGGCTATCCCGTGGAAACACAGGAAAAGAAAAAG
>DFES01000065.1:7261-8826 GCA_002369175.1 Selenomonadaceae bacterium UBA3796
TATCAGTTTTCCACTTTTCTGTCAAATTCTCCCGCCTGCCCAAAAGATTTTGAATATACTTCCCTTCTTGACGGGAAAACAGCTTCCGTGCTATCCTTGTAAACAATGTGATATGAGATTGGAAAGGGGTTATCTTGATGTATCGATTCCTATGCATGTTCCTTCTGGCTGCCGCTTGTTTTGCTTTCCCTGCCACGGGCGATGCCGCAGCGTTCCGGTTGGGCGATCACGGAGAAGCCATCATGGAGTTGCAGCGCGCCTTGGCTGTTTCCGGCTATGACATTACCGTGGATGGTGATTTCGGCCCAGCAACAGAGGCTGCGCTTCGCAGCTACCAAAAGGATCATGGATTGGAAGTGGACGGCCTTGCAGGTCCTGCAGTATATAGCGCTCTTTTGGGACGTGATTTTCCATCGATCAGCCGCGGCATGATTGACGGGAACCGCCGTCTGATTGCCATCGCCCTGCAGTACATGGGCGTTCCCTATGTCTACGGTGGCTCTTCCCCCAGCGGGTTCGACTGCTCCGGATTCGTCCAGTATGTTTATCGCCAATGCGGTATCGAGCTTCCCCGCACTGCTGACATTCAGGCCGAAGTGGGCACACCTGTCACCCGCGAGGAACTGCAGCCCGGCGATCTCGTATTCTTCGCCGGTGATTATGTGAACATCTCCCATGTGGGCATCTACCTTCACGATGATGAATTCGTCCATGCTTCCACCACCTACGGCATTGCCATCGACTCCCTCGACCGTGACTACCGCAGGGATCATTACATGGGTGCACGGCGCATTTGATTCTCCCTAAAAACAGCAGCATACACGCTTTCGCAAAAAATCGGTATAGCGCAGTTTAAACTGCCTCCTATACCGATTTTTCGTTTCCCGATTATCCGAATCCTACCCTCCGGGGAGCATCAAAAAAACAGCTTTCCCGACACCCTTGCTTCCGTGCCTCCGTGCTCCCGCAGAGCGGCACAAGAAGAAAGCCGTCAAAAAAGCTGTCCGTCATTTTGGAAATGAACTTCCAACCAAAAGCCCAATTCCCTCAATCTTTCCAGAATGGTGCGATTGGCCCGATTCGAACGGGCGACCTACTGCTTAGGAGGAAGTCGGCTTGCATTTTGCACAGAAGGGAAATCGTTGAAGATGGTTGATTTTACTTGGGATTATCCGATTTCACGTTTGCTACGGACTCCGCAGATTGCCCTTTTTTGCTCGCCATAAACACCAGAATGAACACCAAACCGGAGGGAAGCTGTGTCCAATTATCGCTCATGAATCTATGCTTTGCATATTCTTGCCTGCATATGCTTATTTTCAATATCAAATCTAGAATTCTTGCTCTTTTCAACCCTCACTTTCAATTCAAGCAATATGTTTACGTTCTGCCTCAGAGATTTCGACATGATTGACATGTTCATTCTCTAAAATCTGCCCCAACATTTTCCCCATACGTTCAACAAGTCCAACGACTAACGCATTCCCCATGCAGAAGAAACGGAAGCGTTCACTCATTCCAGTATTTGTCCAATCGTCCTCAAATCCCTGGATCCGTTCAGCTTC
>DFES01000162.1 GCA_002369175.1 Selenomonadaceae bacterium UBA3796
CTTGGCTGCTGATTGGCATGCTGGTTTTGGAGGGCATGCCCTCCATACGCTGGTTGTACCGTCACTTCCTTTCACAGGTGTATCCGATAATTTGCTTGCAAGAGAAGGCTTCTTATGGTATGATGGTACGGTACTGGACGTGCTGACGTCCGGTTCCACGGTCTTTTGACTGGCTTTGCCCTTTGGCGGTGAGCGGTCTAAACCAAGGCTGCGCAGAGCGGCTTTGTATCCATTCCCAGCATTGCCGGGGGAAAGTGAGGTGTATCAGGAATGAAAGAGGGAATTCATCCGGAATTCTTCGAGGCCAAGGTGACCTGCGGCTGCGGCAACACGTTCACTACGGGTTCCACGAAGAAGGAGCTCCGCGTTGATGTGTGCTCCAAGTGCCATCCGTTCTTTACGGGTCGTCAGCGTGACGTGCAGGCGGGCGGACGCATTGAGAAGTTCAATAAGCGCTATAAAAAGTAAGCGATACGGCAGGGCGGAGGCTCTGCTGTTTTTTTGCCTTTTTTCGGGTTGACAGGGGCTGTGCTATCATCTAAAATTCAGGGTGTCACAGTATATTGGAACGTGTTTGAAAAGAGGACTGTGGAAAGGGGAATTTCCTTGAGTGATAAATTGATGGTGGGCGGGCAGGCCGTCATTGAGGGTGTTATGATGCGGAGCCCGAAACTCTCTGCGACGGCGGTGCGGGAACCCGGCGGCAGGATTGCTGTAGAAGTGAAGCCGGTAAACTCCATATCGGATCGGTTTCCCATATGGAAGAAGCCCTTCCTGAGAGGTATTGTCTCCCTTGTGGAATCCTTGGTGCTGGGCATCCGCTCCCTATCTTATTCGGCGAAAATGGCGGGGGAGGAGGATGAGCAACTCTCGGACAAGGAATTGGCGGGAACCATCGTCTTTGCTCTTGTACTGGCGAGCATTCTCTTTGTGGTGATCCCAACGGGGGCGGCGAAGCTCTTCCATGGTATCACGGAGGATCCCGTGTTCCTGAACCTCATGGAGGGCTTTCTGAGGCTGGGGATCTTCCTCCTGTACATCTGGGGGATTTCGCGCATGAAGGATATCCGCAGGGTATTCCAGTATCATGGGGCGGAGCATCAGACGATTTTCTGCTATGAGGCGGGAAAACCCCTGACAGTGGAGAATGTGCAGCAGTTTCCGCGGCTGCATCCCCGCTGTGGTACGGCTTTTCTGCTTATCGTTATGCTGGTGAGCATTTTCGTATTCGCCTTTCTTGGATGGCCGGATCTCTGGCTGCGCATCGCAAGCCGGCTGTTGCTTCTTCCGGTAGTGGCGGGGGTTTCCTATGAGATCATTCGCCTTGCGGGACGCTCGAAGAATCCCGTTCTCCACATGGCGATTCTGCCGGGGCTCTGGCTCCAGTACCTTACCACCCGTCCGCCGGAGGATGACATGGTAGAAGTGGCCATCGAGTCCCTCAAGGCGGTACTGCCTCCCGAGGAGATCCTGGAGGGGACGGGCAATTATCTTGTGCGTGAACCGGATATGGCGGAAGAGGTCATGGAGAACCAGGTGGCAATGGGAATGAATTCTTGAGAAAATTGAGGTGGAAGCTTTGCTGGATAAACTCCAATCCATTGAGGACAAATATTTGGAACTGGAATCCCTCATCAGCGATCCCAGCGTGATGGAGGACATGGATCGCTGGCAGCGCTACAGCAAGGAGCACGCAGCTCTGGCACCCGTCGTTGAGAAGGTGCGGGAGTACAGGAAGGTATGCGCAGGGCTGGAGGATGCAAAAGCTATGCTGGAAGAGCCCCTGGAGGACGATATGCGCAGGCTGGTGGAGGAGGAATTGGCAGAGCTTCGGGATAAGAAGGAAGTTCTGGACGGAGAGATGCCTCTTTTGCTTCTCCCAAAGGATCCCAATGATGATAAGAGCGTCATCGTGGAAATTCGCGGCGGCGTCGGTGGCGAAGAGGCTGCGCTTTTTGCAGGGGATCTTTTCCGCATGTACTCCCGCTATGCGGAGAAACAGGGCTGGAAAGTGGAGCTCATGGATTCCAATGCCACGGAAATCGGTGGATTCAAAGAGGTTTCCTTCTCTGTGGACGGCTACGGTGCTTACAGCAAGTTGAAATACGAGAGCGGAACCCATCGTGTGCAGAGGGTGCCGGTGACAGAATCCGGCGGGCGCATCCATACATCAGCGGTGACAGTGGCTGTGCTGCCGGAAATGGAAGAGGTGGAGGTATCGGTAGATCCCAACGATCTCCGCATTGATACATACTGTGCCAGTGGTGCAGGGGGGCAGTACGTCAACCGCACGGAGACTGCCATCCGCATTACGCATCTGCCCACGGGCATTGTCGTGCAGTGCCAAGATGAGAAGTCCCAGCTCAAGAACAAGGAAAAGGCCATGAAGGTTCTTCGAGCCAGGATTCAGGACAAGGCAAGGCAGGAACAGGAGGCGGAGGTGGCGGCAGATCGCCGCAGCCAAGTGGGGTCTGGCGACCGCAGCGAGCGCATCCGCACTTATAACTTTCCTCAGGGGCGGGTGACGGATCATCGCATCGGGCTTACCCTGCATAAACTGGACAGCGTACTGAACGGAGATCTGGAGGAAATTCTGGGTGCTCTTATTACGGCGGATCGAGCCGAGAAGTTGAGTCGGGTGAAATGATGTCGGGGGAAATTTGGACCATTGGGCGCATATTGAAGTGGACGGAGCAGTACTTTGGCAGGAAGGGCATAGAGTCCCCTCGTTTGGATGCCGAAGTGCTGCTTTCCCATGTGCTGGGAAAGCAGCGCATCTACCTCTATGTTCATTTTGAGGAACCACTGGAGAAAGGGGAATTGGCAGCCTACAAGGAACTCATTCAGAAAAGGGTGCAGAGAATTCCTGTGGCGTATCTTGTAGGGCATCGGGAGTTCATGGGACTGCGTTTTCGGGTGAGTCCGGCGACCCTTGTGCCACGCCCGGATACGGAAATCCTTGTACAGGCGGCACTGGAGCGGCTGAAGAAACTCACCGGCGGCACGGCACATCTGCGTTTCGCGGATATCGGCACGGGGACGGGGGCTATCTGCCTTTCTCTGCTGCACTTCCTGCCGGGGACAGAGGCTTCGGCTGTGGATATCTCCTCCGGAGCCATTGCTCTGGCTGAGGAAAATGCGGAGGCATTGGGGCTCTCGGGGCGCGTTGCCTTTTTGGAAGGAGATTTGCTGGAACCCGTCAGGGGACAGCGTTTTCATGCGATTCTGTCCAATCCTCCCTATATTCCCGATGGAGACATTTTGCGTCTCCCGCCGGAGGTTAAGGAAAACGAACCCAGGGCAGCACTGGCAGGAGGCGAGGATGGCATGGATTTCTACCGCAGGCTCTGCGAGGAAGCGCCGGAGCTTTTGGAGAAAGGCGGATTTATGGCCTTCGAGGTAGGGGTGCATCAGGCGAACCCTGTGGCTGAAATGGCAAGGAAGCATCCCCTGATTGCGGGAACGGAGATATTGAAGGATCTGGCGGGAATCGAGCGTGTGGTCATTGCATGGAGAGGGGGCAGTACGGAATGAGGACGTGTATCGTAAAAATCACAGATGTCCGCAGCCAAAGGGATGTGATAGAGGCGGCGGGGAACATCCTGCGGGAAGGCGGTCTTGTGGCCTTTCCTACGGAGACCGTCTACGGTCTTGGAGCCAACGGATTGGACGGGGAGGCCTGCGCAGAGATTTACCGCGCGAAGGGGCGTCCTTCGGATAATCCGCTGATTCTTCATGTGGCGAACAGGCGCATGGTGGACAGTATTGCCCTGGAGGTTACTCCTATTGCGGAAAAACTCATGGCTGTGTTCGCACCGGGCCCCATTACGCTCATCATGAAAAAAAAGCCGCATATCCCGGATAGCGTTACAGGCGGCTTGGATACGGTGGGAATCCGCATGCCGGACAATGATATCGCCCGGGCGGTGATACGCGCCGCAGGTGTGCCGATTGCGGCTCCGAGCGCCAATACCTCCGGACGTCCCAGCCCGACCACGGCAGAAGCGGTGGAGCATGATATCGATGGAAAGATACCGCTGATCCTTGATGGCGGGCCATGCCAGTTCGGGGTGGAATCCACGATTGTGGACTGCACGGGGGATGTGGCTGTGATTTTGCGCCCGGGGGCGGTTACCGTGGAGATGCTGGAAGATGTGTTGGGAAGAGTGGAGCTCGATGCGGCACTTGTGGGGAAAGAGGAGACGCCGAGAGCACCGGGAATGAAGTATCGCCATTATGCACCCAAGGTTCCCCTGACTGTCCTGGAGGGAGATCCGGAACAGATGGCTCAGGCATTTCGCGATGAACTGGGAAGGCTTCACGGGGAATACAAGCAGGTGGGCATCATTGCCAGCGGAGAGGTGATTTCCTCGCTGAAGGGACTGGCGCAGGAAGAACTTCTGGTTTCCTACGGGGACAGGGGGGACTTTTCTGCAATTGCGGCCAATATCTATGAGGCTCTTCGCTATTTTGACGAGAGGGATGTGGATTGTCTCCTGGCGGAGGGAACCAGCGAAGAGGAGCTTGGATTGGCCATCATGAACCGGCTGCATAAGGCGAGTGGATTCCGGAGCATCTATGTATGAAGCACTCCTGCTCCGTCTGCAGGACGGGGTTCCGCAGATGCAAAAACTTTGCATCGCAGATTGGCTTAGGGGTACAAATCCAATGGATTTCATGGTACAATAGGGGACGGGCTACCAAGTGCGAAGGGAGTTTTTAGTTATGAAGATTACGATTGGCAGCGACCATGGAGCCGTGGACTTAAAGGAAGAAGTAAAAATGGTTCTCAAGGAGTTTGGAAATATTGAGGTGAAGGATGTAGGCACCTTCGGCACGGAAGCGGTGGATTATCCCGATATAGCGGAGAAGGTCTGTGCTGATGTTGTGGATGGAAAATCGGATCGGGGGATTGTGCTTTGCGGCACGGGAATCGGCATTTCCATGGCGGCAAACAAGATCAAGGGCATCCGTTGCGCCCTTTGCACGGATGTGTATTCTGCGAAGATGTCCAGAGAGCACAACAATGCCAATGTCCTGGCTTTGGGTGGTCGCGTGACGGGCTTCGGCCCAGCGGGCGAGATCGTGCGGGCATGGATTGAGGGCGAGTTCTCCGGTGGACGCCATGAGCGGCGCGTGAACAAGATCATGGCACTTGAAAATTAAGTTGTAGTGAATTACCTGATTAGGAGGAAGACACATTGAGTTTGATGGATGCATTGAAGACCGTTGATCCGGAGGTTGCCAAGGGGATTGGCGATGAGCTGCAGCGTCAGCAGACGAAGCTGGAACTCATCGCTTCGGAGAATATTGTCAGCCGCGCAGTCATGGAGGCTCAGGGCAGCGTGCTCACGAACAAATATGCGGAGGGTTATCCCGGAAAGCGCTACTATGGCGGCTGCGAGTGTGTTGACGTGGTGGAGCAGCTTGCCATTGACAGGGCGAAGAAGCTATTTGGCGCCGGTTTTGCCAATGTTCAGCCTCATTCCGGCGCGCAGGCGAATATGGCCGTATTTTTCTCCCTGCTGGAGCCGGGGGATGTGGTTATGGGCATGAGCCTCACAGATGGCGGTCATCTCACCCATGGAAGCCCGGTGAACATGTCGGGAAAGTATTTTAAGATTGTTCCCTATGGCGTTTCCAGAGAGACGGAATGCATTGACTATGATGCACTGCAGAAACAAGCGGAGGAGTGCAAGCCGAAACTCATTGTGGCCGGAGCATCTGCCTATCCGCGCATCCTTGATTTTCCGCGGCTGTCGAAGATCGCGAAATCTGTAGGCGCGTATCTCATGGTGGATATCGCTCATATTGCGGGGCTGGTCGTAGCCGGCATGCATCCGAGTCCCATTCCTTATGCCGATGTTGTCACCACGACAACACACAAGACATTGCGCGGCCCCAGGGGCGGCATGATTCTTTGCCGGGATGAGGAATTTGGCAAGCGGTTCAACAAGGCGGTGTTCCCCGGAATCCAGGGCGGTCCCTTGATGCATGTAATCGCAGCGAAGGCGGTTGCTCTCCATGAGGCGCTGCAACCGGAATTCGCTCTTTACGCGAAGCAGACGGTGAAGAATGCGGCTGTGCTTGCCCACAGCTTGCAGGAGGATGGGTTCCGCCTTGTTTCCGGCGGTACGGACAATCACCTGATGCTTGTGGATCTCACCAACAAGAACCTCACGGGCAAGGAGGCGCAGCTCCTGCTGGATGAAGTGAACATAACAGCCAACCGCAATACGATTCCCTTTGAGACGCGCTCTCCTTTCATTACCAGCGGAATTCGCCTTGGCTCTCCTGCCCTTACGACGAGGGGCTTTAAGGAGGCTGATATGGAGGAGGTTGCCGCGATTCTCGCGCTCGTCCTGGATCATCCGACGGATGAAGCGGCGAAGAGCGAGGCGCGCAAGCGGGTAAATGCTCTGTGTGAGAAATATCCATTGTATCAATAAAAAATCTAAGGGGAGCGGTAGGAATGTCGGAAGAATTGAAAGTGACGGTTATCAATCATCCTCTGGTTCAGCACAAATTGACCCTCATGCGGCAGAAGGAAACGGGCACGAAGGATTTTCGGGAACTCCTGGAGGAGATTGCCATGCTCATGACGTATGAGATTACCCGCGATTTTCCGCTGGAGGAAGTGGAGATCGAGACGCCGGTGGCAAAATGCAGGAGCAAAGTGCTGTCGGGCAAGAAGGTGGGGGTGGTTCCCATTCTTCGAGCCGGTCTCGGCATGCTTAGCGGTGTGCTCAACATGATACCTGCGGCTCGTGTGGGACATATTGGGCTCTATCGCGATCCGAAGACGTTGAAACCGGTGGAGTATTACTGCAAACTGCCCGGCGATGTGGAGGAGCGCACCCTTATTGTGGTGGATCCTATGCTTGCAACGGGCGGGAGCGCATCGGCTGCTCTGCAGATGATCAAGGACAAGGGAGCCAGCTCCATCACACTCATGTGCCTTGTTGCGGCACCGGAGGGTGTCAGGGTCATCAATCGTGACCATCCCGATATTCCCATCTATGTGGCGGCCGTCGATGAGTGCCTGAACGAGAAGGGGTATATTGTGCCCGGTCTCGGCGATGCCGGGGATAGGATTTTCGGCACATTGTAAGAGAAGAGCCTTCCTGTCAACGAGGAAGGCTTTTTCTGTGAAATCCCAGGAACTTATGGGTCAAAGGAAAATAAAGAGGTGGAAAGATTTTGAGTAATTTGGAAGTGGGCATTGTTGGTTTGCCCAATGTGGGGAAGAGCACACTTTTCAATGCGATTACGAAGGCGGGAGCAGAAGCGGCCAACTATCCCTTCTGCACCATTGAGCCCAATGTGGGAGTTGTGGCAGTGCCGGATCCAAGACTGGAGATCCTGCACAGGATGTACGATTCCAAGAAGACGACACCGGCTACGGTGAGTTTTGTGGATATTGCGGGACTGGTGAAGGGAGCCTCCAAGGGAGAGGGGCTCGGCAACAAGTTTCTGGAGCACATCCGCAAAGTGGACGCTGTTGCCCATGTGGTGCGCTGTTTTGAGGACTCCAATATCACTCACGTGGAAGGAGGCATCGACCCCCTTCGTGATATCGGCATCATTCAGACAGAGCTTTGCCTGGCGGATTTGGAGATTGTGGAAAAGCGGATCATGAAGCTTGCCAAAATCGCTAAATCCGGAAGCAAGGAAGCGAAGGCGGAGGATGAGATCCTGCGGCGCATCAAGGCGGCCCTGGACGAAGGACGACCCGCTCGCAGCGTGGAGCTTTCCGCAGATGATCTGGCTCTTATCAAGGAGATGAATCTCCTGACGCTGAAGCCGACTCTTTATGTGGCAAACGTTGCGGAGGATGAAGTGGCATCCTGGGAGGATAATGCCTTTGTCAGGAAGGTGCAAGAATTCGCCGCGCAAGAGCAGGCAGAGGTGGTCGTAATCTCTGCAAAGGTGGAGTCGGAGATCGCTGAACTGGACGAGGCAGAAGCGAAGGAATTCCTCGCGGATATGGGGCTTTCTGAGTCGGGGCTTGACAAACTCATCAAGGCGGCATTTGACCTTTTGGGACTTATGACCTTTCTCACGGCGGGACCGGACGAATGCCGTGCCTGGACCATTGTCAAGGGGACGACAGCGCCGAAGGCCGCGGGGAAAATTCATACGGATTTCGAGCGGGGCTTCATTCGTGCAGAAATCGTGGGCTATGATGACCTCATTGCTGCAGGGAGCGTTGCGGCGGCAAGGGAAAAAGGACAGGTTCGCCTGGAGGGGAAGGACTACATCATGCAGGACGGCGATGTGACAAACTTCCGATTTAACGTCTGACGGGCAGGATATTAGTACAGTTCCGGTCTGCGGTCGGCGAAGACATTCATGTTTTCCTTGATGTCCTGCCGTATGGACGGCTGAATGACAGCATGGAGGATGGCTTCCTCCTGGCCGGCTTCCGCCAGGATTCCTCCCCAGGGGTCGATGATCGCAGAATATCCCGCAAGCCGTGTGCCATCCGGGAAACTGCCTGCGCCGTTGGCTGCTGCAAGGAATATCTGGTTTTCTATGGCTCTGGCTTTCAAAAGAGTTTGCCAGTGGAGGAGCCTGGTTATGGGCCATTCTGCGGGCAGGAGCAGCACAGCAATTCCGTTAAGGGCGAGCTTGCGGGTGAGTTCCGGAAAGCGGAGATCATAACAGACGATCACGGAACATGGAATGCCATCCAGTGAGAAGCTGACTGTGCCGTTGCCCGGTGTGAAATCCTTATCTTCCTCCATGGGTGAGAAGAGATGGGTTTTGCTGTATTGGGCGACCAGATTTCCTGCACGGTCAAATACGAGACAGGTATTGTAGAATTTCCCGTCTTGTGAGGAGACGATTGTGCCTCCCGCAAGGTTCACCCGGTACTGCCGGGAAAGATCGGCGAGGCATTGGCGCGATGCAGATTCGCTTTCGGCATAGCCGGAAAGCGGCTTTGGATAGAATCCGATGTTCCACAGTTCCGGCAAGAGAAGGACATCGGGTTCTTCCCTCATGGCTTTTTCCATGAGACGGTGGAGCGTTGCAAGGTTGGCGTGCAGATCGCCGGGACAGATATGCATCTGCAGGACGGAGATTTTCATGGGACACCTCGATTCTGACAGAAAGGAAGGAAGCGATGGAAAAGGTTTCGTATTCAGTCGGTGATATCGTTTGCATGAAGAAGCCGCATCCCTGTGGAAGTCATGAGTGGAAGATTACCCGCACGGGAATGGATTTCGGCTTGAAATGCGAAGGCTGCGGTCATTTTATCATGATGCCGCGCACGAAATTCGAAAAAATGGCAAAAGGTGTTGTGAGAAGCCCTGCGGAGAATTGAAAGTTAGGGCTTTGACGTACTTCTTATTATATCATAAGGGGACAGGGGGTATTTCATATTTTTTGGAGAAAGGGCTTGCAGGCAAAAAAAACCTATGCTATAGTGTGAAAAGTTCTTGTCAGGGGATTTTTGAACATGGAGGAAACATGGACACTCGTGGAAAGAAATCACCTGAGGGAACGAAAGGGTTTTCATATACGTTAGATGAGGTGATTTTATGAAGAAGACTCTCGTATCCGCTCTTGCAACGGCTCTTGTCGTGGGTGCAGCCAGTACGACGTTTGCGGCTGCAAATCCTTTTTCCGATGTTCCTGCAGACCATTGGGCGTATGATGCTGTTACGCAGCTCGCTGCTGATGGGGTTATCAACGGTTATGGCGATGGCACTTTCCGTGGTGACCGCAACATCACCCGTTATGAAATGGCGCAGATGGTTGCCAAGGCCATGGCAAAGACGGATGTCAGCGCGAAGAACAAAGCTCTTATCGACAAGCTTGCTGCCGAGTTCCGCGATGAGCTCAACAACCTTGGCGTTCGCGTTGCCAATCTCGAGAAGCACGCCGATATGGTGAAGTGGACGGGCGAACTCCGCTATCGCTATTGGAGCTTCCGCGATGAAGGCCGGGATAAGGTTAACAAGGATCAGCTCCAGCTTCGTTTGTTCCCCACGGCAGAGGTGAACGATCACTGGCAGGTCAAGGCTCGTATGACGGCCAGCAACAACATGAAGACAGATGCGTCTTCCGATGTTGCTCTCACGTATGCTTTTGCTGAGGGCAGCTATAACAATTTCGATGTGAAACTCGGCAAGATGCCCTTTTACAGCACTTCCGACGATGGACTCATCATGGATGACTTCTTCTCCGGTATGCAGGCTACCTTCGGCAAGGATGTCAAGTTCCGTCTGGAGGCCGGCCGCTTTAACATGGCGCATGCAAACACTACCCTGAGCAGCAACTATGGAGATGACTCCGCTGCCAATTTCTGGGGTGCTGAGGTTCTCTACGAGGGCAAGAAACTGACGGCGGGCACTGCTTATCGTCAGTTCACGAATGATGCCTTCCGCAACACGGCGGATTATCGTGATGAGGGTGTCAGCGATAAGGCGCAGATTTGGTCTGTTGGTGCAGAGTATGCTTTTGACAAGAACTGGGCGTTGGGGGCTTCCTATGCCAGCAATGCAAAGTCTGACCACTATGCCAAGGCCTATAGCTTCCAGCTTGACTACAAGGGTGCAGACAGATCCAACCAGGGCAGCTGGGGTGCGTATGCCGCTTACCGCCGTCTCGGTCGCAATGTTTCCATCATGCCTACCTATGACACGGCTCGTGCGGACAACAATGTTCGTGGCTGGGAACTTGGTGTGAAATACATCCCCCTCAAGAATGTGCTTCTGAGCGCCGCCTACTTCGACGGCAAAGATCTTGCGAACCATGACAAGACAAAGACGCTCTTCGGCCGTGTAAGCTTCTTCTTCTGATTTTTTTTGAGGTTGTCGAATACATACAGAATATATACATATATGGCAGCTCATCCGTGTGGATGGGCTGCTTTTTATAACATTTTTTTTCAGATTCCTTGCATGTTTCTTCATTGGGTGGTACAATAGAAGTATATTCTTGGAGAACGTGAAGGAGGGCACCCATATGAAGCACATCATTACAGTCAATAAACCCACGATGCAGAGCACCCTGAAGACGGGTGGCTGCGGTGAATGCCAGGCATCCTGCCAGTCGGCATGCAAGACATCCTGCACAGTTGGCAACCAGGTTTGCGAGAAGTGAGTGAAAGAGCCTTTCCTCTGGGGGAAAGGTCTTTTTTTTGAGTGAGTATGGGCAAGATAGGAGTACAGGCAAGAAAATGAAAGACAGGATTCACAAGTTTCAACAGGAGGATAACTTCATCCTCTTGGACATCAACAGCGGCGCAGTGCATGTCATCGACAGGATGATTTACGATATGATGGACGTTTTTCAGGGAGGCAATGATGACGAAACCGTAGCGGCTCTTCGGGGAACGTATTCCGAGAAAGATCTTTGGGAGGCATTGGGGGAACTACATTCCCTGATGGATGCAGGTGAACTCTTTGCACCGGATATCGATGTACCGCCGTCCTTCCAGCAGACAGGACTTGTGAAATCCCTTTGCCTGATGGTAGCGCAGGACTGCAATCTCCGCTGTCGTTACTGTTTTGGCGACGGGGGAAGCTATGGTGGTGAGCGGGCTGTCATGAGCCCTGAAGTGGGCAGGGCGGCAGTGGATTATCTCATCGCCTGTTCCGGGGTCAGGAAGCATTGCGAGATTGATTTTTTTGGCGGCGAACCCCTTATGAACATGAAGACTGTGAAAGCGGTTACGGAATATGTGCGCCAAAAGGAGAAGGAAACGGGGAAGGTGTTCAAACTGACCCTGACCACCAATGGAATGCTCCTGGAGGATTCCGTCATCCAATGGCTCAATGATAACAATATTTCAGTGGTCTTGAGTGTGGATGGGCGCAGAGAGACGCATGACAGGATGCGTCCCGATGCCGGCGGGCATGGAACATATGATCGGGTCATACAGAGGTTCAGGAAACTGGTGGAATCCCGTGATGGCAAAAACTACTACATGCGGGGAACCTATACAAAGGAAAACATGGATTTTACCGAGGATGTCCTTGCCATGCATGATGCGGGCTTTGATGTTCTCTCTGTGGAACCGGTGGTTTTGAAGGACAGCCCCATCGGGTTCACGGAAGCAGATTTGCCACGTATTTTCGAGGAATACGACCGGTTCACGAAGGCATATCTTGCGCGCCATAAGGCCGGGAAAGATTTCTTCTTCTTCCATTTCAATATGGATCTCTCCAATGGCCCATGTGTGGCAAAAAGGCTGGCTGGATGCGGTGCAGGGCATGAATATTATGCCGTGGCGGAGAATGGCGACCTTTATCCCTGCCATCAGTTTGTAGGAAGAGAAGGTTACAGGCTCGGAAATGTTTATGATGGCATTTGCAATGAGGAGCTTCCCCGTTATTTCCGTGAATCCCATGTGCTGAACAAGGAGAAGTGCCGGGATTGCTGGGCAAGATTTTTCTGCAGCGGTGGATGTCATGCCAATGCGGATCTCTTTCACGGGGATATCCGCAAGCCCTACGAAGTGGGCTGTGAGATCCAGAAGAAGCGGCTGGAGTGCGCGATTCTTGTGCAAGCATTGTTGGCTTTGGAAAGCATGGAGAAACCTATGGAGGCATAAATTTTTTTATGAGTCCAATTTCCTATCCGGTTTTCATGAAATAATCATATTTCTTTTGTAGAATAATCCTCGTGAAAATTATGATGTGAGGGACATCGATAAAACATGCAGGAATTTGTGGAGAGGTTGACAAAGGAACACCGGATATAGTATACTACGTGGGGTCGATATGAGTAGTTCAGACAATCGCGGCAGCGTTTCGCTGATGAGGAAAGTCCGGGCTCCAGAGGGCAGTGTGCTGGATAACGTCCAGCGGGGGCGACCCCAGAGATAGTGCCATAGAAATTTAGACCGCCGATGTATCGGTAAGGGTGGAAAGGTGCGGTAAGAGCGCACCAGCAGTCAGGTGACTGGCTGGCTTTGGTAAACCTCACACGGAGCAAGACCAAATAGGGAAGGGATGATGCGGCCCGCGGAACCTTCCGGGTTGTGTCGCTTGAGCCGACGGGCAACCGTTCGGCCTAGATAAATGATTGTCACCGCTTTTGCGGAACAAAACCCGGCTTATTGGCTGCTCATGTTGGCTATGCTTTGATGATAAGACTGTCCTTGCGACAGTCTGTTTTCATGTTTGGGAGAAATCTGAAAATCTGCTGAAACCTAGCAGGACTTTTGAAGTGGTGCACCAAGACTTAAGTCTCATTGCAGTATGCGGGCTTAGGTTTATACATAGATTGGGTGTTTTTTAAGAAGCCGAATCCGGCCCGGGAGCGGGGGAACCAAGTTATTTGGGGTGAATGTCATGGCTGCGGCAACGCAAATCCGACAAGGACGGACTCTCTGTCCTAATCCGGCAGCTAACCTCGTAGGCAAAAATGAGAGGAGAATGCTTTTTGAGTAGGTCAGTCCGTATGTTTTTGTTGTGTCTTGTATGTGTTTGCAGCTTTTCTGTGGCCAGTGCATCCGCTTTCCGTGTAGGTGATCAGGGCACTGAAATCGCAGAGATTCAAGGAGAGCTTGCCAGTCTCGGCTATGACGTTACTGCCGATGGGGATTTTGGACCGGCGACGGCGGAGGCCGTGAAGGCATTTCAGGCGGAGAACGGTCTGGAACCGGATGGTTTTGTAGGCGAAACAACTTATTCGGCTCTTCTCGGCAAGGCAATGCCGGAGGTCAGCCGCGGATCCAATTATATTTCCCGCCGCGTTGTCCAGACTTCTATGCAGTACATAGGTGTTCCTTATGTTTTCGGCGGCACGTCTCCCAGCGGCTTTGACTGCTCCGGCTACGTGCGTTACGTTTTCGCGAGTGCGGGCATCTACTTGCCTCGCATGGCGGATGAACAGTACGAAGTTGGCACTCCGATTTCTACGGAAGAACTTGTTCCCGGTGATCTCGTCTTTTTCTCCACATACGAGTATGGCCCCTCTCATGTGGGCATCTACCTGGGAGAAGGCAGTTTCATCAATGCCAGTTCCAGTCGCGGTGTATCGATTGATTCCCTTTACAGCTCTTATTGGGGGTCCTGCTACATTGGCGCACGCAGGGTCATGTAATCATGAAATGTCATAAATAAGGAGAGGAGAGGCTGCACAGCAGCCTCTCCTCTATTCTGTGAAAAGATCATCCCAAAAGCTGTAGGCTGCGACCAGGAAGGTGAGCAGCCACAGAAAGATATCGCTCATACCAGAATCCCTCCGAGTTCATCATATATCCTTTGTATGTTCTTTGCAAGAAAAATATATTTTTGCTTCTTGCAGAATCTGGTGGCAGGAATTTTTCTTTTTGTCGCGAAGTATCCATTTATATGATACTAGTATTCTGAGAATAGGAGTGACTACAATGGCAAAAATCAGGATCAGCAATATGATGTTTTATGGTTTTCACGGAATCTATGAATATGAGCGTGAGCAGGGACAGAAATTCTACATTGATGTGGAGATCGAGATGGACGATGCGAAGGCGGTAGAGACGGATGACGTGAAGGATGCCGTGGATACTGCGGCGGTTTACGATATTGTCGGTGATGCAGTAAAGAACAAGCGCTATCAGCTGCTGGTTTCCTTGTCGGCTCATATCGGGGACAAACTCCTGGCAAGATATCCCCATTTCACAGCGGTGACGGCGACCATTCGCAAGCCTTCCGTGCCCATTTCCGGTCCCATTGATTATGTAGAGGTTCAGACCACCCGCACAAGATAACAAGAACGGTTCCAGCCATTTGTGGGCATAGTGCCAACAAATGGCTTTTTTATTTTTTTTCTGAAATTTTCTCATGAAAGTGTTGCATTATGCAGAATATTTCTGTATCATAAGAAATTATCCGGGAGGTATCGATTTGGGAGGTGATGGGATGGAAGAATATTATCTGGCGGCACTGCAGCGAGTCGGTGGTATCGGAAGTATCCAGCTGCAGAGATTGCTGCAGGCATTTCCGGACGGGAAGGCCATCTGGGAGGCTCCCCAGGAGGAGCTTGTTGCTGTCGGAGGCATTTCTCAAAAGCTTGCGGCTTCGCTGGAAGCTTTCCGGCGAAGTGAGGAGGATCATCCCGGGAGACTGGAAGAAATATGCCGGCAAAAGGGAATTCATCTCTGTTCCATCCGTTCCAGGGAATATCCTGTTTTTTTGAAGGAAATTTTCGATCCGCCCCTTGTTTTTTTCTACCGGGGGACTCTGCCGAAGGAGGACGAACTGTGCCTTGCCATGGTGGGGGCCCGCCGCTTCAGCCGCTATGGCGAGCAGGTAGCCCTTGATTTTGCGGAAAAGCTTGCAGCCGCCGGTGTGACGGTCGTCAGCGGAGCGGCGAGGGGGATTGACACCTGCGCTCATATGGGAGCGTTGAAGGCAGGAAGGACGGTTGCCGTTTTGGGATCCGGTGTTGATGTGGCGTATCCTGCTGAGAATCGGTCTTTGCTTCAGCAGATTGCGGAGCATGGAGCAGTGCTCTCTGAGTATGAGCCGGGAACGCCTCCGCTCCCCGCCTTTTTCCCGGCGCGCAATCGCATTATCAGCGGTTTGTCCCGGGGAACGGTTGTCATAGAAGCGGCGAAGCGCAGCGGCTCTCTCATCACGGCAGAACTGGCCCTCAATGAGGGAAGGGATGTGTTTGCCGTACCCGGGAGTATTTTCTCGGAAACCAGCGAAGGCTGCCATCATCTGATTCAGCAAGGTGCAAAACTGGTGACGGGAGTTTCGGATATTCTGGCAGAGTACGGAAGGGAAGAGGAGCGCAGGAAAAAGGAGAGAAAATTGCCGGATCTCAGCCGCGAGGAAGCAGCGGTCTACAGCGTTCTGTCCTATGATCGTCCGCTATCCATAGATGAAATCATATACAGCCTCAAGGGAGAAGGAGACGCATCGGGCATTGCCTTTCTGCTCCTACAGATGGAACTCAAGGGGCTTGTGGTAGAGAACAAGTCGCATGCCTATCTGCGTGCGGAAAGGGAGTGAGCATTTGACTGCAAGGGCAAAGGCGAAATCGAAGGCTGGCACGACGAAGGTGAAAAAGAATCTGGTAGTGGTGGAGTCTCCTGCGAAGGCGAAGACCATAGAGAAATATCTGGGCAGGAAGTACATGGTCAGGGCTTCCATGGGGCATTTGAGGGATTTGCCGAAGAGCCAGTTCGGCATTGACGTGGAGCAGGATTTTGCGCCCAAGTACATCAATATACGGGGCAAAGGAGATCTCATCAAGGCTCTCAAAAAGGATGCAAAAAATGCGGATAAGGTCTATCTGGCAAGTGATCCCGATCGGGAAGGGGAGGCCATCGCATGGCATTTGGCGTATATTCTTGGCGTGGATCCAACTACGGATTGCCGTATTGTTTTCAATGAGATTACAAAACCGGCCATCCAGGAAGCGGTAAAGTCGCCTCACCCCATCAACATGGATCGTGTGGATGCACAGCAGGCAAGGCGCATGCTGGACCGCATTGTGGGCTATAAGCTCAGTCCTCTTCTCTGGCGCAAGATCCGGAAGGGACTTTCTGCCGGACGTGTGCAGTCGGTTACGGTGAAGCTCATTTGTGACAGGGAAAAGGAGATTCAGGCATTCGTTTCCGAGGAATACTGGACCGTTGGAATGAAACTCCGCAAGGACAGGTCTCCGATGTTTGAGGCGGAGCTCGTTCAGGTGGATGGAGGGAAACCATCCCTTACCAATGAGAAGGATACCCTGGCATTGACAGCCGAACTGGAGCAGCAGGAATTTTGTGTGCAGGAGGCCAAGAAGAGCCAGAGGAGAAGGAAGGCAGCTGCGCCTTTTACGACTAGCAGCCTGCAGCAGGATGCTGCTCGAAAGCTCGGTTTTACGTCTCGCAAAACAATGATGCTGGCACAGCAGCTCTATGAGGGGCTGGAGCTTGGAAAGCGCGGCCCGGTGGGGCTCATTACCTACATGCGCACGGATTCCACCCGCATTTCCGAATTGGCGCAGGCGGAAGCAAGGGATTTTATCGAGACGAGGTTTGGCAAGGAGTTTGTACCTGCAAAGCCGAATGTTTACAGTGCGGGGAAGAAGGCTCAGGATGCTCATGAAGCAATCCGCCCTACGAGTATTGAGCTTACACCGGAGAGCATTGAGGCATATCTTTCCAAGGATCAATGGAAACTATACAGCCTCATATGGCAGCGATTTGCCGCAAGCCAGATGACAGCGGCTGTCTACGATGTCATGACTGTCTCCATTGCCGCTGGGAAGCGGTATCTTTGCAGGACTACCGGATCGCGGCTGAAATTTGCAGGGTTTACTGCAGTATATGCCGGTGCGGAGGTCACGAAGAAGGAGAAGGACATCCTTCTTCCGGAGCTGGCAGCGGGCGATAGAATCAGCCTTGTGAAAATGTTGCCCAAGCAGCATTTTACGGAGCCGCCTCCAAGGTACAACGACGCATCCCTCGTCAAGACTTTGGAGGAGAAGGATATCGGGCGTCCCAGCACCTATGCGCCCATTATTGAAACCATTCAGGCTCGCGGCTATGTGCAGCGCATCGATAAACATTTTCAACCGACGGAGCTGGGGTTTGTGGTGCTGGACATGCTGGAGGAGTATTTCAAAGATATTGTTGATGTGAAGTTTACGGCAAGTCTGGAGAACGAACTGGACGAAATTGCCGAGGGCAAAATCGAAAAGAACATGCTGCTCAGGGATTTTTACGGCTCCTTCGAAGCAACGCTGGAAAAGGCGGATGAAGCCATCGGCCGGGTAGAACTTCCCGTGGAGGTCACGGATGTGCCCTGCGAGCTCTGCGGACGCATGATGATAGTGAAGCAGGGGCGTTATGGGAAGTTCCTGGCCTGTCCCGGATTCCCGGAGTGCCGTAATACGAAGCCCATCGTGAAGGATACGGGCGTGAAGTGTCCGAAGTGCGGCGGAAGTATTGTGGAGCGGCGTACCAGGCGGGGAAGGAACTTTTATGGCTGTGAAAACTATCCAAAATGTGACTATGTCACATGGGACGAGCCCCAAAAGGAGTCATGCAAGGTCTGCGGAGCCTTTCTGCTCAAGCACCGCTACAAGAATGGACGGGGGCTTGTCTATTGCAGCAATGATGCCTGTGAGACGAGGGTAGCTCATCCCATCAACAAGGAACTGGAAAAAGCGAAAGCGAGGGCAGAGGCAAAGGCCGCGAAAGAAGAAGTTAAGGAATCCGAGAAGCAGGAATGAATATGGGAATGAAAAAAGTTATTATTGTAGGGGCAGGGCTGGCAGGCAGCGAGGCAGCCTGGCAGGCGGCAAACATGGGAGCAGAGGTAGTGCTCTATGAAATGCGTCCGGGAAAAATGACACCGGCTCATAAGACAGAAGGGTTTGCGGAGCTGGTATGCAGCAATTCCCTGCGGGGAGCGGGCATGGAGAATGCTGTCGGGGTGTTGAAGGAAGAGATGCGGCGGATGGGTTCCCTGGTCATGGAGGCCGCAGACGCAACGAGAGTTCCAGCGGGCGGGGCTCTGGCAGTGGATCGCCATGGGTTCAGTCGATATATCACGGAAAAGGTGTCAAATCATCCGAACGTGAGGGTCATCCATGAGGAGATTTTGTCGATTCCAATGGAGGAGGATGCGGTGACGATTGTGGCCAGCGGCCCGCTTACGGAGGGCGCATTGGCAGAGGATATCGCAAGGCACACGGGAGAGGGCTCCTTCTATTTTTATGATGCCGCTGCACCCATTGTGACCTTGGAGTCCGTGGATATGGGGAAAGCGTACCGCGCCTCCCGTTATGGAAAAGGAGAGGCAGCGTATATCAACTGTCCCATGACAAAGGAGGAGTATGAAAGGTTCTGGGCGGAACTTGTTCGGGCAGAAAAAGCGCCGGTGAAGGAATTTGAGAAGGAAAAATTCTTCGAAGGCTGTATGCCTGTGGAGGTCATGGCCAGTCGGGGAAAGGATACTTTGCTGTTCGGTCCGCTGAAGCCCGTGGGGCTTGAGCACCCGGAAACAGGGGAACGGCCCTATGCAGTCGTCCAGCTTCGGCAGGATAACGCAGAGGGAACCCTCTATAACATTGTGGGATTTCAGACACATCTCAAATGGCCGGAGCAGAAACGTGTCTTTGGTATGATTCCCGGCCTTGAGCAGGCGGAATTCGTGCGCTATGGGGTCATGCACCGCAATACCTTTTTGAATTCTCCAAAACTCATGCTTCCCACACTGCAGCTGCGCGGGGAAAATCATCTCTTTTTTGCGGGGCAGATGACCGGTGTGGAGGGATATGTGGAATCGGCATCCTCCGGACTGGTAGCCGGCATCAATGCGGCAAGGCTTGCAGGTGGCAGGCCTCCCGTAGTGTTTCCGAAGGATACATGCCACGGGGCTCTCTGCCATTACATTGTCTCTTCCGAGGCAAAGCATTTTCAGCCGATGAATGTGAATTTCGGGCTGCTTCCGCCCCTTGCGGAGCGGCTGCGGGACAAAAAGCTCAAGAAGCAGAAACTGGCGGAGAGGGCATTGGATTCAATTGAGTCGTATAAGGAGGCGTTGAGATAGATGGAAATGCAGTTTCATGCTACGACGATATGCTGTGTGTGCAAGGACGGAAAGACAGCGATTGCCGGGGATGGGCAGGTGACCTTCGGGCAGGCTGCCATCATGAAGGCAAACGCCAGGAAAGTTCGCAAGCTCTACCATGGCAAGGTACTGGCGGGTTTTGCCGGATCTGTTGCGGATGCGTTTACTCTTTTTGAAAAATTTGAAGGAAAGCTGGAGGCCTACAACGGCAACCTGCAGCGCGCTGCGGTGGAATTGGCGAAAGATTGGCGCACGGACAAGATTTTGCGCAAATTGGAGGCACTTCTGCTCGTGGCGGACAGGGAGACCATTCTCATGCTTTCCGGAAACGGGGAGGTCATCGAGCCGGATGGGAATACGGCGGCCATCGGTTCCGGAGGCTTTTACGCACTGTCGGCAGCACGGGCCATGGTGAAGCATACGGATCTTTCCGCAGCGGAGATTGCAAGGGAAGCGTTGTCCATTGCAGCGGATATTTGCGTGTATACGAATCATAATATTAAAGTGGAGGAGCTTGATTGATGGATACGATCGGGGTAAACGAACAGACACCGCGTGAGATTGTGGAGGAACTTAACAGGTATATCGTTGGACAGGACGAGGCGAAGCGTTCTGTTGCCATTGCTCTCAGAAACCGGTGGCGCAGCCGTCAGCTCACGGGCAGCATGCAGGATGACGTCATACCGAAAAACATCCTCATGATAGGCTCCACCGGTGTGGGCAAGACAGAGATTGCCCGGCGCCTGGCGCGCCTGGTAAAGGCTCCCTTCATCAAGGTGGAAGCGACGAAGTTTACGGAAGTAGGCTATGTGGGCAGAGATGTGGAGTCCATTGTGAGGGATTTGGCGGAAACAGCGGTACGAATGGTGCGTCAGCAGCGTATGGAAGCTGTGCAGGAGAAGGCGAAGGAGATGGCTGAGGAGCGCATTCTGGATGTTTTTGTGCCGGAGCCGAGAAAATCCCAGAATCCTTTGGGACGTCTGTTCGGCAACGACGAGGAGGATTCCTCGGAGGAGAAGAAGGAGGAGCCTAAATATCAAGCGGGACGGGAATGGGTAAGAAAACGCCTGAAGAATGGGGAACTGGAGCAGGAATTGATCGAAATTGATGTTGAGGAGTCCAGCAAGCCCATGGTGGGAATGTTCTCAGGCTCCAGTCTGGAAGGAATGGGAGATAATCTGCAGGACATGATCGGAAATCTCATGCCCAAACGTCACAAGAAACGGAAGGTGACGGTGGCGGCTGCCAGGAAGATTTTTGCCCAGGAAGAGGCGGCAAAGCTCATTGATATGGACGAGGTGGCAGATGAGGCCGTCCGTGTGGCAGAGAAGAGCGGCATTGTTTTTCTCGATGAGATTGACAAGGTGGCTGTGAAGGGGAATACCGGAGGTGCAGATGTATCCCGGGAGGGTGTCCAGCGGGATATCCTTCCCATCGTAGAGGGATCTACGGTTGTGACGAAGTACGGTCCTGTGAAAACCGATCATGTCTTGTTTATCGCGGCAGGAGCTTTTCACACGGCGAAGCCCTCGGATCTCATACCTGAACTTCAGGGGCGTTTTCCCATTCGTGTGGAACTCAAATCCCTTCGCAAGGAGGATTTTGAGAAGATATTGACGGAGCCTCAGAATGCCCTTCTGAAACAGTACAAGGCTCTTTTGGCCGTGGAAGGTGTGGAACTGAATTTTGAAGAAAGCGCCATCAGCCGTATTGCCGAACTTGCCTGCGATGTCAATGAGCAGGCGGAAGATATAGGAGCAAGACGCCTTCATACCCTGCTGGAGAAGCTCATTGAAGACATATCCTTTGATGCACCGGATATGGAAGATAAGAATGTGACGATCGATGCGGCTTATGTGGACGAGAAGCTTTCCGACATTGCCCGAAATCGTGATCTCTCTCAGTATATTCTCTGACAGAGGAGAATTTACTGACTTGTTGAAAAAATTTTGCATACCCCCTATGATAATTTAGAAAAATATGATAAAATGTGTATGAGAAAATACAGACGATAACATTATTTTATGGGAGTGAAAGGAAGATACGTGAATGACTGCATCATTACTTGAAAAAACAAGAAAAATCAATCGCCTTCTTCAAAAATCGGAAAACGTGGAATATGATGGGATATCCCGCGTGCTCAGCAATGTCCTGAATGCCAATGTTTACATCACGAACAAGAAGGGCAAGATTTATGGTCATGCCTTTATTGATGACTTTGAATGTGACATCATGGTGGATAAGGTAATCAGCCAGGGTGCTTTTCCAAAGACGTACGTGAATTGGCTTCTCCGCCTTGACGAGACCTCGGCGAATCTCCGTTCCAAGACGGGCATATGCGCCTATGATGATGATGTGAAGTGCATGTTTAACGGGAAGAACACGACAGTGGTGCCCATCTACGGTGTCGGTGAGCGCATTGGTACTTTGATCGTGGCGAAGTATGACGATGAGTTTGACGATGACGACCTGCTTCTCGCGGAGTATGGAGCTACGGTTGTGGGGATGGAAATGCTTCGCGATCACACGCAGAAGATCGAGATTGAGGCGCGCAAGAAGGCCACGGTTCAGATCGCGCTGGCAACACTGTCCTATTCGGAGGTCGAGGCGGCAATCAATATTCTCGGCGAACTGGATGGGATGGAAGGGCTCCTGGTGGCCTCGAAGATTGCCGACAGAGTGGGCATTACCCGTTCTGTTATCGTCAATGCACTGCGGAAGTTCGAGTCTGCCGGTGTCATTGAGTCCAAGTCCCTGGGGATGAAAGGCACTTATATCAAAGTGCTCAATGAGTATCTCCTGGAGGAAGTACAGAAGCTGAAACGAAGCTGAAGCGTTGAATATGACCGGGGTGGGGGAGCTCACCCCGGTTTTCTTCTTTGGAGCCAGGGCGTGTTGATTCATTCAATCACCCCATCTTCGCGGTTCTTGACTGTCCCTGCGTCGTTGACAAACCAGAGACATAGCACCACTATGCCTCCGGTTTGTCGCTTGGCAATGGACAGCCAATCCCCGCAAAGCTGGGGCAAACTCATTTCATCAACATACCCTAGGAAAGGAAAATCAGGGCAACGCGAATTTTTTGGAGAAAACCTTCTAAAAAACGAAAAAACGTGGTAGAATTGGAAGGGATAATTTTCCCTATGGAGAATAATATGTTAGTGTGCTCCTATATATCAATGGATTGTGTTATCATCATAGCAGGGGAGGTCGTGGATCGGGCATGTTGGAACAAATCATGAATTCTCCGCATCTTGACTGCATGCAGAGAGGCCTTCAGGCCGCTACGCTTCGTCATGAAGTGATCAGTGACAATATCGCAAATGTCAATACGCCTAGGTTCAAGAAGAGGGATGTGGTTTTCGAAGAACTTTTGGCAGAGGAATTGGCGCCGGCATCTCAGGGGAAATTGGAAATGGTTCGTACCCATGACCAGCACATGCCGAAGCCGCCCGGGGACAAGCGAGCCATGGCCGTGATTCAATTGGAGGATGCGGATACCATGCGGGTGGACGGCAACAATGTGGATGTGGATCTGGAGATGGCCAATCTTGCAAAGAACCAGCTGTATTATAATGCACTGGCAACGCAAATGCGAAATTATGTGCGCAAGGTGAAGGATGTCATAACCAGTGGTCAGTCTTGATCAGCCTTGGCGTGGGAGAAATGAGGTGTTGTTATGAGCATGTTTCTTGGAATTGATGCAGCTGCTTCCGGTCTGACGGCAGAACGCTTGAGGATGGATGTTATTTCCAATAATATTGCCAATGCCAATACGACCCGTACCCGTGAGGGAGGGGCTTATCATCGCCGTTATGTTGTATTCAAGCCCAGGGATCATAAGGCGGACAGTGTGAATTTTGAGACTTTTTTAGAGGAGTTCCGGCCGAAAAAGGGAAAGAACGATCCACTGACATTTGGGGCTTTTATGAAAAAAGCATCCAAGGACTTGGAGCCGGGAGACGGCGTCCGGGCTGTGTCGATCGAGACAGACGATACGCAGGGGCCTCTCACCTATGATCCGGGACATCCCGATGCAAACGCGGATGGCTATGTGGAACGCCCCAATGTGAATATCGTGGCGGAAATGGTGGATATGATCACGGCTTCCCGCGCCTATGAAGCGAATGCCACAGCGATCAATGCAGCGAAGAGTATGGCGACCAAAGCACTTGAAATTGGTGGAAATTGATGGATGAGGTGATATAGATGCAGATCGAACCCTTGCAGATGACACCAGTGCGGCAGGTCACGATGCATGCAGAAAGCCATATTGGAGAGACACAGGAAAAGCCGGAGGTCAAGAGCTTTGGCGAATATCTGGCAGACTCTTTGAAGAAGACGAATGAGCTGATTCTTGATTCGGATAAATGGAATATGGCGCTGGCTGCTGGACAGGTAGAGGATATCTCCCAGGTGGTCATTGCCGGACAGAAGGCGGAGATTGCCACGCAGCTTACCCTTCAGTTGCGCAACCGGGCAGTATCAGCTTATCAGGAGATCATGCGCATGCAAGTGTGATCTTTTGTATCACAGGAATTGACGCGAAGGGATGGAGAAAATGCCAGATTGGAAAGAGCGGTATTTGCAGCTCTGGAATCAGTATAGCAAGCGACAGAGGTATATCTTTATCGGTTCTGTGCTGGCTCTGCTTGTTGCCGTGATGGGAGCAGGTCTGTGGTTTGGCAGTGCGCCGGATATGGTTCCTTTGTTCACGGATATGGAATCAAAAGATGCCGGTGAAGTTACTGCTAAGTTGAAGGAATCGAAAATATCTTACGAAATACAAGAGAATAAGCTGGGAACAACAATCCTTGTTCCCTCCGCTGATGTGCATGAGGCGCGTCTCAGTCTGGCTGTCGAGGGGCTTCCGAGAGGCTCCAAGGGATTTGAGATATTTGATGACAGCAAGCTGGGTGTTACGGAATTCCAGAACAAGGTAAATTATCTTCAGGCACTTCAAGGGGAACTGACTCGTACGATAGAGCAGATTGGAGCCGTTCAGAAAGCGCGGGTTCATATCGTTCTGCCTGAGGATAGTCTTTATAAGAAAAACGAAAAGCCGGCAACGGCATCCATTATGGTCATGCTGAAGCCGAATACGCAATTATCCAAGAAGGAAATCAAGGGAATCGTCAATCTCGCGGCACACAGTGTCCAGGGCTTGACTCCAGAAAATATTACGATTGTGGATGAGTCTGGCAGGATCCTCAACGATCCCGATGAGGATGAGGAGAGAAGTATCAGCAGTCAGACGATGACACAGCTGGACATGACGAAGAAGATGCAGGAGAACCTGCAGAGAAATGTGCAGTCCATGCTGGATCAGAGCCTTGGCGAAGGAAAGGCTTTCGTGCGCGTCAGCCTGGAACTGGACTTTGATACGAAGCAGACAGATCGCCAGATATTTACGCCTGTTGTGGATGATTCCGGTATTATCCGCAGCCAGCAGGAGGTCAGCGAAACCTATAGTGGAACCTCTACGGCTCCCGGCGGGGCGGCAGGCGTTCAGTCCAATGTTCCCGGTTACGTGGCGGAGAATGGGAATGCCAATGCGGATTATGAACGCAAGGAGGCAACCAGGAATTATGAGATCAACGAGGAGAAGCAGAAGGTTGTGGCGTCTCCCGGCTCCATCCGCCGTCTGACGGTGGCGGTTCTTGTAGATGATTCCGTCACGGCGCCCCAGCGGGAAAGCCTTCTTCGTTCCGTGAGTTCTGCGGCTGGCATCAACACGGATCGAGGGGACACGATTTCCGTGGAGCCGTTGCCTTTCAGTACGGAGGCTGCAGACCGCAGAGCTGCTGCTGAACAGGCGGAACGTGATCGTCAGGATCGCATTTTCTATGCGCAGATTGCAGCGGTACTCCTGGTGCTGGCGCTTATTGCACTCTATTTCTACATGAAGCGTCGGAAGCGTTTGCAGGAAGAGGCAGCGGTTGCCGAGCAGAAGCGTTTGGAAGAGGAGGCCGAGCAGAAGCGTATTGCAGAGGAGCGTGCTGCTATGATTGAGGCTGGCGAAATGGAAGAAGAAGAGCTTACCGAGGAAGAGCAGAGACAGCTCACCGAAAAGCAGCAGATCATGCAGCTTATTGACGCAAAGCCGGCAGAAGTGGCTATGCTTGTCAAGACGTGGCTTGCGGAGGATGACTAGATATGGCAGATATGTATGGCGATAGCGAGCTTTCCAGCCAGGAAAAGGCGGCAATCCTTTTTATTGCCCTCGGGCCGGAATATTCGGCAAAACTGTTCCAGCATATGGATGATGACGAGATCGAGCAGGTTACGCTGGAGATCGCCAGTCATAAGCAGGTGAGTGCCGAGCAGAAAGCTGCGGTAGTCAGTGAATTTTACCAGATGGCCATGGCCAATGATTATATTTCCACCGGTGGACTGGAATATGCACAGAGCGTTTTGGAAAAAGCTCTGGGGGCGGAAAAGGCGATGGATATCATCAATCGTCTCACTACGAGCCTTCAGGTTCGCCCTTTCGATTTTCTGCGGAAGACGGATCCGTCCCAGCTGCTGACATTTATTCAGAACGAGCATCCCCAGACGATTGCCCTGATCATCGCCTATTTGGAGCCGGATCAGGCAGCTGTCGTACTGGGGGCGTTGCCGACGGACGTGCAGGCGGATGTGGCGCGGCGTATTGCCGATATGGATCGCACCTCGCCGGATATTATCCGCGAAGTGGAGCGGGTTTTGGAGCGCAAGCTCTCAACTCTTGTCAATCAGGATTTTGCTACGGCGGGTGGCGTCGAAGCTGTTGTGGAGGTGCTCAACCGAGTGGATCGTACAACGGAAAAATCCATTCTGGAAGCATTGGAAGTGGACAATCCGGAATTGGCGGAAGAAATCAAGCGTCGTATGTTTGTCTTCGAGGATATCGTCTTGCTGGATGACCGCTCACTTCAGATGGTGCTCCGTGAGGTGGAAAACAAGGATCTTTCCCTTGCGCTCAAGGCGACACCGGCAGAAGTTTCGGACAAGGTGTACAGGAACATGTCCAAGCGCGCGTCGGATATGCTGCGGGAAGAAATCGAATTCATGGGACCGGTGAAGATCCGGGATGTGGAGGAAGCGCAGCAGAAGATTGTCGGCATCATTCGTTCCTTGGAGGAAAAGGGAGAAATCGCAATTTCGCGTGGACAGGGGGACGAAATGTTTGTCTAAGGTTATCAAGGCGCCGATATGGAAGGAAGATGTTCATCGCATTGAAACGCCCAACACCAAACAGGAGGCAGAGGAACCGAAGGAAAGGCCCTCTTTTGATGTGGAAGCTCAGGAGCGCATGATGGCGGAAATCGCCGCGAAAGAAGCCCAGGCTTCTCAAATCCTCGAGGAGGCGAAGGCTTCCTGCGATCGAATGAAGCGGGAAGCGCGGCAGGAACACGACAAACTTCTTTCTGATGCAAGGGAAGAGATCGACTCTTTGCGGGGACAGGCGAAGGAGGCAGGCCACAAGGAGGGCTTTGAAGCCGGACATGCCGAAGGCAGAGAGCAGGCGCTTCGGGAAATGGAGGAAACCATCCGGGAGGCAAATGAAAAGGCAATGCATACCCTGCGGACGGCGCGTGATGCTGCGGATGATTATATGAAGCAGGCCGAACATGATGTTGCAGATGTGGTCATGCATGTGGTGGAAAAAGTTCTGCCGCAGCACTTCATCGACGTACCGCAGGTGATACTTCCGGCGGTGAAGCAGGCCTTGCTCAAGGTGAAGGATCAGAGCCAGATCGATATCCACGTTTCGCCGGATTGTTACGAGTTTGTTCTCATGGCTCGTGATGAGTTCCGATCCATGCTTGTTGGAGGAAATGCCGTGATAGAGGTGATTTCTGATGAGAGTCTTCATGCGGGTGACTGCCTGATCGAAACGCCGAACGGAGCAGTGGATGCGAGGCTTGCCACCCAGCTGGAACTCATCAGGCAGGCTGTACAGGAAATATTGCCATGATGGACGGGAAAGTAAATATAAAGAAATTCATAGATGCCGTTGACCAGTGTATCTCCATAAAGCTTACGGGCAAGGTGACACAGGTCATCGGCCTTGTCATAGAATCCCAGGGTCCCCTTGTCAGTGTAGGGGAGCTTTGTTATGTCCACTCGCATTTTCCGGGAGTGCCGCCGATTCCGGCAGAAGTGGTGGGGTTTCGGGAAGGCTACGTCATGCTCATGCCTGTGGGCGAGATGCAGGGAATCGGACCCGGCTGCGAAGTGGTGGCGGCACAGAAGATGCTGAAGGTCAAGGTCGGAAAAGAGCTTCTCGGACGTGTTCTGGATGGCTTGGGCAATCCGATGGACGATAAGGGGCCTATTCTCACGGATCTGGAATACCCTTTGCAGGCTCCTCCACCTCCCCCGCTTACACGACCGCGGATCAACGAATCCCTTTATGTGGGGGTGCGTGCCATCGATGGACTCATCACCATGGGGCAGGGGCAGCGAATCGGTATTATGGCGGGTTCCGGTGTGGGGAAATCCACACTTCTTTCGATGATTGCCCGCAATACCGAGGCTGATATCAGCGTCATTGCCCTGGTAGGCGAACGCGGCAGGGAGGTTCGGGATTTTATCGAGCGAGATTTGGGCGAGGAAGGGCTCAAACGCTCTGTCGTTGTCGTGGCGACTTCGGATCAGCCTGCCCTTGTCCGTATCAAGGGAGCTATGACAGCCACCGCCATTGCAGAATACTTTCGGGATCAGGGACATAAGGTCATTCTTATGATGGATTCTGTCACGCGTTTTGCCATGGCTCAGCGCGAAGTGGGACTTACCATTGGAGAACCGCCGGCGACGAGGGGATATACCCCTTCTGTTTTTGCCATGCTGCCCCGCCTTCTGGAGAGAGCCGGAACAAGTGATACAGGTTCCATCACAGGAATCTACACCGTGCTTGTGGATGGCGATGATATGAATGAGCCCATTGCTGATGCGGTGCGATCCATTTTGGACGGGCATATTGTTTTGTCCCGCGCCATAGCTGCCCAGAATCATTTTCCGGCCATTGATGTCCTGCCGAGCGTCAGCCGTGTCATGAACGAGGTGGTTACGAAGGAGCATCTGAAAGCTGCCCAGCAGATGCGTGCACTCATGGCAGTGTACAAGGATGCAGAGGA
This sequence comes from Selenomonadaceae bacterium UBA3796, assembly GCA_002369175.1. GTDB lineage: Bacteria > Bacillota > Negativicutes > Selenomonadales > Selenomonadaceae > UBA3796. The sequence continues at coordinate 28,637 of DFES01000162.1, forward strand.
TCTTATTCATATCGGTGCTTATGTCAAGGGTTCCAGTGCGAGAATTGATGAGGCGATTCAAAAAATCGATCCTATCAATGATTTCCTGTGCCAGGACATTTATGAGGTGGATACTTACGAGGCTACGGAACAGAAGCTTTTGGGGATTACGGGTGGAAAGTAAGAGGCGATGAAGAGATTCAAGTTTCAGCTGGAAACGCTGCTGAAAGTCACGCGCATGAAGAAGGACGAGGCTGAAGTAAAATTTGCCGAAGTATCGCGGAGACTGGAGGAACAGCGGATGCACCTGCAGCGGCTGCTGGAGGAAATGCAGCAGGGGCAGCAGGATTATGAGAGCATATCCAGGGAAGGAAAGCGCGTGACAGTCGGGAGGCTGATGGCATTCAACAGTTTCTTTGCATGGAAGCGTGGGCAGATAGAGATGCAGCAGGATCTCATCCTTCAGACGAAGGGGGAGAGGCAAAAGCGGCTGAAAGAGCTCATGGAGGTTATGAGCTACCTCAAAAGCATTGAGCAACTCAAGGAAAAGCGGTTCCAGGAGTACAAGGAAGAGATGCTCATGGAGGAACAGAAGGTGCTGGATGAACTCGGCCTGCAGATTGCGATGCGGGCAAAGGGATAGAAGGGGAGAGGAGCTTATGGTAGACTTGGGACGTATTTCCGCAATCCGTCAGCGCATTGCGGAGATCCAGCAGCAGATCGGAATGTCACCGAACGTGCCTGGCATGGATTTTTCCAGCAGGCTCCAGGAGGAAATGGAGAAGGCAAAGCATGCAGCGGAAGCAGTAAGACCATCCAATGGGACAGAGCCTGCCGGATCTTTGAAAAGTGCGCCTTCCTCAGAAGCATCCGCCGTTTCCGGTGCAGGCACGACCCTTTCGGAGCATGCAGATTCCCTGGCATTCTTTATGGATCAGGCGGCGAAGAAATACAATGTTGACTCTCGTCTGGTGTCCGCCGTGGCTGAGGTAGAGTCAAACAATGATCCGACAGCGATTTCCAGCGCGGGAGCCATAGGGGTGATGCAGCTCATGCCGGACACCGCGGCGGCATTGGGAGTGAATCCCTATGATGCAAAAGAGAATATCGAAGGCGGTGCAAAATATCTTCGCCAGATGCTGGACAGTTTTGGCGGGGATGTCAGAAAAGCTGTGGCCGCATATAATGCAGGACCGCAGGCGGTCAGGGATTACAACGGTGTGCCTCCCTATCGGGAGACGCAGGATTATGTGAGCAAGGTATTGGATATATATCGGTGATGAATTTTTCCGGCAGGTGATATGATGGCAAAGAAAAAAGGGGGAACGATCTTCAAGATCTTTCTCATGTTGTTTTTGCTGTTGATTCTGATTATTGGCGGCTTTGTTTTGGGCATTTATCTTCAGCTTATTGATTCCAAGGAAGCAAATGAAAAACTCGGCCTTTATAATTTGCCCGTGGTAGGAGAATATTTCGTGAAGCCGGAACCGACAGCAGAGGAACTGGAAAATAAACCCGTAGAGGATGCAAAGCCCGTGGCGGAGAAGGAGCCAAAGAAGGAACCGGAAAAGAAGAATAAGCAGGTTATCCTCTCAAAGCAGGAAATTGAAAAGCAGATGAGAGAGCGTGAAGCGGCAGAAAAGAAACGGGTGTCGAAGCTGGCCAGACTCTATGGGCAGATGAAGCCACAGGAAGCGGCGGAGGCCATGAAGGATCTTGATGAGGATCTGACAGCAGCCATACTGCAGCGAATGGATGAGAGTCAGGCAGCAAAGGTTCTTGCCAAGTTTGAGCCTTCCAAAGCGGCGCAGATCACGGATGTCATTTACGCTGGAACGCAGAAAAAACTGACTCTGCCCGAGGATGTTCAGGCAAATGGGGAGACGAACAATTGAGTGACTGAAAAAGTGCTTAATAAAAGCGGCAGAATTGCCGATAAATGAAATGGAGGGGGTGAAAGCAAGTGAATACGAACCAGGTAATGGCGGTATCAAATTCCGCAGGCGGACAGACGAAGGGTGCGAACCGTACAAGTGCGAAGGGAAGGGGGGCATTTGCTTCGTCTGCCGGAAGCCGGAACCGGACATTTAACAATGTTTTGGCAAAATCCCAGGAACAAGGCGTTGCCACGGCTCCACAGGAAATGGAGCAGGCAGCGAAGGATATGGAGGCCTTGGCAAAGGAAACGGCAGTACTGGAGAAGTTCCCGAAGGCTATGAAAAAAGAAGCGGGAGATCCTGCGACTGAGGATCAGGGAACGACTGCCGGGGACGGTCAATCGGCAAAGGATGAAGCTCTTCTTCCGGAAGATCGTTGCGAAAATCCGGATGAAATCGTGACGAGCACTGCGGCAACTCCGGGCATCAGCGCTGTGATGGAAGTGCCCTTTGTACTGCCATCAGCAGGAATCATACAGAATGTATCGTCTTCCTATGCGAATCTTCAGAGCTTGCTTCCTCAGTCAGAGGAACAGGGCACCAAACGTGAACAAATGCTGGCAATGCTTTCGGGTCAGGTGGTGAAAGGCGGCCAAGGCGAACAGAGGGCAGGTTTTTTTGCGGAGCAGCAAGTGGGGACTCCGGCGGCAAGGAATATCTCGGTGCCGCTTTCGACGCAGTTGCCCCAAGCGGCAAGAAATCTTGTAATGAATGCAAATGTCATTGAGCAGCCATCAACAGACGCATTGCCGATGGATATATCGAGCCGGCAGGAGGTACAGGGAAAGACACCCTTTATGCAGTTTGCTGCAACGAATGCCGTGAGGATAGATTCTCCCGTTGCGACATCTGGCAACAGCCAGGTATATCTTCAGGCAACTCAGAGCGCAGCGTTGCATCAGGCTGTGGCGGATCAGCAATCCCAACAGAATGATTTTCTCGCCGGCGTGCAGGTTCTTGTGGAGGATTCCGGTGTGTCCGCAGCACAGGATCTCCTACAGAAATCCATGGATCAGGGAAGCCAGTTCCAACAAGGGACGCAGTCTTCCGAGCAGCAGACTGCAGGACTCCGTGAGCCAGAGGAAGTGCCTTTTGGCCAGCAGGTGATGCCCGATGGGGACGAGGAAGGGCTTTCCGTTCGCCAGCAGGCCGTGTCTCGTGGGAATACGGAAGAACTCAGCGGCCAGCAGGTTGTGTCTCGTGGGAATACGGAAGAGCTCAGCGGCCAGCAGGCCGTGTCGCGTGGGAAAGCGGAAGAGCGCAGCGGCCAGCAGGTAATGCCCCGTGGGAATGCGAAAGAACTTTCCGGCCAGCAAGTGATTTCCCTCGGGAGAGAGAATGGGACTGCCGGACAACAGATGCCGCAGATCCAGGCGGAAGCATCTGGAGCATTGTTCGAACAACAGCCTTCCACGCTTCGCGGAGCTGAAAATATGCGTCCGGCTTGGCAGCAGGGGATGCTTCCGGGGGCGGAGTCCCTGCTTTCTGCACAACGGATGGGGATGTCCCCCGGTTTGGAAGTGCAGCCCTTCGAGACCTCGCAGGATGAAGGGGCGGCGCCAAAACAGAATATGGAGGGCGGCCAGATTCCGGTAGGCTATCAGCCACCGGTGCAGGAAGCAGGAAACGCTTCTTCTCAGATCCAGTCGCAAGCCGTTGGGCAGATGCGGGAGGATTTTGATATTCCCCAGCAAATTGTTGAGCAGGCAAGACTGATTCGCGCACGGGAGAGCACGGAGATGGTAATCCATCTGAAACCGGAGCATCTCGGAAACTTGACATTGAGGGTGTCCGTTGCTGAAAACGGCGCAGTGACAGCTTCCTTCTACAGCGATAATGCCCATGTGCGCAGCATCGTGGAAAATTCTCTGGCGCAGCTTCGCCAGGATCTGGAGAATCAGGGAATCAAAGTGGATCGGGCAGAAGTTTATGCCGGACTTTCGGATGGACAGCTCCCCCAAGGCCAGGGACAGCAAGCTTGGCAGCAAAATCAGGGGCAAGGGAATCCGGCACAGGAACTAAGAAATCTTCGGGCAGACATAGACTCCTTTGCAGAGACTTCGGCGGAGGTAGCTGCGGCAGTCCAGGAAGATACAGGCATATCG
>DFES01000042.1 GCA_002369175.1 Selenomonadaceae bacterium UBA3796
CTAGTATAGCATACAATGTAAAAACAAGGAATATTTCCTTTGCTGGGAAGACTTATGAGGGATGTGCGAAGCGCATCAGGAGGGATGATCAATGAAAAATTATCAATTGCATGGAGCAGGTGCCCTGCTGGCAGGTGTATTTTTTCTGGCATGGCCGTCAGAAGGAAATTGCGCGGATCTCTCCCTGCAACAGGCGATCAATATGGCATTGGAGCAAAATACATCCTTGCGCATCACCCAAAAGGCAGAGGACAAGGCAGAGGCATCCCTGCGGGAAGCGAAGGGAAACAATAGCATATCCGTTTCTGCATCGGACAGCATGAACGTGAGCAAGTCCTCAGACAGCGAAAGAGCCTCTTCGAATTCTCTGGGAGTGAGTGCCAGCTATCCAATCTATACGGGGGGGAGAAATGAGGCCTCCATTGACAGCAGCGAAATCGGAGTACGCTCGGCGATTCTTTCCACGCAGAGGGCAAGGGAAACATTGAAACTCGATGTCATCAGAGCCTATTACGATGCCCTTGAGTCCATGAAAACCGTAAAAGTGAACCAGGAGACGGTGGACAAATACCAGGCTCATTACACGAATGTGGAGCAGCTCTACTCAGCCGGAAGCAAGGCGCGTATTGACGTGCTCCGCTCTTCCGTGGAACTGTCCAATGCCCGCCAGCTGCTTATCCGATCTCAAAATGCCTACGAGGTGAACCTCGCGAAACTCAGGGATCTCATTGATATGGACCGGGAGGAACCCCTCAACCTTACGGATGATTTTTCCTATGTCAAATTTGATATTGCGATGAAGGATTGCATTGACTATGCTTTTCGGAATCGAAAGGATTTGATGGTGGACAGGTATACCCTGGAGCAGAAAGAACTGGCCATCAAGATGGCGAAGGCGGGCTATCTTCCGTCCCTGAACCTTTCTGCCGGGATGGATATTTTGCAGAGCAGGTTCGAGCCAACCAGCGATCACAACTCCGGGTGGTCCGCAGGGCTTTCGGCGAAATGGAACGTATTCGACAGCGGTGTGACGAAAGCACAGGTAGATGCAGCAAAGACGGAGCGCGATATTGCAAAACTCAATATGGAAAAGGATGAAGAAGCGGTTGATTTGGAAATCCGCGAGGCTTATTACAATATGCGGGAGGCCGAAAAACGCTTCAATTCTACATCCGATGCGGTTCGACAGGCAGAGGAGGATTACTATATCGCCACGGAGAAGTATCGTGCCGGCGAGGGGATTATGCTGGATATCATTGATGCGCAGGAAGCTCTTTCCACAGCGCAGCTCAACTACATCAGCGCCCAGTATGACTATGTGCGCTACAAGGCGAATCTTGAAACGGCAATGGGCATCGGTCTGAACGATTCGGAGCAGATCTCGGCCAGAAATATGAACATGTCCATCGAAGAAGCATTGGTTCCCTATGAGGAAAAAGTGGAGAGAAAGGCAGAACGGCTCTCTTCTGAGCAGACAATCAGCGCGATGGCGGAAGGCGGGGCAGGGAAATGAATATGGATTGGAAGGTAAAGGCGGTGGCCGCCGCACTCATCATTGCCGGAGTGGCTTTTGGCGGCTACAGGTATTATACGGAACAGCAGGAGGTCAAAAAGGTAGCGGCGGTGGAGACCGTCCAAGCGGGGCGCAGGGACATGAAGTCCACGGTCTCGGCTACGGGTACCATTACGCCGGTGGAATCCGTTGAGGTCAGTCCAAAGATCACAGCGCGCATCACCTCTGTATTGGTGAAGGAGAATGATACGGTGACAGCCGGGCAGATCGTGGCGACATTGGACGGTACGGACTACGAAGCGCAGATGAACAAGGCGCAGTATGAGGTGACGAATACAAAATCAAAATACGATCGTGCGGCATATCTTTATTCCATTGGAGCGAAGTCCCAGGAGGAATTGGAGGACGTCAAGCTCAGTTACGATACGGCGCAATCCAACCTCGTATCGGCAAAATCCAATGTGAACAATACCATCATCACGGCGCCGATGGACGGCGTCGTGGTGGGAGAGCCTCAGACAGTGGGCTCCATGGCAGTGCAGGGCAATAACAGTCCCACGGTCATCATGCGCATTGCGGATCTCTCATCCAAGCAGATTCTCGCTAAGGTGGATGAAACAGACATCGGCAGCGTGCGGGTGGGTCAGCAGGCAACCTTCACGGTGGATTCCTACACGGGAAAAGTTTTCAAGGCGAGGGTGTCCAAGATTTCTCAGACAGATACGGGAAACTCTTGGAACATAAAGAGCAGCTCCTCCAGTTCAAGCAGCAATTCAAGTTCCACGGCCAGCGTCATTTACTACTATGTTACGCTGGACGTGGAGGATCCGGAAAACCTGCTTCTTCCTGCAATGACGGCGCGGGTAGACATCACGACGGCATCCAGGCAGGATGTGCTCTCCGTGCCTCTCACCACACTGAAGACAGACAGCAATGGTTCCTATGTGATCGTTGTGCATCCGGACGGGACGCAGGAGAACCGATATGTAGAGACAGGAATCTACGACGACGAATATGTGGAGATACTTTCCGGCTTGCAGGCAGGGGAAGCGGTTTCCTCCAGCTATACGGTTCAGAAGAAATCCGGTTCCAACAGAGGGATGGGCGGCCCACCGCATATGTAAGGGTGAAACGAGCGGGGAAGGCAGGGAATCTGTTGATGGAAAACAAGGAAAGACATTTGACAATACGTTTGAAAGGGATCAAAAAACTCTATCAGGTAGGAGATCAGGAAGTTGCCGCACTCAATGGCATTACGCTGGATATACATGGGGGGGAATTTGCCGCGCTGATGGGACCTTCCGGATCGGGGAAATCCACATTGATGAATATCCTGGGCTGTCTGGATCGCCCCACAATAGGCTCTTACCAGTTGGACGGGCAGGAGGTGGCGCATCTCAACGATGATGAACTGGCTGCTACCCGCAATAAGAAAATCGGGTTTGTATTCCAGAACTTCAATCTTCTTTCTCGCATCAGCGCGCTGGATAATGTGGCGCTTCCTTTGGTCTATGCAGGTGTGGGAAGGAAGGAGCGAATGGAGCGGGCGAAGTTCTTTTTGGATGCGGTGGGGCTTGGAGACCGTGCGGATCACCAGCCCAATGAACTGTCAGGCGGACAAAGGCAGCGTGTGGCGATTGCCCGGGCTCTCGTGAATGATCCGCACATTATCATGGCAGATGAGCCCACGGGGAATCTCGATACGAAATCCACAAGGGAAATCATGGAAATCTTCGAGGGATTGCATGCCAAGGGACGCACCATCATCCTTGTCACCCATGAACCGGAAATTGCCGCCTG
>DFES01000015.1 GCA_002369175.1 Selenomonadaceae bacterium UBA3796
TGGGCAACGAATTCGGCCATCCGGAGTGGATTGACTTCCCCCGCCCCGGCAACGGGAACAGCTTCCAGTATTGCCGCAGGCAGTGGAGTCTCCTCTTTAATCCGGATCTGAAATACGCCTCTCTGAATGAATTTGACAAAGACATGGTGCACACCGCCAAATACTACCGTATCTTTGACCAGGTCTATCCCGATCTCAAATGGGTCCATGAGGATGACCACGTCATCGCTTTTGAACGCGGCGGATTACTCTTTGTCTTCAACTTCTCTCCTGTACACAGCTTTGAAGGCTATCCGATTCCCGTGAGCCACAGCTGTGATTATCGTGTCCTCTTCTCCAGTGATGACTACTGCTACTGCGGCTATGGCCGTGTGGCCCGCAACACCGTCAGCGCCTATACCCCCGGCATGGAAGGCAATCACGTCCGGCTGTATCTGCCGGCTCGCACTGCCATTGTTCTCTGCCCGGAGGACCTGCAGGTATCCTAAAATTGATATAAAAGCCGCCCGGATCCTTTTCATCGGATCCGGGCGGTATTCATTTGCTTAACGCTTGTTTGCTTCATTCTGCGCCGGAGATATCTCTGTCCCGTACGCATTCCGAATACTTGTTTTTTTCGCTTAAAGCCCTGCCTTTGTCTTCAGCAGATACCGTTCCGCTTCCACACTCCAGAGCCCGTTATGCTTTTTGCAGATTACATCCAGTTCTGCATAGAAAGGGTCTTCCTTCCCAAGCTTCTCAAAATCTGCAATAGCCGTCAGCGGCATGTCCACCCAGGGGTAAATCAGCTTCTTGCCGCCCCGGATTTCCGGCAGATGCTTTGTTGCCTCCGCCACGTCATTTAATCCGCCCACGTGGGTAACCAGCAATGCGGGGTTGATCTTTCCTTCCTTCATCATGGCGGCAGCCTCCTTCATATCGTCTGTGTTGCCGCCGGAGGTCCCCACAATATGGGTGAAGGCATAGTGCACGTTGTAAAAATTCAGTTGTGCCTTGAAATCTTTGTCGCTCGGTCCGGAGAAGAAGTTCAGGCATCCGTCTTTTCCCAGCAGATCATCGCCCAGCTCCACCATGGAAGCCACCGGCGTGAACACCAGCACATCGTCGTATCCCTTCCCGCCGGAGAGAGCCAGCAGCTCTGCCTTTGCATCCTCACAGGTCGCCGTGTTGAAGTAGTGGAGAGACACACCGTTTGCCGCCGCATCCTCTGTTGTCAGCAGCTGGGCAAGCCGGTCAAGCTGCTCCTGCCGGCGTCCTGTCACAACCAGCAATCCTGGCCTGCGGTCACAGTGCAGAATATAGTCGATTGCCGCCTGTCCCATGGGGCCATTGCCGGCGAGCATCAGCATATTTCCTCCCTTACGGATGCCCATCTGATGCACATAGCTGCCGTACTCTGTGTGATACATGGCGTGGAATGTCCCGATCACACAGCTGTAAGGCTCCGTCATTGAGCCTTCGAAGAATCCGCTTCCCTCAAAGGGAATCAGGCACTTCATCTCCATCACTTCATTGGGGATCACCACATAGGTTGCATCCCCACCGATGGTCTCGTAGGAATAACCCGGTGCATCCAGGCTGCCCTTGTAGTTCAGTGCCGGCTGAATGATAAACCGGTCACCTGTCTTGAACTCATTTGCCCACTTTGCTCCCACTTTTACGATTTCGCCGCAGAATTCATGGCCGACAATCGCAGGGTGTTCCGCCACGTCTTCATGCACTCGCTTGTGGGCACTGCCCTGCTTCACAGCCTTATAGGTGGATGTACAAAGGCTGTCTGACATAACCCTGGCCAGGATTTCGTCATCCTTCATCTCCGGCAGGTCAAATTCCTCCAGGCGGAGATCCATTTCTCCGTATAAACGAACTGCTTTTGTTTTCATGCCTTTATCCCTCCTTTTCTCTTTCCACAAGTTTCCATGCCGCATCTACCAGATGCGCATATTTGGGATTTGCCAACTGCTTGCAGATAAAGCTCTGCGACGGAGAGTTGATATCCTCCCCCGAAATCTGCTGCAGGCCGTGCTTTTCACAAAGCCCCATCAGCCTTTCCAACTGAGTCTCCGTGTTGCGTGACGGCATATAGGTGACAGCCGCTATGCCTTTCTCCGGCAGATAGGCCATCAGCTCATCCAGATATTCGTCTTCAAATTTAGCCGCCTTTTTGTCACCGGTGGGAGACTCCGTTACGTCTCCCAGATAGGGATAGCAGAGGATAGCGTCCACATCCTTTGCAAAGGCAATGGCCTCGTCAAGGCTCATCAGCTCATCCGTAGGCTCAATATACACCTCGTGAATAAGCCCAGCCTTATATTTGCCCAACAGCTTATACTGCTCTTCCTCACTTCCATCCGGGATCACTTTTTTTGCCAGTGCAAACAACAGGTGCCGCTCTGTCACGCTGCCTCCGTTTGAATATTCCGAAAGAGGCAGCACATCCTTCTCAAAATCAAGGGCAATGCCCGTTTTCTCTTCAATGTTCTTCAGCATCCGGATGTTGCGTGCGTTTCTCTTTTCCCGGTACGGTTTCAGGAATTCTGCCGTCTGTTCAAAATACCGCTCCCGAATGCTGTGAAATGCCATATACGCAACACCGCACTGATCCGGGTTGTTGATGCGTCGCGCTGCAAAGGGAGTATCCTTCCAGCTGATGCGCATCTCTACCCCACAGGTTGAGCCGACACCCGCAAGCTTCGCCGCCTTCCGGAACTCGGCTGCCCCGCCGATGCTGTCATGATCCATAATGCCTGCAGTGGAGAGCCCTGCCCTTCGCGCTGCCCACACGGCTGCCGTGGGGGAATAGGGCGAGAAAGAAAATGTGGTGTGGATGTGGTTGTTGGAATACTGCGGCAGAACCTCAGGCTTTTCCTTTTCCTCTGCCAGGAGCTTCTTCAGGTTTTCCAGTCTCTGCTCCGGAGTTTCCGCATTCAGAAACACAATTTCTCTGTCCATATTCCGTGCCTCAGTTCAGCATGGTCTGGCCGCCCGTCACCGGGATTGCCTGCCCCGTTTCAAACGTCTGCTCCACACAGTAGAAAATGGCCTTTGCCACGTCATCCGGTGTGCATCCCCGGCGAATAGGAGATTTGGAAAGATAATACTCTTTCACATCCTCCACAGTCTTCGCTCCGGGCACCTTTCCCGCATTCAGATACTGGATGAAAAGTCCCTTCTCCGGGTCGGACCACAACGGACCGTCATAGTAATTACCGGGGCACACGGAGTTCACCTTGATCTGCCAGGGAACCAGTTCCAGTGCAAAGCTCTGGGTCAGGCCGATGCCGCCGAATTTTCCGCCTGCGTAGGCAAAATTCGCCTTGGACCCTACCAGACCGGATTTTGAGTTGACCTGCACGATGTCATACCAGCGTGTCGGGTCTGCCTCATACTCCGCCTTCATAATCTCGCTGACGTACTTTGCGCAGAGAAAATATCCCGTATAGTTGATCTTTGTGACCTGCTCAAAATTCTCCGGTGTCATGTCATGCAGGCTTCCCGCCTTCAGCACCCC
>DFES01000145.1 GCA_002369175.1 Selenomonadaceae bacterium UBA3796
CGCAATCCGGGCGCATGCTTCCGGCGCCGCCTTCGGGTTGTCCGGCGTCCCACGTTTCAAAGCATACTCCACAAAATAGTCCCCTACGGCATAGCCTGCCACCGACAAAAGCATCCCTCCTGCAAGTGCCATTACTAAAAATTTCTTCTTCATAAGTACCTCACGATCCCATCCGCAGATGCTATCCCATCATACCACTTTTGGTATTCTTCCATCAAATACAAATATAGTTCGAGAAGCCCTTCTCTGTTTCCTGCTTTTTGCGCCTCCCGCAAAAATGCCAGCTCCTAAGAAAACGCTGAATAAATTTTCGGAATGACTGAGTACCGTAAGAGATTGACACCCCACGCCCCTATGCTAGAATAGAGGTAAGAATTGTTTGAAAAGGAGATCCTTCATGGAAGAGCCTGTATCATTTGACATTAGCAACGAGTTATCCACAGGTAAGTAGGATATTCCCCCCTTGTTGCCGAATAAATTTTCGTTGACAAGTTTACAACTTCATGATACATTGTTTCTAGTTTCGTAATTCAAACCGTTGACGCGGAGATAACGGCAATGATGCCCCCCCAGAGAGCCTGCGATGCTGAGAGTCAGGCGGGAAACAAATTGTCATAAGCCATATTCGGTCGTTTTGACGTCCCGAAGAACGCTTATACAGCTGTGCTGTAAATGGACCGCCGAGGGCGCAGTCAAATGTGGGCTACCACAGAGTATTCTGCGACGTGTGGGCATACGTCAGTTGCCGGGGATATGATGGTATCCCGCAGAGTGCACGGTACAGGCCGTGAATCCAAGGTGGCACCGCGGATATGCAGTTTGCATGATTCGTCCTTGATAGAATGTTTCTCATTCTGTCAGGGACGTTTTTGTTTTGGAAAAACCTGGCAGAACCCCTTGTGCAAAGGAGCGATTCCCATGATTGAACAAGCCATCGTAAAAATCGTCAGCAAGGAAGATCTCACCTATGACGAAGCCTATTCCGTAATGAATGAAATCATGAGCGGCGAAACAAGTCCCACCCAGAATGCCGCTTTCCTTGCCGCCCTCTCCACAAAGAGCGCTCGTGCGGAAACCACCGATGAAATCGCAGGCTGCGCGGCGGCCATGCGCGCCCATGCTACAAAGGTGGAAACCGGAATGGAACTCTTCGAGATCGTCGGCACGGGCGGTGACAACGCCCAGAGCTTCAACATCTCCACCACCTCCGCCCTGGTGGCAGCGGCAGGAGGCGTAAAAGTCGCCAAGCACGGCAACCGTGCCGCCTCATCGAAATGCGGAACAGCGGACTGTCTCGAAGCCCTGGGGGTCAACATCCAGCAGAGCCCCGCCCGTTGCCGGGAGCTTTTGGAGGAAGTCGGCATGTGCTTCTTCTTCGCCCAGAAATACCACGCCTCTATGAAATATGTGGGCGCCATCCGAAGAGAGCTCGGCTTCCGCACCGTGTTCAACATTCTCGGTCCCCTGACCAATCCCGGCTGCCCGTCCATGCAGCTCCTGGGGGTTTACGATGACTATCTCACAGCCCCCCTGGCACAGGTGCTCGTAAACCTCGGCATTCGGCGCGGCATGGTAGTTTACGGACAGGACAAGCTGGATGAGATTTCCCTCTCCGCGCCCACCACCGTCTGCGAAATTCGCGACGGATGGTTCAAGACCTACGTCATCACCCCGGAGGATTTCGGACTGGAACGCTGCCGGAAAGAGGATCTCATCGGCGGCACCCCGAAGGAAAATGCCGCTATCACCCTCGCCATATTGAAGGGAGAAAAAGGCCATAAACGAAACGCTACCCTCATGAACGCCGGCGCCTCCCTCTACATTGCAGGCAAGGCCGGCACCATGAAGGACGGCATCCGCCTGGCCGCAGAGCTCATTGATTCCGGCAGGGCCCTGGAAACACTGAACCGCTTCATCGAGGTGAGCAATCGACCGGAGGAACAGGCATGAACATTTTGGAAAAACTGGCAGGGCATGCCCTTCTGCGCGTTGAGGAAGTGAAGAGGAAGTGTCCCCTTTCCCTCCTGCGGCAAAGGGCGCTGGAACTTCCCAAAGGCGATTTTCCCTTTGAACGCGCTCTGAGGAAACCGGATATCTCCTTTATCTGCGAATGCAAGAAAGCCTCTCCTTCCAAGGGGCTCATTGCCCCGGACTTTCCTTATCTGGACATTGCAAAGGAATATGAGGCGGCAGGAGCGGATGCCATCTCCGTGCTGACCGAACCGAGCTATTTTCTCGGAAAGAACCAGTACCTGAGAGAAATCTCCGCTGCGGTTTCCGTCCCCTGTCTCCGCAAGGATTTCACAGTGGACGAATACATGATATATGAAGCCAAACACCTGGGTGCCTCTGCTCTTCTTTTGATCACGTCCATCCTCCACGGCGGGCAGTTGCAGGAATACATTGCCCTGTCTCATGAACTTGGCCTCTCTGCCCTGGTGGAAACCCATGACGGGGAGGAAATCCGACAGGCACTCGCCGCCGGCGCCCGCATCATCGGCGTGAACAACCGGAATCTCAAAGACTTCTCCGTAGACACGAAAAACAGCCTCCGCCTGCGGGAATCCGTGCCGGAAGATGTCCTGTTCGTCACGGAAAGCGGCATCACCTCTGCAGAAGACGTGAAAGAAGCGCGAAGGGCAGGCGCCGATGCCATTCTTGTAGGAGAAGCCCTCATGCGGGCTACGGACAAGAAAGCCAAGCTTTCGGAATTGCGGGGGATGCCATGACGAAAATCAAATTCTGTGGCCTCTCCCGAGATGAGGATATCGCGGCTGCCAACGAACTGAACCCCGACTACATCGGATTCGTCTTCGCGCCGAAAAGCCGGCGGCATGTAACCCTCGAAAAAGCCAGGGAACTAAAGCGCCGCCTCCAGCCCGGAATCCAGGCAGTAGGGGTCTTTGTCAATGAGGATATCCAGCTCATTTCAGCCCTGGGCGCAGAAGGCATCATCGATATGATACAGCTTCACGGCCAGGAGGACGAGGACTACCTCCGGGAACTCAAAAGCCTCACGGATCGCCCCATCCTGCAGGCTTTCCTCATCAAATCCCCGGCGGATATCCCACCGGCGCAAAAAAGCTCTGCGGATTTCATCCTGCTGGATGCAGGCGCAGGAACCGGAACTTCCTTCGACTGGTCCTTTATCGGAGCCATGACAAGACCCTATTTTCTGGCCGGGGGACTGACTGCGGAGAATGTCCCCGATGCCATCCGCAGGCTGAACCCCTATGCCGTGGACACAAGCTCCGGCATCGAATCCAGGGGGAAAAAGGACAGAAAAAAAATGGCGGACTTTGCCGCCGCCGTCAGAAAGGAAGCACGGAATGCCTCCGCACTTCCGGACATTGGAAAGGAACACAGACCATGAAAAAGGAACAACATCCCGGACGCTTCGGCATCCATGGCGGACAGTACATCCCGGAAACGCTGATGAACGCTGTCATCGAACTGGAAGAAGCCTATAACCGATACAAAGAGGATCCCCAATTCCAACAGGAATTGGACCAGCTTCTGAAGGATTACGCCGGAAGACCCTCCCGTCTCTACTTCGCCGAAAAGATGACAAAGGAGCTTGGAGGTGCAAGAATCTATCTCAAGCGGGAGGATCTGAATCACACAGGCGCCCACAAAATCAACAATGTCCTGGGACAGGCTCTTCTGGCGAAGAAGATGGGCAAGACCCGTCTAATTGCGGAAACCGGGGCAGGCCAGCACGGCGTAGCCACTGCCACTGCAGCCGCCCTCATGGGTATGGAATGCGTGGTCTTCATGGGAGAAGAGGACACGAAGCGCCAGGCGCTCAATGTATACCGCATGAAACTGCTTGGCGCAGAGGTCATCCCCGTAAAAACCGGCACGGCAACCCTCAAGGATGCCGTTTCCGAGGCCATGCGGGAGTGGACCTCGCGCATCCGTGACACCCATTACTGCCTCGGCTCCGTTATGGGACCCCACCCCTTCCCCACCATCGTCCGCGACTTCCAGTCCGTGATCTCCAGAGAAGCCCGCGCCCAGATCCTGGAGGCGGACGGAAAACTTCCGGACGCTGTCCTGGCCTGTGTGGGCGGCGGAAGCAATGCCATGGGTATGTTCTACAATTTCATCGGAGATAAAGAGGTCCGCCTGATCGGCTGCGAGGCAGCGGGAGAGGGAATTGAGACCGGCCGTCACGCCGCCACCATTGCAAAGGGGAGCCTGGGCGTCTTCCACGGCATGAAGTCCTATTTCTGCCAGAA
>DFES01000183.1 GCA_002369175.1 Selenomonadaceae bacterium UBA3796
CCGATGCCGTTCATCATCTTCGTACCCGTGATATGCGTGGAATTCACATGGCCGTAGATGTCCACTTCAATGGCGGTATTCATGGCGATAACGCCCAGACGGTGCACAACCTCCGGACTGTTGGATACCTCCTCGGGACGCAGCAGCAGATACTTTTTGTACTTTGCCACATCCTTGTAGAAACGATCCATGCCGGCCGGCGAGGGAGAGAAGGCCGTACCGGAAGCGAACTTGAGCTTGCCTGCATCAATGAGATCCAGCATGGCATCCTGAATGACTTCCGTGTATACCGTAAGATCCGTCATATCGGAATCTACGAAACCCGCCAGCACTGCGTTTGCCACATTTCCGACACCGGACTGGAGGGGCAGGAGATTCTTCGGCATGCGTCCCGCCTTGATTTCCGCATTGAGGAAATCAAGCGTGAAGGCCGCCATTTTCTTGGAATTCTCGTCAATGGGGGAAAGATCACGGGTATGATCCTTGATGTCACAGGGAACAATGTACTTGATTTTCTCCGGAGTACAGGGAATGTACGTCGTTCCGACGCGGTCATCCGCTTTCACGATGGGAATCGGCTGACGATTCGGAGGATCCAGCGGAACATATACATCATGCATGCCTTCCAGTTCCAAAGGCTGGGTCGTGTTCACCTCGACGATCACGACATCCGCCGACTGCACATAGGAAGCCGCATTTCCCATGGAAGTCGTGGGGATGATATTGCCCTCTTCCGTGATGGCACAAGCCTCAACGAGAGCTACGTCAATTTTGCCGAGATAGCCGCAACGGCTGAGCTGTGCGGATTCCGAAAGATGAAGATCCTGATAGTTGACGGAACCGTCATTGATCTCCTTCCGAAGAATCGCGTCCGTCTGATAGGGCAGACGCCCCTTGATGCCGTGAACCTCCGCAAGGGCATCGTCAAGCTCCGGTCCCGTAGATGCGCCGGTCCAGATATTGACGGTAAAGGGCTCCTTCTTCATCCGCTCTGCCAGAGCAAGAGGAACCGCCTTCGGATAGGCAGACGCCGTAAATCCGCTGCAGGCAACGTTCATATCCGGTTTGAAAAACGCAGCCGCTTCCTCCGCCGTAACGATTTTTTCCTGCAACGCCTTGTTGCGCACGCGATCGAGAATGTCAATCATCGAAAAACCTCCCTCATCGGCTCTTAACCGATCTAGTTTGAAAAAACACACAGACAACCCACCCTATCCCTCAAAGAAACACAACCGCCCTGCACCGTCTTCGGGAATCTTCCCGACACATCACACCGCATAGGCTATTGGTACTATGAGTGATAAGCACCGATTATCATACTACTATGTGTTAATTATGTACTCTCTTTATGATATCACGCACGAAAAAAGCCGTCAAGATTGATTTGACGGCTTTTCTCTTATTTTGTTAAAGTATTCACGTGCAGCTCCATCACCAAGAGGAAATACTCCGATCACCCTCACATTTCCCACTGCACATTGGAGGCAATGGATCTCCCATCCTCCGATTCGTCCAGTTCCATGGCGATTTCGTCACAATTAGGGAATTTCGGGCATTCAATACAATCCTTCCACACTTTGTGGGGAAGCTGGTTCTTCGTAATGGTCTTAAAGCCCACGGTCTGGAAAAACCCCGGCTTGTACGTCAAGGTGAAGAAGCGCTTCACCCCCAGTGCGCGGCCTTCTTCCAGCAAACGGCAGACAATTTCCGAGCCGATGCCCTGGCGTATGGCTTCCGGCGAAACCGCCATGGTGCGAATTTCTGCAAGCTCCGCCCATATAATGTGAAGGGCTCCGACGCCGACAACCCTTCCTTCCTCGTTCACCGCCACAATCATATCGCGTATGTTCTCATACAACGTATTGCGCGACCGGGCCAGCATGACGCCGTCATTGGCATATTCCATGACGAGATTGTATATGTCCTCAATATCATTGAAGTCCGGTTTTCTGTAATCCATTACGATACCCCCGCCTCTTTCCCTGCACAAACCTCACTCAAGGGACACTCCTCACAGAGCGGACGCCTCGACTTGCAAATCCTGCGTCCGTGCCAGATAAGCCAATGATGCGCCTCTGACCACTTCTCTTTCGGAATCGCTTTCTGAAGCCCGCGCTCCACTTCCAGCGGAGTTTCGCCCACAGCCAACTTCAGGCGGTTCGCTACCCGAAAAACATGCGTATCCACGGCAATCGCCGGATGATGGAATGCCACGCTCATGACCACATTGGCCGTCTTTCGTCCCACACCGGGAAGTTTTTGAAGTTCCGCAAAATCCTCCGGCACCTCGCCTCCATACTTTTCACAAAGAAGCTGGCAGGATGCCATGATATTTTTTGCCTTGTTTCGGAAGAGCCCGCAGTCCCGTATCTCTTCTTCCAAATCCTGCAGTCCCATGGATACAATGGCTTCCGGCGTTGATGCCCGCGCAAAGAGTCGAGCCGTTGTAACATTGACGCGCTTATCCGTACACTGGGCAGACAGGATCACCGCGATGAGAAGCTCGAAGGGATTCCTGAACATCAGGGCAGGCTTGACATCCCGATAGGTCTCTTCCAATATGGCAATCTGCTGCTCCTTGATCTTCCTGGTCACCCGCATCGAAGCTTTCCTCCGTTTCCCTTTCGTTTCCTGCCTCGTTATTCCACAGGCTCGTCCAATCTCAGCGTCTCTTCCACAAGCTCATGGAGGCCCGTATCTGCCGTCTTTCTTGTCAGGTAAATATACTTCTCGTCAAGATTGATGCCCAAAACGATATCCCTTTTCTCGCATTGTCCAATGAAATAATAATTGCTGCCTTCCATGTCCATGCACTTTTTGACAAACGCATCCTTGGACTTCAGGCTGTCCTTCGGAAAAACTCCGGCCTGCTTCCCGCTCGTCTCAATGAGCCAGGTGTCGCTGCAGTAAACCTGCTTCACCTTGAAAATACTGTTGTTCATCGCACTGTAAAACCATTGGAAGATGTCCTTGTCCTGATTCCATCCGGAAATCTGGTAGAGAAACTGTATATGACTTCTGTCTGTGGATAAGGAACCAATACGCATACAAAACGCCCCCATTCAAAATTTCTATATCGTTTCTATTGTATCACAAGACGACAATAATTAAAATTATTTTTTGAATCCTCTTTCATATCGAACATACATGTGGTATAATCAGAGTAATCGTAAAGGAACCATCAACATAGCCCACATAGCATGCAAAGGAGTGTACCAAGATGCGGCATAACCGCCATGCCAACGAAAGGCAGCAGGAGATATTCCAGTATATCAAGGATTTCCTGCTGGAAAAGGGATATCCGCCTTCCGTGCGGGAAATCGGAAAAGCCGTCGGGCTCAAATCCAGCTCCACCGTCCACGGGTATCTGGAAAAACTGGAAAACTGCGGATTGATCAAGCGGGATCCGACGAAACCCCGCGCCATTGATATTCTCGATGAAAAACCCTGGGGCAAGAATACTACGGTTCCCCTTGTCGGCACAGTAACCGCCGGAGTTCCCATCCTTGCGGAGGAAAACATCGAGGAGATCTTCTCCTTCCCCCAGGGACTGCTTGGCACCCAGGACAAGACTTTTATGCTGAAAGTCCAAGGGAACAGCATGATCAATGCCGGCATCCTTGATGGTGACTTCATTCTGGTAAGGATGCAGGATGATGCCTTGGACGGAGAGATTGTCGTAGCTCTTGTCAACGACGACACCGCTACGGTCAAGCGCTTCTTCCGGGAGAAGAACTGCGTCCGCCTGCAGCCTGAAAATGATACCATGGAGCCTTTCTACGAAAAAAATGTGGCCGTTCTCGGCAAGGTCATCGGCGTATACCGTCAATTATAACGAGGCAGAAGATGTCCCCCGCTTGCGGAAGTGGGGGACATCTTCTGTCTCGTTATTGCAGTGCATTTTCCAACAGCAGAATGGTCAGCA
>DFES01000171.1 GCA_002369175.1 Selenomonadaceae bacterium UBA3796
AGCAAAGCCTTCAGCAGTCAACAAACAAAGCAGACCTGCCGCTAAAATCAACAACCGGAAAAACTTACTTGACAAAACAAACAACCCCTATCCAATAAAAACCACCTAATCTCTCTCAAGTAATAGATCATGCGCCGTTTTGCTTCACTCTCTGATAAACGATTGCAAGACGCACCATAAACAACACAATCCATATCGTAAAGGTAACAAGATAAATCACGTTGATGGTTGTCAAATCATCAAAATTGATATCCGTCAAAATCCACACGGCCATAGCCAGGATGACGGCATCCATCCATTTGATAGATTTCAATGTTTCCCTCATTCAACCACAGCCTCCATGAGAATCATATACACTTTCTTTTCCTGGTTTCCCGTCTTGAGGAACGTGTAATCGCGGCCAATGTCCGAACGCTTCAACCGGGATGCCGTGATTTCCGGTGACGAGATATTCAGCCGGTCAAAAGCATCTGTAAGGTCGAGCATATCCTCTGCTGTTGCCGGATATCCAAACGCCACATTGCTGCAGACGAACATGGACATCAATATCTTCCGATCAGCCTCCGTAAGCTCCCCCCGATGCATGAACAGGATATTGGAAATCAAACCCGCCTGATTTACATGGATGAGCATGGCATTGCTCTGATCGATGACAGATACATAAGCCTCATAATCTCCCCTTGTGCTATGACTGGAATAATCTGTGATCGGGTACTCTGAAAGACCGTTGTATTCTGCGACAAAGGTATCTAATTGGATCGTATCGTGAAGCTGGACCTTCGTCTCCTGAGCATATGCCGCCGGCATCAAGAAAAGCATCCCCAACAACACGATGAAAAGAACGGACCGCACTTCCTTCATTTCAAAACACCTCGCTTTCAAATAATCCATCTATCGCAAGGGATCATTGCCCATAAGCAGGCCTGTCCCACCCCATAGCTTCCGCCTCCGCGATTGCGCTTTCCCGGATGGCCTCCTGGTATTGTTCCACATCCTGCCTTGCAGCCTGCAAATCTGCCGCCTCGCACTGATAGCTCGCAGCACGGGAATTATAATCATCCACCATGCGCATGAATTTTTTTACCGCGGCCTCATTATCATGATTGAGCCGCGTCTTCATGGCATCCATGCGTATTTCCTGCATGAAGATCCAGCGCAGCTGACCCCGGTTCAAGATGTGGCTCACCCCCACGGGGGGCTTGGATACATGAAAGGGAAGCCCCAGGGAATCCTGCAGCTCCGCCCCGGTCATGCCCTTCTGATTCCAATAGTCCACCGCTTCCAGGGCAACGGGCCGCACGATGATGGCAAAGACAGCAATAAACACCGTCATCACCCCCCAGGGATAGGGATGAAGACGGGAAAGCTGAGAGAACAGAGGATCCATGAGCTTTCGCAAATCCTTGCCTCCTAACCGCTTTCTTCTGCCCGCCGGGAATTTTCATAAAATATCTTGCACTTTTTTGCTCCCGAGAACCCACATGGTCTATATTATACGCAATTGACAGGGTTTTGCAAGAAAAAAAAGAAGGAATGCCGTAAAATACAGCATCCTTCTTTTGTCTCATAAAAAGGTTTCGGTTCCACCGGTTTGGAGAGATGTACGTCCTATTCCTGCAAGGAGGAAAAATTTACCGCCGCAATTTCCCGCTCCCTGAGCTTTGCAAGTATGTTAGGCGATGTCACCGCATGAAATTCCGCTTCGAAATCATGTACCCATCGGCAATCCCTTTGAAGGATTCCGTTTTCCGTTCCCGGATGAAGCATTACCTCCGTTGTCCCGTCCCTGAGATGCTCCAGAAATCCTTCCAGATATGTTTCACTGACCGCTTCCCCTGCCACGATCCCCGTAAAATGATCCGGCATGAAAAAGCCCCGCTTGCGGGCTCTGACCGCTGCATAATCCGCCAGGCATCCGAGTCCCATCCGGCCTATGAATTGGCCGGCGCTTCCAAGATCCCCGTCAAAGACCCGCGCCCGGGAAACCCGAAGGGCATGAATCCCTGCTGCCTCCGCCAGATCCAGAACCACGCCCAGGATCCCGGGAACATGATGAAGATGCTGATGACTGTCCACATGGGTCAGCGCCAATCCGGTACGCTTCATCTTTTCCAGCTGTGCCGACAGTTCGGAACGAACCTCCTGAATACGAACCTTGCCCTGCATGTATCGCTTCAGAAAAGCAAGATAATCGTCGTAAAACACGCCATCTTCCGTGACAAGGCTCGGGATTTCCTCCGGAGGAAGAATCGGAACCCCATTGGCCAGGGTAAAATGTATGCCAACCCCCAAGGAAGGATGCTCCCGGCTGATCCGGACAGCATCCTCGAAGGCCTTCCCTCCCGGCATCAGTGTCGCAGAGCGCAGGCAACCGACCTCGACAGCCTTTTCCACCGCCTTGTTGATGAGCTCATGCCGGCCAAAATCATCTGCATTGATGATAATCTTCAACACAACCACCTCATCCGTGCTTTAATTCGTGAGGCTCCGTATGGGTGCCGGAATACGTCCGCCACGGGCAATGAACGCTTCGGAACTGTATTGGCTGCGAAGAGGAACAATGGGACAATAGCCCAAAAGTCCGCCATACTCCACCGTTTCTCCCACTTTCTTTCCCGGAACGGGAATGACACGGACAGCCGTTGTCTTGTTGTTGATCATGCCAATGGCTGCCTCATCCGCGATGATGCCGGAAATGGTTGCCGCAGAGGTATCTCCCTCCACGGCAATCATATCAAGCCCCACAGAGCAGACACAGGTCATGGCTTCCAGTTTCTCAATGGAAAGGCTGCCCTGGCGCACTGCATGGATCATGCCCTCATCCTCGCTGACGGGGATAAAGGCACCGGAAAGGCCGCCCACATGGGAAGACGCCATAAGTCCTCCCTTTTTCACAGCATCGTTGAGGAGGGCAAGAGCTGCTGTGGTTCCGGGTGCTCCGCACCCTTCAACGCCCAGTTCTTCAATGATGCGGGCAACACTGTCACCTACTGCAGGCGTCGGAGCAAGAGACAGGTCAATGATGCCGAAGGGAACCCCCAGCCGCTTGGATGCCTCTCTTGCCACAAGCTGTCCCACGCGGGTGATCTTGAAAGCAGTCTTCTTGATGGTTTCGGCGATTTCGGTGAAATCTGCCCCCTTCAAATCTTCCAGAGCGTGCTTCACAACTCCGGGGCCGCTGACCCCAACGCTGACCACCTTCTCTGCCTCGCTGACGCCATGGAAGGCTCCTGCCATGAAGGGATTGTCTCCGGGGGCATTGCAGAACACCACCAGCTTCGCACAGCCTATGGCCTGGCGATCACGGGTGAGTTCTGCTGTGCGCTTGATGATCTCCCCCATCTCCCGCACACAATCCATATTGATCCCCGCCTTTGTGGAACCGAGGTTTACGGAGGAACAAACCAGCTCCGTGGTCGCAAGCGCCTGGGGAATGGAATTGATGAGGATACGGTCCCCATGGGTGAAGCCCTTCTCCACCAGAGCGGAAAAACCACCGATGAAGTTCACGCCAACTTCCTTGGCCGCCTTATCGAGCGCCTCCGCAACGGGCACGTACGTATCCGTCTTGCAGGCATCCGCAACGATGGCGATCGGAGTCACGGAGATGCGCTTGTGAATGATGGGAATCCCGTACTCCGCCTCAATATCCTCCCCCGTCTTCACGAGAAATTCCGCCGAGGTGGTTATCTTGTCATAGACATTGCGACAGAACTGGCTGATGTTTGGATGGGCGCAGTCGCGAAGGGA
>DFES01000166.1 GCA_002369175.1 Selenomonadaceae bacterium UBA3796
CTCCAATTTCGCCATAAGGAGCTGGCAATAAAACAATTTTAAGGAAACGATGAATAAATGAGTTTGTGCCATTGTCGAGGGATTTTTTCGTCAGGCAAGGAAAATGCCGTGAAGGCGTAGCAGAGTTACGTCGAAGGGCATTTGACGCAGCATGACGGAAAAAGACCCGACAAGGGCGCGGAGGAATTATTCAGCGTTTCCTTAAGCTGGGACGCAGGAAATTGTTTTTTTTTGTCGAATCTTCCGTTAGAGAGTCGAGCTGTCCTATGGCAGACGCGGCGATAAGGGGGATTGCACTGGAAGGTTTGGTGAGCTGCAGGAAATGACGGAAGACGCAAACAGGAAGGTGGAGGTATGTCTGGTGAACATGCCTTTTTCGGAAGTCGTCATGCCCTCCATGGCATTGAGTCTTCTGAAGGCGTGTCTTGCAGTGCGGGGCATATCCAGTGTTGTGCAGTATGAGCACCTTTATTTTGCCTATCGGTTTGATGGGCTGGAAGGTTATCTGAATATCGAGGGGGCGCGGGTTGACTTTCTTGGGGGAGAAGTGGCATTTTCCAGGGCAGCCCATGGGAAGCCGCTCCGCCCCCTGGCGGAATATGTGGAATTCATTCGCCATGAACTGTTGGACGGATGCGAGGAAGGTATTCCCGCATGGCTGCTCCGGCGGGTCAACCATTGGCTGGACACATTTCCCGAACGCCAGGAGATTGCAGAGAAATTCATCGAGGAGGCAGCGGGAAGAATCCTGCGCCGCAGACCGAAAATCGTGGCACTGGCTTCCATGTTCCAGCAAATCAACAGCAACATTGCCCTGGCCAGGCGGTTGAAGGCTCTGTCGCCCGATACCGTCATCATGATGGGCGGTTCCAACTGTTCGGGAGAAGCCGGGCTCGCATTGCTGGAGCATGTGGAAGCGGTGGATTATGTCTTTTTCGGCGAGGCCGATGAAATCTTTGCCGATGTATGCGAGGCAGTGCTCCGGCGTGGGAAGATTCCTCCGCAGGAACTGCCGTATGGAGTCCTTTCCCGCGCATCCGGGCGGCCGGGAACCATCATGCACCGGCTCACCCGGGACGTAAATGCGCTGCCTTTCCCGGATTTCAGTGATTATTTTGCACTTTATGAGCACCTTGGCTTTCCTCTGGAGAAAGCATGCTTTATGGTGGAGGGCTCCCGGGGCTGCTGGTGGGGCAGGCAGAAGCCCTGCACCTTTTGCGGGCTGAACGGCCCTGCCCGGAACTACCGTGACAAGACCACGGAGCGCCTGGCGGATGAGCTTGCGGCTCTTGGAAAGGCATGGCCCCGGATAACGCGCTGTGTCTTCACGGACAGCATACTGAGCCGTGAGCATACGAAGGAACTGCCTGCCGCGCTGACTGCCCGGGGCATCCATCTGCGTATCTTCGCGGAAATCAAGGCCAATCTGACCCGGGAGGAAGTGTTTCATCTGGCTCAGGCGGGCTTCGTGGCAATGCAGCCCGGAATCGAAAGCCTCCAGGATGACATCCTGCGCATCATGAACAAGGGCTGCCGCGCCATTCGCCAGATTGAGACATTGAAGAACTTTCGCATGTACCGCATCTGGGCTGTTTGGAACCTCCTCTGCGGCTTTCCGGGGGAAAAGGAGGAATACCTGGAAGAGATGGCCGGGATCCTTCCCAAGATTTCCCATCTCAATCCGCCGAATCTGCTCATGCCCATTGTTTACCACCGCTACGGGGAATACACGGAGCATCCCCAGAAGTACGGCCTTTCCCTTCGTCCGGCTCGGGTATATGCGTTTGCATTTGCCCATGACGACTTCATTCGCCGCACAGCGTACTTTTTCGAGCCGGAGGACAAGGAAACCTGCCGGGTGCGGTTTGATGCCAGGAAGCTTGGCAAGGCGTATGGAACGGTGATGGAGCTGGTGGGGAAGTGGAACGCCAAGAAGAGCAATCCCGACCGCCTTGACATGGAGATGGGAGAAGCTGGCATCCATATCTACGATATGCGGGAAATCGCCAGGAAATCCACATACCATCTGAAGGGGTTGGAGGCGAAACTCTATGCTGCCTGCAGTGCTGTGCGGACAGAGGACTCCCTGCTGGCGGAATTTGCGGAATATGGGAGGGAAGGAATCCTGGAGGCGCTGGCCTATCTGGAGGAGGAAAACCTTACGATCCGTATCGGAAAGGAACATCTGGCGCTGGCTCTTGACCGCGCCGAAACGAAGAAAATCCCCAACCTTCGGCAGAGGCGGTGGTGAAATTGGAAGAGTCCTGTGAGGTCTGCCTGGTCAATATGCCTTTCGTGGATGTGGGTATGCCTTCCATGGCGCTGAGCCTTTTGAAGGCATGTCTTGCAAGGAAGGGCATCCGCAGCATCGTCCAGTATGAACATCTTTACTTCGCCCGGAGGTGCGGCTTGGCGCAGTACGGGCAGACCATGTATTCCCGGCTCCATTCCCTGGAGGGGGAGATTGTCTTTGCCGGAGCCGCCCATGGGCAGGCGCTCCGTTCCCTCGGGGAGTATGCGGACTACGTTTGCCGTGAGGTTCTTCCTTCCACCGGCCTTTCGGAAGATGCGCGGAACCGGGTGCGCCGGTGGTTGTCGGATTTCCCCCGGCGTCAGAGGGAGGCAGAGGAATTTGTCGCCCTGTCGGCAGAGCGCATTTTGCGGAGAAGGCCAAAGATTGTGGCGATGGCCTCCATGTTTCGCCAAATCAACGCCAACATCGCCCTGGCGAGGGAGTTGAAGAAACGCAGGCCGGAGCTGGTCATCATGGTGGGCGGAGCCAACTGCACGGGAGATGCGGGTCTGGCGCTGCTGGACTACATTGAGGCGGTGGATTACGTCTTTTTTGGAGAAGCGGATGAGATTTTTGCCCGGGTCTGCGGGGACATCCTCGCAAGAGGGACGGTTCCCCCGGAGGAACTTCCCTATGGTGTTCTCGCAAGAGGCTCCGAGCGGCCGGAAATCCCGATCCATCGCCTTACGCAGGACTTGAACGGACTTCCCCTGCCGGAGTTTGACGATTTCTTCGCTGCCTGGCAGGAACTGGGGATGCCGCAGGAGAATATGTGTCTCATGGCGGAGGGTTCCCGGGGATGCTGGTGGGGACGGAAGAAGCCCTGCACGTTCTGCGGCCTGGTGGGGCATGCCCGAAACTATCGGGAGAAGGACACGGAGCGTCTGGCAGAGGAACTTGCCGCCCTTGCAAAAGCATGGCCCCAAGTCGGAACATGCTTTTTGACCGATGCCATCCTGAGCATGACCCACGTCAGGGAGCTTCCCCAGGCGTTGAAGCGGAAAAACGTCTCCTTGGAGCTTTTCGATGAGGTCAAGGCAAATCTCGCTCCGGAGGAGGTGTTTCGGCTGTCGGAGGCCGGCTTCACCCGCTTGCAGCCCGGCATCGAAAGCCTCCAGGACGATTTGTTGCGCCTTATGAACAAGGGATGCCGCGCCATTCGCCAGATCGAGATGCTGAAAAGCTGCCGAACCTATCATGTGGAGGCGGTCTGGAATCTCCTGTGCGGGTTCCCCGGAGAAAAGGAAGCATATCTGGAGGAAACCGCCGCCCTTTTGCCCAAGCTGACCCATCTCGACCCACCGAATCTCCTCATGCATATCGTCTACCACAGGTATAGCGAATACACGGAGCACCCCGAAAGGTACGGACTTTCCCTGCGCCCCTCCCGGGTTTACGAATTTGCTTTTCCGGACAGGGACTTCATTCGCCGCACGGCATATCTCTTCGAGCCATCCGGAGAGGAGGAGCTTCCGGCATACCGAAATTGCGCCCGCAAGGGCGGCGCATATGCGAAGACGGCCGCCCTGGTGGCCGGATGGAACCGGAAAAAGAACAATCCCGACCGTTTGGACATGGAGGTGGTTCCCGATGGGGCGGAGGTCTACGATATGCGGGAAATCGCCAGGAAACCGGTCTATCATCTGCGGGGGCTTGCGGGAAGGCTGTATCTTGCATGTCGCAGGGTGCGGACAGAGGCATCCCTGCTGTCGGAATTTCAGGGGGAATACCGCAGGGAGGAGATTCTGGAAACCCTGAAATGGCTTGTCGGAGAAAGTCTGACGGTCTGCATCGGCAAGGAGCATTTGGCGCTGGCCATTGACCGCGCCGAAGCGGGGAGGATTTCCCTTCAGCGTAGGAGGAAATAGCGAATATGGAAAACCTATGTGATGTCTGTTTGGTCAACATGCCCTTTGCCGATATCCGCATGCCCTCGCTGGCCTTGAGTATTTTCAAGTCAGGTCTTGCAGAGCGGGGGATTCGCAGCAGGGTTCAATATGAGCATCTTCATTTTGCCAGAAAGTGCGGCCTGATGGAATACGAGAAAATCGTCTATTCCCATACCAGGTTCCTGGCGGGGGAAGTCATCTTTGCCAGGGCTGCGCATCCGAAAACCCTTTCCCCCATGGAGGCATACAAGGACTATATTGCTTCGGATATTCTCGCACAGGATTTCATACCGGAAAGCTTCCGAAACGAACCGCAGGAATGGGTGTCAAATTTCCCGGCGCTTCAGCTCCTGGCAGAGGAGTTCGTCCGCGAAGCCGCGGACCGCATTTTGCGGCAGAAGCCGGGGATTGTGGCGCTGGCGTCCATGTTTCATCAGATCAATGCCAATATCGCCATCGCCAGAAGGCTGAAGGAACTTGCCCCGCATGTCGTCATCATGGTGGGCGGCCCCAATTGCACAGGGGATGCGGGAGTGGCGCTTCTGGAGCATGTGGAAGCCGTTGACTATGTATTTTGCGGGGAGGCCGATGAGATCTTCGCCGAGGTTTGCGAGCAGGTGCTGCGACTTGGGGAAGTTCCCCCGGAAAACCTCCCCTACGGCCTGCTTTCCAGGGCGGCGGAGCCTCCAAAGGAAATTGTCCACCGGGTTACCCGCGATATGAATGCCGTGCCGGTGCCGGATTTCAGCGATTTTTTTCAAACCTATGAAGCGTTCGGCATACCGCAGGAGGTGGCCAATATCATGGTGGAAGGCTCCCGGGGCTGTTGGTGGGGCAGGAAAAAGCCCTGCACGTTTTGCGGGTTGAACGGCCCGTCCCGAAGCTACCGGGACAAGACGACAGAGCGTCTTGCGGACGAAATTGAACGGCTGGCCGTCACATGGCCGCAAGCGAGAAAGTGTTATTTCACGGATGCCATCCTCAGCCAGAATCACGTCAGAGAACTGCCCGAAGCACTGAAACAAAGGGGCGTTTCCCTTGATTTTTTTGCGGAGGTCAAGTCCAATCTGACGCCGGAGGAGGTGCGGCGGCTGTCGGAGGCAGGTTTTTCCCGCCTGCAGCCGGGCATCGAGAGCCTGCAGGATGATATGCTTCGCATCATGAACAAGGGATGCCGCGCCATCAAGCAGATTGAGCTGCTGAAAAACTGTCGTACCTATCATGTGGAGGCAGTTTGGAATCTTCTGTGCGGTTTTCCGGGGGAACGGGAGGCATATCTGGCAGAGATGGTGGGGCTCATCCCCAAGATTACGCATTTGACGCCGCCCAACCAGCTCAACCCCATCGTCTTCCAGCGCTACGGCGAGTACACGGATCACGCGGCGCAGTACGGGTTGAAACTGAGGCCCTTCCGCAGCTATGATTTTGTTTTCGCCGATGGGGATTTTATCCGACGAACCGCTTACTATTTCGAGCCGTCGGACAGGGAGGAGCGTCTGGCATATCACGACTGCACCCGCAGGGGCGAGGCTTACAAAAAGCTCCGCACCTGTGTCACCCGATGGGCACGTGGCGCAGGTAATGCCGACCGGCTCGATATGGAAGCCACGGCAGAAGGGATTGACATCTACGATATGCGGGGCATAGCGAAAAGATCCGTTTATCACTTGCAAGGACTGCCTGCGGTACTGTATGCTGCCTGTGACACTGCCAGGAGCGAAAAGGCACTGCTCGCCGAATTTTCCGCGAAATATGCCCCGGAGGAGATCGGGGAGAGTCTCCGCTGGCTCACAGGGGAAAACCTGATGCTCCACATAGGCGATGAATATTTGTCACTGGCGATCCATCGGGAAAAAGCAAAGCAAATCCGGCACCGGAGGCTGCAGCGCATGCGGTTTGAACTCATCGCCGAGCGCAACCGTCTCCTCAGCTGCTGGGAAACAGCCGGTGCAGCCGGGGGAGATCCTGAGGGACAGGGAAAGAGGGTGTGACACCATGGAGAAATTGCAGCTAAGGGATCTGATTGTCCCGGGGGCGAAGGATGACGACTATATCAGTGACGTGGCACAAACCAAGCGCGCACTGGAACTCTGGACCATGGAGCCGGGCTTTCAGGTGGCGTTTCTGGCTGCGCCGGAGGAGGCACTGGCCGCCCATGGTCTCTCCATTGATGCCCAATCCCTTCGCATTCTCGTCTGCAAGGAGGAAGCGGAGGAATACCGCAATTTTTTGCCGGAAGAGCTGCCGCAAACGGCTGGACGCTATCGCGGCTTCATCCGTGAGAAATTCCGGCAGCGGGAGCGCATGGTGCGCTCGGATTGCGTGCCGTCACAGCCTGCCTTTCGCGCCTGGCGCACACGTCAGCTGAACCGCTGCTGGGCAGAACTGGGCAGGAAAAACGGTGCGATGATCCATGCGCCCCTGATGTTTGAACTGAACTTGGGCTGTTCCGTGGGATGCCCCTTTTGCGGCATTGCGGCGGGAAAGCTTCAGACGGTCTGCCGTTACGACGAGGAAAACCGCACGCTCTGGCGGGGCATCCTGTCCTACATGAAGGAGTTCATGGGCTCTGCGGCAGGCTCCGGGACCTGCTATTATGCGACAGAGCCGCTGGACAATCCCGATTATGAGAAATTTGTCCGGGATTATTTTGAAATTCTGGGCATGGTGCCTCAGATCACAACGGCGGTTTCCATGCGGAATCCTGCCCGAACGAAGGCGCTTTTGGAAGAGCTGCACCGGATGGAGCCGGCGATCCATCGTTTTTCCGTGCTGAGTCTGGATATCCTTCACAGGATACATCGTTATTTCACTCCGGAGGAGCTCCTCTATGTGGAGCTTCTGCCTCAGTTCCCGGAGGCGCCGTTCTGTCGTTTTTCCAATACGGGACGCGCCCATGAGATGGGAGAAGGGCAGGCGGACTATGACGGCGATACCATTTCCTGCATCAGCGGGTTCGTGGTCAACCTGGCGGAACGTTCCGTCCGGCTCCAGACGCCCTGCGCCGCCAGCGCGGCTCATCCAACGGGAGAATACTTCGTGGCACGGGAAAGGTTCTCGGATCTGGAGGATTTCAAGCGTGTTGTGGCGCAAATCACCGAAACCTTCCTGAAGGCTGAACTTCCCAAGGACAAGCCCGTACGCCTGCGTCCCGGAATAGAGTACGGGATGACAGAGGAAGGCATCTCCTTCTGTTCCAGAAAAAGATATCAGTTGAAATTCAGCGGAAGCGATGATATCCATCCGGACATATACCAAAGAGTGCTGACCGCCATCCAGACAGGGGGCAGTCCGAGGGAAATCGCCGTTGCGCTCCTGGAAGAGGATATTTCGCCGGCATACACCTTTTTTATCCTGCAAAAGTTCGAGTTGGCGGGTCTTTTTCTGGAAGAATATGAATGAGCACGATTTTCTGCTCCCTACGGGGGAGCTGGAAATACAGGTATCCACTTGTTTTTTTGAGGAGGGATTTCTATGTCCGAAAAGAACAATGTCGTATTGCACGGCGAAATTGTGGCAAAATGCTGGGAAGATGAGGCATATAAGAAGCGTTTTCTTGAGGATCCCGAGGGTGTTATGCAGGAAGCAGGTATGGCTCTTGAGGAAGGGGTCACCTATAAGGTGATCGAGGCTCCGAAACTCGTCAAATACATGATTCTCCCCCATGAGGATCCACAGAAGGCGGTGGAGGAACTGTCCAAAGTGCTTCTGAACAAGGCTGAGGCCACGGACAAGCTTCTTCCGGAGGGCACGGAACTGCGCATTATCCAGAATACAGAAGACACGAGATACGTTGTGCTGCCGGCCTCTCCCAAGACCTTCACCAAGACGGAACTGGCTGCGGTGGCCGGTGGGAACTGGACCTATACCACCAACGATGTGACCATGGTCAACGAAGTTGCCGTCAACCAGGTGGAGGCAGTATCCGTGGGGACAACGGCACAGGCGGTGGGAGAAGTCGAAGTTGTGGCGGTTTTGGCAGGCGTAGTGA
>DFES01000082.1 GCA_002369175.1 Selenomonadaceae bacterium UBA3796
TTTAATCAACACGCCCTAGTGTAAGCCCTCGTTCATCTTTATAACAATTGCCCGCTATGCAGCCATCTGCTTTGTCATCGTCGGTTGACGTAGCACCGCTACGTCGCCCTCCTCTTCCTAGCATCTGACCACATATCGAACAATTGATTATTCTAAATCTGAACGAGGTCTTACACTAGAAAAGCATAACGAGGCGCCAAGGGTAATTTCTCTCAGGAATTGCCCTTGGCAGTTTGATATTCTTATTGACAATAAATTCGAATAATGGTACGATGACGGAAGTGGAGATTTCTCCAAAAATTTCATATAGACGGGTCAGGTGTCGGAAGACTTAATAAGGAAGTCCGGTACGGGGGAAACCTCAAGGCCGGTGCGGTCCCGCCACTGTATCAGGGAGCGACTCTGCAAAAGTTATGTCACTGGGGGAAACCTTGGGAAGGCGCGGAGAAGCTGTGAACTGGAGCCAGGAGAATTGCCTGATCAACAATCGCCGTAAGGAGCCTGTTGGCTTCTGAGTACCTGCGAGTGATGGGGATGGGGATTTTGCGGATATGCTCCGTTTGCTATAAATTCCGGCATGGATCGGAATATATGAGAACTGAGATGTATGATAGAAGCAGGCCCTTTCCAAGTTTCAGGAAAGCGGCCTGTTTTCGTTTGCAAGACAGGGGGCTTCTGGGAGAGCGCTGCCCACGGAAATTTTCGTGGCGCGGGCAGCGCTTTCCCCGGAGAGGCGCTTCGGGGAAATCATTGCTCATTAATTTCAGTTCTATTCGTGCCCTTTGGTGGCGCGGCCCCAAGGATGGAAGCTTGGGGTTTTCTTTTTATTCTTTTCTTTTTCTCAAAAGTCGAAAAACAATAAGGAGGCTGCGTTATGAGTAAAGAAACCGCCCAAGGCGAGCTGGATCTTCAGGCCATCCTGAAGAAGGCAGAACAGCAGACGGAGAAAGACCACCGAGGAATACAAGGAGAAAAAGGGCAGTAATGTGAAGGTATTCCTGGCGAACATGGGGCCCATTCCACAGCATAAGGCAAGGGCGGATTTCACCACAGGCTTTTTGCAGGTGGGAGCCTTTGAAGTTCTCGGCAACAATGGTTTCCCCACGGTGGAGGAAGCTGCGGCGGCGGCCAAGGAATCCGGAGCGGATGCAGTGGTGATCTGTTCCACGGATGCTACCTATCCGGAAATTGTTCCGGCGCTTGCACCGAAGCTCCACGGGGTGCTGCCGGAAGCTACCGTGTTCCTGGCGGGAGCCGCGCCTGCGGATCTTTTGGATACCTATAACAAAGCCGGCATTGACGAATACATTTCTGTCCGTGCCAATTGGGCAAGGCAGGCGTATCCGTCTGCTCCATGCTGGATATGAACATTTTGTTTTCGGGCATTCTTTTGGATCAGATGTCAGTCTCCATGACCATGAACGGCGCGGTGTTACCGACTCTCGCCTTTTTCATTCAGTCCGGCGTTGAGCAGGGCGTGGATAAGAAGATCATGGCGGGCACCATCCAGAACGATATCCTCNNATGAACGGCGCGGTGCTGCCGATCCTTGCGTTCTTCATCCAGTCCGGTATCGAGCAGGGCGTGGACAAGGCAATCATGGCCGGCACGATCCAGAACGATATCCTGAAAGAGTTCATGGTTCGTAACACGTACATTTACCCGCCGGATATGTCCATGCGCATCATCGGTGATATTTTCGAATACACGACGAAATACATGCCGAAGTTCAACAGCATCTCCATCTCCGGATACTTTCCGGCGGTGATTTCCATGAACTGCAGGAGGTTTTCCGGGAACTGCCGGGCGTGACGGGTACAAGGACGGGCTACATCAATGCCGCAGGAGAGACTTGTTTCCATGATGTTGCCGGAGGAAGCACCAAGGCATACATGGGCGTGGAGGTGGCCTACCATCCGAAGAAAATGGATTTGTCCACGCTCATGGACGTGCTCTTTGCAGTGGTGAACCCTTACGTTCCCGATGGGCAGGGACAGGCAAGGGGAGAAATGTATCGTGCCGGGGTGTTCTACGCCGACGCAGAGGATGAACCCCAGGTGGAGCTGTATCTGAACTTCATCGCAAGTCGCGGGAAACCTCCGGCAGTTTCCTGCATCGGCATCACTATGAACGATCCCAACAGCAACCCGAAACTTGCGCGGCACTGCTTTGCTCTGGCAGAGGAACTCAAGCGTTTTCAGGAAGCCGAGCCGGAACATCAATCCTATCTGCAAAAGCACCCTGGGACAGAAACTTTTATCGATTTCGGGAAGCTGAGGGAATGTCTAAGATTTTGAAATGGCAAATCTGATACTGCGGCAGCTCACATCTGCAAAAAGGCAAAGGTGCTCCGTTCATGGAAAGCATTCAATGAACGGAGCGCCTTTGTGATCGGTCTACAATTATGGTGCGCTATAGAGCGCTTTCATTTCTTGAACGATGCGTTCCAGGTTGTTCGGCAGAAAGTGGATGTTGTAGCCGATGAAGAGGGGAGAGGTGGCGAAGCGGGGCATGACTTTGGTGTAGAAGCTTTCCTTGTCATGATAGAAGAAGATGTTGTAGCTGTTGCAACGCTTGTTGAAATGGTGCATGATGTAATCCACGGAAATCTGGATGAAATCTGCGAGAGTATCCGGATCGTATCCTTTCCGGGGGAGGATGTTGAGTTCCCCGAAGCCGACGCGGGGGCAGGTGGAGGCATTGAGGGTAACATTGTTTTTCTCCATGATAGGGATGCCTTCGAATTCCTTGGTGGAGAAGAGGAGGGCAGGATTGAGATCCGGGAAGCCAACGAGCTGCATGTGGGGATGCCGGATGGTGCCGCCCGAC
This sequence comes from Selenomonadaceae bacterium UBA3796, assembly GCA_002369175.1. GTDB lineage: Bacteria > Bacillota > Negativicutes > Selenomonadales > Selenomonadaceae > UBA3796. The sequence continues at coordinate 2,830 of DFES01000082.1, forward strand.
ATGGGACCGAAATTCTTGAAGAAGAGGACGGCTTTGTATTTTCCAGAATCGATCATCTGTTTCCAATGGCGCAGACTGAAGCGGATGAGACGATGCATGTGATCCTTCGCGTAGTCCGGCATATCCGCCTGGCAGTCACAGCCTTCGATGATGACGAACTGGTCAGCCCCCTTGATGACATTGTATTTGTTGCGAAGCAGGATGATATCGCCGTCGGTGTCGAGGATATCCGTAAGGTGCGCCACGTCGCAGAAGGGGCAGGAGGCTTTCCGATCAATGATGTTTTCCGGTTTCTGGCTTCCAAGCGTCACGTCAAAGCCAATGAGATTTATTTCCATAGAGAACTCCTTTGAAGATTTTCTACTGGAATATGATAACGAGGCAGAAGATGTTCCTCACTTTCTGATCATTTTCAGTATAATGGAAATATATCCATTGGACAACCCATTTTTTGTAGGACAGAGAACAATTCCATCGAAAAATAAAGGAAACGATGTAAAGGAGATAAGGCTATTTATGGCGAATAGGAAGGAGTAAGGCAACCAGGCAGCGGGAACTGCCCACGAACCTATGGCTGCCGTTCGCTCGCTTGCCCGTATAGGAACTGTACAATCAGAAGGGAAGGATGGATTTGATGAAAAAAATACGAGTCTCTATGCTGACCATAGCGATTATGCTATTTTCCGCGATAACCTTCGCTAATCCGTACCCCGCAACCTTGGACGATGGTAATCTGGTACTGGTGGACGGCGGCATGGGCGTGGGACGCTATGCCGATAGATCATCGGTAGAGGTGGAGCAGTATGCGCCGCCCGATTACCAAATCGCCATTTCTTTGGTGTCCGTCACCTTTTCCGATGAATACTGGCGTCAGCATGACACCTATGTAGGCGGACCTTATAGGCTGGGCAAGTCCTTCCTCCTGCGTTTCCGTTACCATTGGGACAGGAAGTCTATCGCTTACAATTGGGGAGACCATTGGCAGGACTGGGACATCAACCGCGACTACAGTCATGCCGATGGAGACCCGCTGATTCCCAACGCCGCCGAGGTTGCTTTTGTGTCTGCCTACAATATGCGCTTCTTTGGGGACAAAACCGGGTACAGCCCGGTGCTCAAGCGGCAGAGGCGTGTCATTGACGAGAGCTTGTATCTGGCTTTGGGGATATGAGAAGTGGCAATGGACAGAAAAAAGCTGACACGGGAGCTTGACTGGTATATCAAGCAGAACTATCGCCCGGAAGGATTCCAATTAAAAGACTTCATCGGGGCTGGCACGGTCGGAGCTACCATTGGCGCATCCATGGGTGGCGCGAAATGGGCGTTGTCCTTCTTATTGGATAAATTAGAAATGACCTTCTCCGAAAAGCTGATGCAGCTCATTGAGAAAAAGGGACGCAGACCCTCCGAAGTCTATACCAAGGCGGGCGTGACCAAGGCGCACTTCTCCAAAATAAAATCCGACAAGGATTATCACCCCACCAAGGAAACGGCACTTGCCTTCGTCATTGCCTTGCATCTTGACCTCGATGAAGCCGCCGATTTACTGAAACGAGCCGGATATACCCTTTCCCACAGCAGTGAGAGCGACATCATTGTGGAGTTCTTCATCGAACGCGGGGTATATAACATTGATGAAATCAACTACCAACTGGACAGTCGCGGTCATCGGACACTGACCAACTGGCGCAAACCCGTCTAGGTAAACAGGGCATCAGATGTGACGGATGAGGACTGGAAGCTGATTGAGAAGCTGCGGAAGGCCGGGATAAGAATCTTTTCAGTTATTGATCATGATATCATTGGTGCTGTCTCGGGCATGGAGTATTGGACACCTGAGGATATGCGGGATTTGAGACACCGCAGCAGTTCCGGCAGATGAACAAAACGCGACAAAGGAAGTTTCCAAAAGTGTTGGCAGCGTGTTTTTGCCGATTTTCCACAGACTGTTGCCACTCTACGCATTCCGTGCGCCGGAACACGCCCCTATTTCCTGCTCTATTAACAAAAGCATTGAATCCATCGAGGGTTTCTTGAGTCTTTGCGGCGACAACAGACCGAGCCTGGTTACCCACTAAAGTTCACCGTGCAAATCATGTCCAGGTATTTGCAGACATAGATTTCAAAAATAGCTAGAACTCTTGAAAACAAAGGGCTAGAAGGGTGTGCTAAAGTGTATCGAAATCTTTTCCCATTGTCCTACTGGAATACTTGCGTAAGAAATGGTATAATATGACAGCTTGTTTCATTGATTTCGATTGTTGACTTTATTGTGTAAGCAATGATGCTTTTTGCAGAGAAAAGTCAAGGCTAGGACGGTGTTTTCGATTAGCAGCCAGAATGGTTCAGATAAAAAAGCCAGCAGGGGAGAATCCTTCCTGAAAGGAACGCTCATCCTCACAGTTGCCGGTTTTGTGGTCAAGGTCATCGGGTCCCTCAACTGGATTTTTGTGTCCCGTATCCTTGGCGGTGAGGGCATTGGCCTCTATCAGATGGCCTTTCCCATTTATTTTTTTGCTATGACGGTATCCCAGGCGGGGGTGCCTGTGGCGATTTCCATCATTACGGCCGAAAGGGTGGCCTTGAAGGACATTTACGGGGCAAAGCGGGTTTTCCGCATTTCCATGGCACTGATGCTCGTAACGGGTCTGGTGTTCTCCCTGTTGACCTATTTCGGGGCGCAGTGGCTCATTGATTGGCATTTCATCCGCGATCCCCGAGCTTATATGTCCATGGTTGTGCTGGCGCCTACGGTGTTCTTCGTGACGTTTCTCGCAAGTTCCCGCGGGTATTTGCAGGGTTGGCAGCGCATGACGCCGACGGCGGTGTCCCAGATCGTGGAGCAGATTTTCCGCGTCATTACCATGATCGTGTTGGCAAATCTCCTGCTGCCATGGGGACTTGAGTACGCTTCGGCAGGCGCGAGTCTCGGAGCTCTGGCAGGTGCGGTGACGGGGCTTATCGTCCTCGTCTATTTCCATATCAAGCTTGACAAGGACATTGAACGTGATTACGGGCATGTGCTGAAGCCCGCACCGGATACGGAAGGCGAAACCAGTTGGCAGATCATCAAGCGCATTTTCGCGCTGTCCCTTCCTGTTTCGGCGGCAAGCATCATGCTGCCCGTGGTTTCGAATCTGGATCTCATGATTGTTCCCCAGAGACTGGAAGTTGCAGGATATTCTGTGAATCAGGCCACGGAGCTTTTCGGGTATCTTACGGGCATGGCGGTGCCCTTGGTGAATCTTGCGACGATTCTTACAGCATCCATGGCGCTTAGTATTGTGCCTGCGATTTCAGAGGCGAGAGCACTGAAGCAGATGGATCGGGTCTACAATCAGACGGCATCTTCCGTTCGCATATCGAATTTCGTGTGCTTTCCGGCTTTTGTCATTGTCTTTGTGCTGGCGACGCCAATCTCAGCGCTCATATACAATGCTCCGGGAGCCGGTCCTGCGGTGATGATTTCCGCCGTGAGCATCGTGCTCCTGGGGTTGCACCAGGTATCCACGGCAGTGCTTCAGGGCTTGGGTCATACGAAGATTCCGATGGTGAACATGGTTCTCGCCGCCGTTGCAAAGGTCATACTGAACTGGACACTGACGGCGCAGCCATGGCTCGGCATCATGGGCGCAGCCTGGGCAACAGCGGCGGATATGGGTGTTGCGGCCTTCATCAACCTGTATTTCATCTACCGCTACATCGGCTACCGCATTGAGATTCCCCAGCTTCTCAAGACGATGGGGGCAGCAGGTGTCATGGCACTTGCTGTGAAGTTCTTTTATGATCTCACCATGGATCAGTGGGCCATGGGTGTATTCTCCACCTTTGGCGCAGTGTTCTTTGGCTGCGTCGTGTATCTGCTCACCCTCATTCTCATCGGCGGCATCCGTGAAGAGGATGTGCAGAGGCTTCCCATGGTGGGCAGGTTCTCCATCCGGATCCTGCGCCGCATTGGCGTGTTCAAGTCCAAGGACGATCAGGAGGTGCAGTGATGAAACGGTTCGCCCTTGTTTACAATCCGGTTTCGGGTCATGCAACCTTCAAAAATCGGTTGGACTGGATCATCGAGGCTTTTCAGAAGCGCGGCTGCATGCTGCTGATTTACCGGACACAAAAGGACAATGCCGGGGCATTTCCTGAATTCCTACGGGAAGCGAAGGTGGAGGGGCTTTTGGTGGCAGGCGGGGACGGTACGCTGCATGAGGTTGTGAATCTGCTTCTCAAAACAGGGCAGCATTTGCCTGTGGGCATCATCGGCAGCGGTACGTCCAATGATTTTGCCTCTTATCTGAAGATCAACGAGGATATGAATGCGTATTTCGACTGTATTGTTGCGGGAAAGACGCGATGGGTGGATCTTGGAAGAGTCGGTCGGGAATACTTTGTCAATGTCGCCAGCGCGGGAATGATGACTTCCATTGCCCATGAAGTGGATGTGCGCCTCAAGAATGCCCTTGGCAAGATGGCCTATTATTTGAAAGGGCTTGGGGAGATTCCAAAATTTCGTTCCATGCATATTCATCTGAGGGCAGATGGCAGGGATTATGAAATCGATGCATTTCTCTTCGTCATAATTAACAGCGCTGTGGTGGGAAGCATGAGAAACGTGGCAGCAGCGGCGAAGGTGGATGATGGGAAGCTGGATTTCCTGGCAGTGAAGAAATCCAGCGTAACGGAACTCATGAAAATTACGGCGGATCTCATTGCAGGGAATCCTGTGGCAGAAAAAAACGGTGTGCTGCATGTTCAGGCCTCCGATTTTCTCGTATCCACAGAGGGCAAAGTGCAAAGCGATCTGGATGGGGAAGCGGGACCCCTGCTGCCACTGCATGTGGAAACCGTAGGGAAGGCGCTGGAAGTTTACTGTATGGATTTCGACAGGTAAAGCGGAGCTTGGAGGAAATCCCTTCCTCCCTGTTTTGGATGAACATAGCATAGTCCTTGGAGATCGGTTCCGAGGCAGTCGAAGCGGAGCATTCTTTGAAGAGGGGTGAGCTCCTCCGGATCCCGGTGCAGATCCGTACTGTTCAGCGCATGGCTGGTCTTTGTGATGAGCGGGATAAGGCTTTGGCGCTTCAATTGGCGCAAAAGCATCCTTCCCTTGTCATCAAAGGCAAGGATGCGCGCATATTGGGGGCCGGTTCTTTCGAACTCCGAACTGTGTTCCTGTTGAAAGCCAACCAGCAAATGCGTCAGAATGCGCCGGATTCTGCTTTGGGGATATCGCTTGCTGGAAATGGCACAGATGAGCCCATGGAGCGAACGGGATGCGGAAAGTGCACCTAAGATGCGGTGTTCCAGACCTTCGTTGACGCCATGGGCTTTTTGCAGGTCTTTGAAGCTCTTTGTATATAGACGGGCGAGAAGCGGACGGTAGAGCATTTCGTCCCTGGCATAATCTCTGCACCTTTGCAGGAGTTCCATGGAGCTTTCGGGCAGAACTCTATTGAGGGTGCTCCAATCGGGTGAGCTTCCTTGAAGCTTTTTTCGGATTGCTGTTGCGCTTGCGGTACTTCCGCAGAGAGATTCATCGTGGTATCCGGCACCGAATCGTTTGATCGGAAAGGGTAATATCCTGCTTTTCATGAGGTGGAGGCTGCGAAGGTATTCCACGGCGAGAATGGTATTGGCTTCCTTCAGCGTGGCTTCCGTGAGCTCTGTTTCATGGGAAAGCTCTGCGGCAAGGGCATGGGCGTAAGAGTTTCCTTTTTCGATGGATGCATGGAGGGCGCACTGAAAGCTTGGGGTGTCGATTCGTTCGGCGGCTTTTCTGAGTTTCTCCGGCTCGTTGCATTCCGTCCCGAAGGCAATTTCATCGACGGTGCCCAGGCGTTCCATCAGGAGAACTGCACCACGGGCAAATTCCTGGGCACTTCGTACAGCAAAAACAAAGGGAAGCTCTACCACGAGGTTGCAGCCTCCCTCCACAGCCATTTGGGCACGGCTCCATTTGTCCAGTATGGCGGCGCTGCCGCGCTGGGTGAAGCTTCCGCTCATGACGGCAAGGATAACAGTTTCCGGATGTTTCTTCCGGATCTCTTTTATCATATGGGCATGACCGTTGTGAAAGGGGTTGTACTCCGCAACGATACCGGTAACGTGCATGTTATGCCTCCTCTTCTGTGAATTGGTTATTGTACCAGTCTAACAAAAAAAGATGGAATTGAAAAGCGAAAAGCAGGGGGGAGAACACTGTGGGAGAAAAAGTCGTTGTGGCCATGAGTGGCGGTGTGGACAGTTCTTTGACAGCGGCGCTGCTGGTGGAACAAGGGTATGAGGTCATTGGCCTCACGATGCAGCTTTCGGAGGAGTCCCGCAGTGCAGGTGGGAAATCCGGCTCGTCGGAAGTGTCGGATGCTGCAGGGGATGCCCGCCGCGTTGCAGATGCCTTGGGTATAAAACATGCTGTTGTGGATTTTCGGGAGCTGTTCCAGAGGAAGGTTATCTCCTATTTTCTCTCGGAGTATGCAAATGGGAAAACACCAAATCCATGCATCGTATGCAACCGCGAACTGAAGTTTGGCGCTCTTTGGCAGAAGGCGCAGGAAATGGGAGCAGTTCGCATTGCGACAGGACATTATACGCGCATTCTGCGGAGGGGGGATCGATTTTTCCTGCGGAAAGGCGCCGATATCGGGAAGGATCAGTCCTATGTGCTTTACCGTGTTCACAGGGATATGCTGCCGCATATTCTCATGCCCCTGGGCGATTATACGAAAAACGAGGTGCGGGAAATGGCAAAGCGCTATGCCCTTCCTGTGGCGCATAAACCGGAAAGTCAGGAAATCTGCTTCATCCCGGAGGATGATTACGGGGCGTATTTGAAGGAAAAGAGGCCGGAATGCCTGAAAGAAGGGGATATTGTCGATGCAGCGGGCAATGTGCTCGGCCGCCATCAAGGCGCTCCTCTCTATACGATCGGTCAGCGGCGTGGCCTTGGAATTGCAGCAGA
>DFES01000017.1:0-3664 GCA_002369175.1 Selenomonadaceae bacterium UBA3796
TCGGAGCTTGAAGTGGCATCTTATATGGAACACTTCATGCGGCAGGCGGGATCCGAGGAACCGTCTTTTCCGACCATCGTGGCTTCCGGGGAGCGTGGCAGTCTTCCGCACGGAATTGCTACAGAAAAGTTGATTGTTGCGGGAGAATTTGTTACAATGGACTTCGGTGCTGTTTACAAAGGCTACCATTCCGATATCACCCGAACGATTTGCGTCGGAAAGGCAGATGACCGCCAGCGCAGTGTATACGAAGAGGTTCTGAAGGCACAGCTTGCGGCATTGGAGGCAATTCGGCCAGGCATTTCCGGAAGCGAGGTGGACAGGATTGCCCGGGATTCTTTGGAAAAAGCGGATCTGCTCAAGTACTTTGGACATGGACTTGGGCACAGTCTGGGGCTGGAGATCCACGAAGAACCGCGGCTTTCTCCTCGCAGCCAATGCGGGCATCTCTCTGCAGGAATGCTTGTGACGGATGAACCCGGAGTCTATATTCCGGGGTGGGGCGGACTTCGCATTGAGGATACGGTTCTGGTTACTGAGACGGGCGGCGAGCCGCTGACCAAGAGCAGCAAGCAGTTGATGGAATTGGAATAAAAGATTTTTGGAGGGCGTAAGCAAATGATTTCAAGTACAGATTTCCGTACAGGTTTGACCATCGAGATTGATGGCGGTGTTTGGCAGATTGTGGATTTTCAGCATGTGAAGCCGGGCAAGGGAGCCGCTTTCGTACGCACGAAGATCAAGAACGTGGAGACGGGTGCCGTGGTAGAGCGCACCTTCAATCCCAATGAGAAGATGCCCGCTGCTCATCTTGACACCCGCAGCATGCAGTATCTCTATGAGTCGGATGGCGCGTACACGTTCATGGATTCGGAGAGCTATGAGCAGACAGAGCTTTCGAAGGAACAGCTTGGGGATGCGTTGAATTATCTCATGGAGAACATGGATGTGAGCATCCAGTCCTTCAAGGGACGCATCATTGGCATTACCCTTCCCAACTCAGTGAATCTCAAGGTAGTCGAGTGCGAACCCAGCGTCAAGGGCAATACGGCTACAGGTGCCACGAAGATGGCAAAGGTGGAGACGGGCTATGAGGTCCGCGTTCCCCTCTTCGTCAACGAGGGAGATGTGCTCCGCATCGATACCCGCACCGGCAATTACATTGAGCGCGCATAAGTTTCTTTTATGACGTCTCCTTTCCGGTAGCTTTCATCCGTCCCCCAGTCTGGTATTATTTAAGATTTCTTATACCTGTGGCTGGGGGATGTTCTTTGTTTTGGCATATTTTTATGATCCAGGCAGGAATATTCTTCCTGGACAGCGAAACAAACAAGAAGTGGAAGAATGCATCATTGCATGAAAATAGTCCATTCATTTGAGGAGGTTTTAACATGGACGACAAGAAGGAAAAGGTAATTGTATCGAAAAAGGATGCTTCCCTTGGAACTGTGCGCATTGCAGATGAGGTTGTCAGCATCATCGCAGGACTGGCAGCCACGGAGATTGACGGAATTGCGGGAATGAGCGGCGGCCTTGTGGGCGGCATCGCGGAGATCTTAGGCCGCAAAAACTTTGCCAAGGGCGTTAGGGTGGAAGTCGGCGAGCACGAAGCTGCCGTAGATCTCTACATCATCGTGAAATATGGCGTGAGGATTCCTGATATTGCTCTTGCCGCACAGGAAAATGTAAAGCAGGCGATTGAGACCATGACGGGGCTTTCCGTTGTGGAGGTCAACATCCATGTGCAGGGTGTAGGTTTCCCGGAGGAGGAGCCGAAGGAGGAGGAAATCCGCGTTCGCTGAGAAGAGGCGAGGTTTATGGGGATAATCAATCGGTTTTTGTTGTTTTTCTATGTATTGGCCATTGGGATCCTGTCACTGGGCGTAGCAGCAGCTTGTCTCAAGATTTTGCCGGAGCATATCTGGCTCAATGAGCTGCAGTATGCATTTCTTCAACAGGAGGCAGTGACTGCAGCGGCAGTCATTGCTGCCATGAGTCTCTATTTTGCGGGGTACTGTTTGTTCTCAGGCAGTTCTTCCGAGGCGGCTGCGCCTTCGGACAGCATTGTGGTGAAGAACGAAACCGGCGAGGTGAGGGTGTCTGTGGACGCAGTTCGCAACATCGTGGAGAGAGAAGCCCGGGTTGTGCGTTCTGTTCGGGATGTGAAGGTTCGTGTGAAGCCTTCGGGGACGCCCGGAGAAAATCCTCTCCAGGTGGAGGTTCGTCTGGTGCTTCTTTCCAGTGCGAATGTGCCCCAAGTATCTGATGAAGTCATCAGGAATATCAAGACACAGCTGCGTCAGTCCATGGATTTCCCGGATGTTCCGGTGAAAGTGACCGTTTCCGATGTTTCGAATGCACCGGTGGAAAACAGAAGGCGTGTAGTTTAAAACAATCGAAGAGGGATGGGCATGAAGGAAGAAATGAAGGAAGATATGAAGGAATTGGTGGGAGCCTTGTGGGTAAATCACCGCTGCAAGGCGTGTGGTCTGGTGCTGGGCTTGGTTCTTGGCGTGGCCGTCCTGCTCTTTGGTTTCTGGAATACGGTCTTTGTTCTGGTTTGCGGTCTGTTGGGACTGTTCATTGGCATTAAGCTGGATAAGGGGGAAAACTTTACGGAGCGTTTGGATCGCTTCTTTCCCAATCGATACCAGCGTTGGTAAGGAAGGTTTTTATGAGTCGTAGACAGGCACGGGAAGTGGCGCTCCAGGCTCTTTTCCAATTGGATCTGAATCACGGGGAAGCCGAAGAAAGGGACATGTACGAGACTCTGGCTCTCGACACCGCCTTTGGCGAATGCGAGAAATTGCCGAAGCATGATCGTGCGTATGCGGAGAGTATCGTTCTTGGCACCCGGCGGAATCTGGAGACCATTGACCAATTGATTTCATCTGCTTCCCGCGAGTGGAGGATTGAGCGTATGGCAGCAGTGGATCGCAACATTGTTCGTCTGGCTGCCTTTGAGATGAAATTCGGCGAGGAGAAAATCAAGCCGAAAATTGCCATCAATGAAGCGGTAGAGCTGGCCAAGAAATATGGCACCGATGATTCCGGCCGGTTTGTCAATGGGATCCTGGGTGCAATGATCAAGTAGAGGATTGCCAGACGATGTGTCTGGCTTTTTTCTTGTATGTCCTGTAAATGGAGGAAGCACCATGGCAATCCACAGCGTGAGCGATGTAACGCGGTACATCAAGGGGATGTTCAGCCGGGAGGCACTGTTGCAGGGTGTTCTGATTCGGGGGGAAATCTCCAATTTCAAGAAGTATTCCTCGGGACACTGCTATTTTACCTTGAAGGATGAAGGGGCGAGTCTCAAATGTGTGATGTTCCGGAGCAGGGCGCAGAGTGTAAGGTTTTTGCCGGAAAACGGCATGAGCGTTATTGCAGGCGGCAGCATTGCGGTCTATGAGAGGGACGGGGCATATCAGCTCTATGTGGACAGTCTGGCACCGGATGGGGCGGGAGAACTGGCGGTGGCCTTTGAGCAGCTCAAGGCGCGCCTTGCAGGAGAGGGGCTTTTTGATGAAGCGCATAAGAAGCCGCTTCCGAACTTTCCCAAGAGGATCGGTGTTGTGACCTCCTCCTCCGGGGCAGTGCTCCGGGACATCTATCGTGTATCGAAACGCCGGAACCCCGGCATACAACTGATACTGTACCCCGC
>DFES01000017.1:3861-8854 GCA_002369175.1 Selenomonadaceae bacterium UBA3796
CTTTAACGAAGAGGTAGTGGTGCGGGCGATATTCTCTTCCAAGATTCCCGTGATTTCTGCTGTCGGGCATGAAACGGACGTTACCCTGGCAGATTTTGCAAGTGATGTCAGGGCAGCAACCCCATCCCAAGCTGCGGAACTGGCCGTTCCGGAAGTTGCGGAGCTTCTGCGGTACCTTCGGAATCTCAGGGTGCGGATGCAGGGAGCGGCAGCTCACAGTCTGCAGAGGAAGAGAGCCAGGTTGGACAAGTGCTGCCGCAGCGTGCTCCTGACCCATCCGCAGAAATTGTTGATGGAAAAGCAGCAGCGCCTGGATGCAGCTATGCAGCGTTTGGAATACCGGATGCGGGAGCAGCTCAGGGAGAAGCGGCATCGGTTCGAGGTACAGCTGGAAAAGCTCGACATGCTGAATCCTGCAAGAGTTCTGCGGCGGGGCTACAGTGTTGTGGAACATGAGGGAAAATTCCTGCACAGTGTCAAAGAGGCCAGAGTTGGCGGCCGGCTGCGTCTTGTTCTGGCCGATGGGGAGATGCAGGCCACGGTGGATCACATAGGAAAGGCGGGGAAATAAGATGCCGAAAAAAAAGGAGCCCTCCTTTGAGGAGAACCTGGAGCGCCTGGAGAACATCGTGGCTCAGATGGAATCCGGTGAAGCCAGCCTCATGGAGCTCATGAAGAATTATTCCGAAGGAGTGGAACTGTCCAAAAAGTGCATGGGTGCCTTGGCGTTGGCGGAAAAAACCATGGATCTCCTCGTAAGGGAAGAGGAAGGCAGGATAAAGGAAACCAAGCTGGAAATAGAAGGTGAATAAGGCATGTTGAAGGATTTATGGAAGAGACGATTGGATTTGGTGGAAGAGAAGCTCGTGGCAGAATTGCGGGAGAACGAGGCATTGAATGAAACGCTCTGCTCTGCCATGAAGTACAGCCTTATGGCTGGGGGGAAACGGCTGCGTCCCGTTCTTCTCATGGCTGCGGCAGATGCAGTGGGAGCCGAGGGCGACGCCTATGTCACCACGGGCTGCGCCATCGAGATGATACATACTTATTCCCTGATCCATGATGATCTTCCCTCTATGGACAATGATGATTACCGCCGGGGAAAGCCCACAAACCATAAGGTATATGGCGATGGAATCGCTGTTCTTGCAGGGGATGCTCTTCTGACCATGGCCTTTGAGGTGATGCTTCGCCAAAAGGGAGCGACACCGGAGCAGCTGGTGGCGATCGTCAGGGAAATGAGCACGGCGGCAGGCTCAAATGGAATGGTGGGCGGTCAGGTCATAGATCTGGAATCCGAGGGAAAGAAGATAGACCTGCAGGAACTTCGGAAAATGCACATGGCAAAGACAGGGGCGCTCTTCCGCGCAGCCATCCGATCCGGCGCCATTCTGGGGGGAGCGACAGAGGCTCAGCTTGCGGCGCTTACGACCTATGCGGATAAGTTCGGTCTGGCCTTCCAGATCACGGATGATATTCTGGATGTGACGGGCAATGAGGAAACCATAGGAAAGCCCGTGGGAAGCGATGAGCGGAATCATAAGTCCACTTACGTCACGCTGACTTCTCTTCCGGAGGCGAGAAAAATGGCGTTGGATACCATTGAGGAGGCCATTGACGCATTGGAAGAATTCGGGGATGAGGCGGATTTCCTACGGGATTTGGCAGGATATCTTATGGAACGGAACAAATGACAGGAGAATGACAGTGGCAAAGTTGTTGGATAGGATTGACCGTCCGGAACAGTTGAAATGTATGAGCCCGGAACGCCTGGAACAGCTGGCGGAAGAAATCAGGGAACTCATCCTTCATACTGTGGCGGCCAATGGAGGACATCTGGCGCCGAGTTTGGGTGTTGTGGAACTCACGCTTGCGCTGCACAGCATATTCCACTGCCCCCAGGACAAGATGATCTGGGATGTGGGACATCAGGCCTATGTTCATAAAATCCTTACAGGACGAAGGGAGCGCTTCTCCACCCTTCGAAAAAAAGGCGGAATCACCGGATTCCCCAAACGGGAAGAATCGGAGTACGATGCCTTTGGCGCAGGGCATGCAAGCACCTCCATTTCGGCGGCAGTCGGCATGGCACTCGCCAGGGATCTCAATGGGGAGAAGTATCACGTTGTGGCAATTTTAGGGGACGGGGCATTTACGGGAGGAGAAATCTTTGAGGCTTTGAATCATGCAGGTTCCCTGGGCCGAAATCTCATTATCGTGCTCAACGACAATGAGCGATCCATAGACAAGAATGTTGGGGCTTTGTCGGAATATTTTTCCCGTATCAACATTTTGCCCCATTATCAGCAGACAAAACAGGGGATGGAGAACCTCCTCAAGAAAATTCCGCACATCGGGGAAAAGATGCTGAGCGCGGCCGGCAACCTTAAGGACGGCGTAAAATCTGTGCTGACCCCCGGCGGCCTCTTTGAAGAACTGGGGCTTCACTATATCGGCCCTCTGGACGGACATGATATCCCCTTGCTTCAAAAGGTCTTTTCCCAGGTGAAGAGGATGGATGGGCCGATTCTCGTCCATGTCTGTACGAAGAAGGGAAAGGGGTATCTCCCGGCCGAGAGGAATCCCGGCACTTTTCATGGCATCGGAAAATTCGATCTGGAAACGGGCAAGGCCATCAAACAGCAGGGGGGGCCGCCGACCTATACGGAGGTGTTCAGCAAAACCCTTGTGGATTTGGCGGAAAAGAACGAAGACATTGTGGCAATTACTGCCGCCATGCCGTCGGGAACAGGGCTCAGTGCATTCGGCAAGAAATTCCCGGAGCGATTCTTTGACGTGGGGATTGCCGAGGAACACGCGGTAACCATGGCAGCCGGTCTTGCCGCCGGCGGAAAGCGTCCTGTGGTGGCTCTTTATTCCACTTTTGCCCAACGGGGCTATGACCAGCTTCTGCACGATGTTTGCCTGCAGAAGCTTCCCGTGGTTCTATGCCTTGACAGAGCCGGACTGGTAGGGGAGGATGGCCCCACCCATCATGGAGTCTTTGATCTTTCCTACTTGCGGCACATGCCGGGAATGACGGTTCTTGCGCCCAAGGATGAGGCGGAGCTTCGGCAGATGCTTGCCTTTGCCGTTTCCCATGATGGACCCATTTCCATAAGGTATCCCCGTGGAGCGGGGCTGGGGACGCCGATGGAGGAGGTTTTTTCCCCCATGCCCCTTGGCAAGGCTGAGATCCTCAAGGAAAGCGGCCCCATCGGTATGCTGGCCATCGGCAGTATGGTGGATACCGCCTGCAGGACGGGCAGTCTATTGAAGGAACGGGGGCTGGAAGCGGCTGTGGCGAACATGCGCTTTGTGAAACCCCTGGACGCAGAGCTTCTCCGCCGCTGGTCAGAGGAAAAAGCTCTTTTGGTAACGTTAGAGGAAAATGTTCTTGCGGGAGGGTTTGGCTCTTCCGTATTGGAATTTTTGGCAGAGGAAAACCTTTCCGTTCCTGTTATGCGCGTCGGAATAGGGGATTCTTTTGTAGAACAGGGAACAAGGCAGGAACTTCTCGCGCTTTGCGGCATGACCGCAGAACAGATCACGGGGAAAATTGCAGAGCGTTATGAGGTGATTGCGGATAAGGGGGAATAGATCATGAACAGACCATCCGGAAGAGAAATCATCGTGAGCCAGAGCACTGCGTTAAAGCCAAGAAGTCCTGCGGAGCTTACGGCAAGATATAATCTGAAGCGGCAGCAGTACAAGGAACTCAAGATGATCAGCGACAACAGCCCGGACAAGAGAGAGCAGCTGTCCATGCTTTATGCGGAGGCCAAGGTTCTGGGCTGGGCTTTGGGAAAGGACGAGAAAACTGTCATCAGAGAAATCAGTTTTTGATGATCGGAAAGCAGAGGTGGGAGAGCGACATGAAGGTAAAAAATTTCGTTCGACGCAGCGATCTGTTAGGGTGTATGCTCTGTGCCAATCCCCCCTGCGACGTATCTTGTCCTCATGATATGTCTCCTGCCGGGATCCTGCGCAGTTTGTGGTTTGATAATGAGGAGCATGCTGCTGCATCCTTAGCCACGGAGCTTCCATGCATCGGTTGCGCCGCCCCATGTGAGAAAGACTGTCTTAGTCCCCGTGGTGTCCCTATCAAAGAGCTGCTGGTGGGGCTTGTCCGGCGTGTCCGTCCCCATCTGGACATGGATGTTCCCGAAGATGAGGCGGCACTTCGGACAGATATGTGCGGCGTTCCTTTGGAAAACCCTTTCTTGCTGGCCTCCTCTGTAGTAGCCAGCACTTACGATATGTGTGCCCGCGCCTTTGAAGCCGGCTGGGCAGGCGCCGCATTCAAGACCATTACCCATTTGGAGATACATGAGGCATCACCGCGCTATTCTGCCATAAACGGAGCTGACGGCAGCATCATCGGCTTTAAGAATATCGAACAGTTGTCCGAGCGCAGTCTGACAGAAAACATGCAGATCTTTCGGCGTCTCAAGAGAGCCTATCCCCAGAAATTCATTCTCGCATCCATTATGGGGCGGACGGAAGAGGAATGGGAGGAGCTGGCATGTGCTTGCCAGGAAAACGGTGCAGATGCCGTAGAGCTTAATTTTTCCTGCCCAAACATGGCGGAAGCCGGCCTTGGTTCGGATATCGGGCAGGTCCCGGAACTGGTGGAGCGTTATACTGCCGCCGCCAGGCGTGGAACCTCCGCTCCGATTGTGGCAAAGCTGACGCCCAATGTGGCCGTCATGTCCCCTGCAGCGGAGGCAGCTTTGCGGGGAGGTGCTGACGGTCTTTCCGCCATCAATACCATCAAAAGCATCATGCGGATCAATCCCCACACCTATATAACAAGCCCTGCCGTGCGTGGCAATTCTGCGATCGGAGGGTACAGCGGCGTTGCAGTGAAACCCATAGCTCTTCGCTTTGTCATGGAGCTTGGGAAGAATCCTGCGCTGAAGGACATGCATATCAGCGGTATCGGCGGCGTAGAGACCTGGAAGGATGCCCTGGAATTCCTGTTGCTGGGAGC
>DFES01000215.1:0-1023 GCA_002369175.1 Selenomonadaceae bacterium UBA3796
TGGCATGGCCGATAAACCAGCCTACAATTCCGGTATATCTGTTCTGTGTGCGTTCAAACCAATCGTTGAAGGCATCAAAGAACTTATCAAGGATCCCCTTCTTGGCATTGGGGTCATGTGGCTTCATCAGCAAAGCGCAAAGCGCCGGCGTAAGCGTCAAAGCCACAAAGGCGGATAAGGCCATGGATACGGCGATGGTAAGGGCGAACTGACGATAGAGCACGCCGGTGGTACCGGAAAGGAACGCAACCGGTATGAACACCGCCGCCAAGACGAAGGCAATTGCCACAACCGGGCCCTGCACCTCGTCCATGGCCTTTTCCGTTGCTTCCACCGGACCAAGGCCATCCCTCTTCATGTGGGATTCCACGTTCTCGATCACCACGATGGCATCGTCAACCACCAGACCGATGGCCAACACCATAGCAAAAAGGGTCAAGGTGTTAATGGTAAAGCCCAACAATACGAAGCTGGCAAAGGTACCCACGAGGGATACGGGGATGGCCAGCACCGGAATCAGCGTGGCCCGCCAGCTCTGCAGGAAAACGAACACGATGACGATAACCAGCGCCAGTGCTTCCTTGAAGGTTTGCACCACTTCATGGATAGACTCGTTAATAAACTCGCTGTTGTCAATGACCGCCCGATACTCCATATCGTCGGGGAAATTCTTGGAGGCCGCCTCCAGTACTTTTTCTACCTCGCCGATGGTCTCCAGGGCATTGGCATCGTCCGTCAGCTTGACACCAAAACCGGCACTGGGAGCGCCGTTGGCATCGGAAATCATGGAGGCTACCTTGGCTCCCGTTTCCACCCGTCCAACATCCTTGAGACGCACATAGGAACCGTTGCTGTCCGCCTTCAAAATGATGTCGGCGAATTCTTCCGGTGTGATAAGCTGCCCTTCCACGCTGCCGGTGTATTGCTTCTCCTGGTTCTTCGGCGTGGGCATCTGGCCTATGGTACCGGCCGGCGCCTGGACATTCTGCTCCCGGATGGCGTTCTTCACATCAGAGATGGTCA
>DFES01000215.1:1205-4854 GCA_002369175.1 Selenomonadaceae bacterium UBA3796
ATATTGGCATAGTTCATCAGGAACGTACGATCAAAGGTACTGTTCGGTGATAACATGGTGAACATGTACGCCATATCGCTGGAAGATTTTTTCGTTGTAACACCGGTGTTCTGCACATCCGACGGCAAACTGGCTTGGGAAATGGACACATTGTTCTGCACCAGCACCGTATCCATATCCGAGTTCGTACCCAACTCAAACTTTACATCCAGGCTGTAGACGCCGCTGTCATCTGAGGTGGAGCTCATGTAGTCCATGCCCTGGGTACCGTTGACCTGCTGCTCGATGACCTGAGCCACCGTTTGGTTGATGACGCTGGCATTTGCTCCGGTATAGGTGGCGCTCACGTTGATGGATGGCTGACTGATCTGCGGGTACTGAGCCACGGGCAGGCTAACCCCTGCCACAATGCCCAGGATAATGATAATCAGAGCAATAACGATGGCGAAAATAGGGCGATGGATAAAAAATCGAGCCAAATTTCTCGCCTCCTTAGGATTTGTTTATGATTTCGTTAGACTCTTCTGTGGAAAAGCCCATCTCTTCCGGTGTCACCATGGTGACATCAAGCTCCTGTCCCGACTGCAAACTCGTCAGACCGTCTACGATAACCGTGTCCTCCGTAGTGATACCCTGCTTGACAATGTAGTAGCTGCCCACCTTCTCCCCAAGAACCACTTTCTTGGAGGCAGACTTGCCGTCCGAGCCGACCACCAGTACGAAGGTCTCATCCAGGAGCTGCTGCACCGAACGCTGGGGCACCAGAATGGCTCCCTGCGCAGTGACACCCAGAATGCGTACACGGGCGAACATGCCGGAGAGCAATGCACCATAGGGGTTGGGAATCAGTGCTTTCACCGTAAGGGAGACGGAATTGTCCGTGAAGCCCTTATCGCCAGCTACGATTTCACCCTCCAGAGGATATTCCTGACCGTTGGACAGAGTAAGCTTGACTTTGGGCAGCGTTTTATAATCCCTGTCACCCAAAGTACCCTTTGTCATGACCTTGGCCAAAACGTCCAGATATTCTGACTCACTGATACTGAACTGTGCGTAGATCGGATCCAGTGTGCCGATGGTGACCAGCTTCGTGCTTCCCGCTGTAGCATAGGTTCCCACTGCCACATCATCCAGAGAAGCCCAGCCGTCCATAGGGGCATAAACAATCGTATCGTCAAGGTTTTCCCTTGCCTTCTGGACGGATGCCTGATAGGTCTCTACCGTGGCTGTATAGCCATCCACGTCTGCCTGTTTGTTGGTGAGTTCCTGCTCGGAAATGGCCTTGTTCTGCCAGAGCATTTCATCGCGGGCTAAATCCTCCCGTGCATTTCTGAGATCTGCCTCTGCCTTATGGAGACTGCCCAGAGACTCAATGACCGCTGTCTCATACTGCCGGGAGTCTATGCGATACAGGGGATCGCCGGCATGGATCTCGCTTCCGCCCTTGAAATACTTCTCCATAATGCTGCCGGAGATGCGGGAATGAACTTCCACCTCGTTTAAACTCTTCAACTGCCCCGGATACCCATAGGTTATCGGCACATCCTGCTTGAACACCTTCATGGCCTTAACGGCTGTCTTTTTCGGCGCCTCCTGCGTTTCCTGACCACAGCCGGTCAGCAGAACGCCGGCAGCCATAGTGAGCGCGCATAAAGCGGCCACAGATTTCTTCCCAAACAATCCCATCACGGGCTACGCCTCCTTTTAACCTTTCTTGTCCTGTTCTTCCAGTGCCTTCCAATATGGCTCTATATCAAAATCCACAGGAATCCCCATGGCCTTGTCCAAACTCGCTTTACTGGTATTATAGCTATAAAGTGCGGAAATATAATCTCCCTTGGCGGTAACCAGCTTATCCTGTGCATCCATGACTTCAAGATTCGTACCAACTCCGGCCGTATAGCGTACCATTTCGATCCGTAAATCCTCTTCGGCCTTGGCAAGGGCTTCCTTCATGGTCTTGATATTTTCCTCCGCCGCTCTGAGGTTCAGATACGCCGTGCGGACATCCAATTTCACACCTGCAAGCTTGTCCTTCAGCTCGGCTTCGGCCCGACGCACCGAGGCTTTTCCCTGGTTCACCTGCGCCTGCGTCACCTGATTGTCAAAAATGTTCCAGCTCGCCGAAATTCCTGCCGACCATTCATCGGAGGAGGCTATGTTGTCCTTAAAGGGGCTGTCCCCCGCGAAGTTGCGCTTCACAGAGGCATCCACCTTCGGACGATAGCCTGCTTTGGCCGCCTCCATTTTGGCTTTGCTCTGCCGAAGAGCATATTCCTTCTGCAACAGGTCGGGACGATGCAGAAGGGCATATGCCTCGCACTCCTCCAGTGCTGTCCCATAACGCTCATATTCCAACTCTTCCCGCGGGCGGGTATCCATATCCGTTGGCAATCCCACGTCATTGTTGAAGGTTGCTACGGCCACATGATAATCATTTTGCGCTGTCACCAGGCTCTGCTTTTTCTCGGCCAAAGAAACCTCGGAACTCAAGATATCCTTCTGCGCCACCGTTCCTGCCTGGTATTTGATGAGCACATTGTCCAGATGAGCCTGCAGGTTGTTGACGGATTCCTGATAGACCGCCACCTGGCTCCGACACCGCAGCATATCGTAGTAATCCTGAGACACGGTATCCCGTATGCTCTGCCTGGTCCGCTCCAAAGTGAGTTCTGCTCCCGAAAGTCCCAGTTTGGCAGACTTCATGTTGTTTTCCAGCTTGCCTCCGCTGTAGAGGGGCATGCTCAGGGAAACCTGATTGGAAAACTCCCTGTTGTAGGACGCGTGATTATCGGCCTTTCCGCCCACACGATTGGCAGCGGTTGTCCATGACAACGTCGGGCCGCTGTTCCGCCGCGCCTCTCGCAAGCTCCAGTAAGCGCTGTCAAGATCCGCCGCGCTTTCCTCGATGGAGTAGTTGCGCTCCAACGCCAAACGCACGCCCTCGTCCAACGTTATGTCCATTTGCTCCGCCGAGACTGCGCTGCCGACAGTCAGCATCATCAACGCCATGGCGGATGCCCCGGCTTTTTTTCTGATAAATTTCATATACTGTTTCCTCCTTTAATCGGTACCCCGACGCCTCCCGCCACGCCGCTGTCAAACCGATAAAAAATCGAAAAGCCCCAAACTTTGGTACAACAGAACCTGCGCAGACCATCTCCCAAAGGGGGCTAAACGCCGCATCCATTATACTACAGAACACAAGGGATGAAAAAGGATTTTGACGATTTCTTCATCTGTTCTACTGCATCCGCGACAGATCCCTGAATTTCGTGAATTCCTTTTGGAAGAAAAGGCTCACGGTGTCCACGGGACCATTCCGGTGCTTCGCGATGATGACTTCCGTGATGTTTTTGTTCTCCGTGTCCTGATCATAGTAATCCTCCCGATAGAGAAACATGACGATATCCGCATCCTGCTCCAGCGAGCCGGATTCACGAAGATCGGAGAGCATGGGTTTCTTGACCTGACGGGACTCTACGCCTCGAGACAGCTGGGAGAGCGCCACCACGGGCACGTTGAGTTCCCTTGCCAGTGCCTTGAGAGAGCGGGAAATCTCGGAAATCTCCTGCTGCCGGTTATCCCCGCTTCTGGCGCTCCTTCCCTGCATGAGCTGGAGATAGTCGATGACAACCAGGGAAAGACC
>DFES01000195.1 GCA_002369175.1 Selenomonadaceae bacterium UBA3796
ATCCTCGACATAGCACCACTATGCCTCCGGTCTGTCGCCTAGCAATGGACAGCCAATCCCCGCAAATCTGGGGCAACCTCATTTAATCAACACGCCCTAGAATTGAGCCTGCAAAGACAATAATTTCCAAAATAAAAACCGCTATAAACCAAGATTTAAAGATTGTTAAGACCAATTTATCACCGATATTTCTCCATTATTATTTCAAGAATTTCAAACATGATTTTGAGCGAAAATCAAGCGGTTCAACAGTGCAGGGAATTACCCTATCAAACGTGCAAAATAATCCTTTGCCATTGCCGCCTATAGCTGGGCAACAGCGCATTGTAACCCTTATCGAATCCCTCTTTGCCGACTTAGACGAGGCGAAGGAAAAACTTACGTCGGTGGTGGAGGGATTTGCCCTAAGGAAGGCGGCAATCTTGCATCGGGCGTTTACGGGAAAGCTGACGGCGAAGTGGAGAGAGGAAAATGGCATAGGAAAAGACTCTTGGAAGGAAACATCATCTTCTGAAATATTTGAATATATAACTAGCGGTTCAAGGGGATGGGCGCAATATTATTCGGATAGAGGAGCCATTGCAATTGGAAGGTTTTGCCGCAGGCAAAACCTTCCAATTGGCGTTATAATGCGGACAACCTTGCGTAAATAACGAAAAGGCTTGGAAGGAACCACAAAATACGGATTCCTACCAAGCCTTTTTCATCCTATCGTCGTGAAACCAAGAATGCATTGCAATGTTTCACGTGAAACATCTTTCTCTACTGCTTCGGAAGCGGGGGGAAATGCCGTGAGACTTTGATTGCCTCTGCCTTCTGATTGGGCTCTGCAGTCGTGAACCAAGCAAGGGCATAGGTCGCAGCGGCATTGTAGTCAATGGCATACTCATTGGTGGACCATGAGGTGAGCACATCAAGATATGCCTTTGCCGGAGGGATATTCCCCTGCTCCAGGTACTTTGTCTGGTCAGGGTCGCCGCCCGATACAAAATTGGGGCCGCCCACAACAAGTCCGGGCACATAGGCTCCGGTGCTCTCATGGATACGGTTATGGGGATGCTCCGGCGGATTGTCGCCGACTCCTGTCATGAAGCTTCTGTTCAGGGCGTTGCGTCCAAAAAGATAGTGGATCTGATCCAGAGCGCCCTCCACATAGGCTCTCTGGGGAGAAATCTCATTGGCCATGAGGAGGATATCCCCCATGGTCAGAGCGTTTTTCGTGGAAGCCCAAGTATATTCTTCCCTTGCCAAAGCACAGCGGAAACCATCTTCCTTGATTTTGCGGCAAATATCATCCGCATAGCCAAGAAATGCCTGCCTCGTCTTTTCCTGCAGTTCCGGATCCGCATGGCTGCTGGTACTGTATGCATACTGCCCCAGCGCCAAGGTATTTCCCCAGGTGAAGAACCCCGGCTTTTGGGTCAGCAGAGCCCTATGCTCCTGCAAATACGCTTCATAGGTTTTGTTCCCCGTGGTTTTGAAGAGCTCGGCGGCCAGCCAGATGCGCTCTTCCGCATCCGTGTTCTTGTTGTAGGGGCCGGAACCGCTTTCCTGTCCCTCATCCACACGATAGAAGGGAGCCTTTGTCTTTTCCAGGAATTTCCAGACACGTTCCCCGTCTGCCAGCAGCGCGGCTCCGTAGTCTGCATCATATTGGCTGTACACTCTGGCTGCTATGGCAAGACTTGCGCCGTACATGGCCGTACTGTAGCTTGCCGTGCTGTAGATGAAGAAGGGCTGTGTGTCCGTATCCGGCGTGACATCGAATCCCGGCCATTTTGCCCCTGCCACTTTGTGGAAGGTACTGCCGTCCGGACGCTGCATTTTGCGCATCCACTCCACCTCCCATTTCACCTCGCTGAGGAGATCCGGCAGGGAAGCCTCCCCCGCAACCCCTTCCGGGAAGAAGAGCTGCCCTTCCGTGAAATGCTTCGGATGAGCCTCATAAGCGAGAAGAAGTTCTGCGCTGGAAATGGCCGCCGTTGTGATGTATTTTCCATAATCCCCTGCATCGTACCAGCCGCCGCTGACATCCAAGCGATCCCCTTTCCGGTTCAGCGCATCGGTGAAATATACTTCTGCCTGGGTCGTCTGTGGATGTCCATGAGCGATGCTCAGCCCTGTCAGGTAATCCCGCATGGGAGTGTTGCTGCGGGAAAGTGTGTAGGACCTCAGGTTCTGTACCAAGGGAACAGCGTATACATTATCCCCGATGGCGAAATCATAAGACGTTCTCTCCCCCACGACCAAACGATATTCCCCCGGACGGGAAAGCGCCGTGAAATCAGCACGACATACCTCCTCATCGGAATTGGCATCGTGCTTTGCCGGAGACAAGGCCCCTTCGTAAACCGTCTGATTCGTGTGCACATCCACAATGCGGAAAGCGGTCTCCCCCTTCGCCGTCACCATTGCCACCTTGTCATGATCCGTAAGATATCCTACCTGATCCACGTGGAGTCCCGCATCCGATGCAAAGGCAATCGCAGAAGCTGCGAAGAAGGACAGACCCATTGACAGAATGATCCGCAAGGCTTTTTTTCTCTTCATTTCCCATCCTCCCCTACTCACCAAAAGGATATAGATTCCCGCCGCTACTCTGCCACGGCGGAAATGATTCAAAAATCCAGGGCGCCTCGTCCCTTCATGCGCTCATAGTAGAGCTGCCCAAAGAGAAAACGACGCATGATGTCTGCAAAGGCCTGAAGCACCTCGTGCTCCGCCTGTGTCCACTCCCGCGCATCCTTGCAGTCATCAAATCCAACACTTCCGATGAATTTGTCACCGTCCATGACAGCGCATTCCAAATAAGCACAAATCTGCCGCCGCTCAAATTCCTTGCGAGCCATTTGACTGGCCAGCTTGCTCGTATCGCTGCACTCCGTAAACCTTCCGTACTTCGTTGTCCGGTAGCGCTTCCGTATCTGTCGGCGTACAGGCGCATCATGAGCAATGGAGGCTTTTTTGCAGTCCCCCATGGCATATTCAAACAGTGCTCTGGGCCAGTAGGGACCATCCACATGCCAAAAGACATAGGCACGGTGCACCTTGAAATACTTTGCGAAAACCTCCAGAAGAATCTGCACCGCAAGTTCGGTATCCTTGGAATTGAACGCCATATCCAGAATGTACTGCTTGGGATTCTCCAGAAGCTTTTGCAGATCCTGGCGGGATTCGCCTTCTGTCGCCACTTTTTCACGCTGTTCCACAAAATGGGAAGAATACACCATCTGACGATCCTTCCCCAGGCGTTTGCTCTGATAGAGAGCAGCATCCGCATGGGAGAAGAGAGTCTGGTAATCCTGTCCGTGCTTGGGCGCCAAGGCGATGCCAATGCTTGCCGAAACAGGAACGGTTTCCTTTCCGTGAGCATAGCTCTTCCGCAAAAGATCCCGCAACTGGTTGCAGCGTTCCTGTACCACATTCGAATCGCCGATGTCCCTCATCAGCACCATGAACTCATCGCCGCCAATATGCCCCAAGATATCCGACGGACGGAACAGCATCTTGAGGTTCATGGCCATGTCCATGATGACGGCATCACCGATGAGATGCCCCAGCTTGTCATTGACCTTCTTGAAGTTATCCAGATCGATGACAAGAAGAGCATGCGTGGAGGAAGCACCGGAAAGAGCCTGATTGACCAAATATACGGAATGGGTCTTGCTGGAAAGCCCTGTCATGGGATCCCGCTCCACAATGCTCTTCATGCGCGCCTTTTCCTGATGCTGTGCATGGATATTCTGAAGAAAACCGTCCACCTGACAGGCAGCGCCGTCTACATACTTCACCCGATACCCCATGTGCATCCAGAGATAGCACCGCCATGTCGTATAGACGCGAAACTCCATGCTGAAATCCTGTTCCGGCGCCATGCGATGGGATTTCCCCTGAAGCAGACGATGGAGCTGTTTCAGGAACATGCCCCGATCCTTTGGGTGAACCAGGCGGGCACGTTCCAAATGTGAGGAAATTTTTTCCTTGGGGATCTCATGCTGCAAGAGAAGCGGCATCATTTCATCGTATTCCAGGGAGTCTTCGCAAAGATTCCACGTAAAAACAGCCATGTGGTTGAGTCTCATTGCATTTTTATAGGATTCCGGCTGCAACAGTGCCATAATGCCCTCCTTCCCTCTCAGAAATCCGCGGAAAACACCGCCCAAAAAGCCGCTGCCTACAATCCGGCCAATTGATTGACGCACAAACGGTACCAATCAACAC
>DFES01000179.1 GCA_002369175.1 Selenomonadaceae bacterium UBA3796
AAAACTTGAACGATTGCGTTATAATGTATTCATCAGCTGTATGCAGGGACAACCCCAACAGATGTGAAGGAGCGAATGAAATGAATAAAATCCTCATTGTCGATGACATGATCGTCACCCTGCTGATGACAGAAAACATGCTCTCCGAGTTTTATACCGTATTCTGCGCTACCTCCGGCAAGGAAGCCATTGAGATCTTCCGGAAGGAACGCCCTGACATGGTGCTTTCCGACCTTCACATGCCTGGTATGTCCGGATATGAGCTGCAGCTTACCCTGCAATCAGAATACCATGATATCATCCCCTTCATGTTCATGACGGCTGATGATGACGAAGAGACGGAAAGCAAGGGCTTCGACAATGGAGCCATGGATTTCATCCGCAAGCCTTTGAACCCGGATCTCCTCCTGCGGCGCATTGCGAATATCATGCAGACCGTCAACCGCCTCCAGGGGCTGAGAAAACATGCCAGCATTGACTCCCTGACAGGACTTCTCAACAAGAGCTCCTCCGAGAAAGAACTCAAGACCGCATGCAAGAGCGCCAGCGGTGCACTTCTCATGATTGACCTTGACAGCTTCAAGCTGGTCAACGACATTTACGGCCATTCCATGGGAGACAAAGTGCTCATCAGCTTTGCGGACATCATCCGCGCCGCGGTCCGTCCGGCGGATATCATCGGCCGCATGGGCGGAGACGAGTTCATCGCCTTCTGCCACGGTATGCTGGATGAGGCGGGCATCGCCCACAAATCGGAGTTCATCAACCACAGCTTGACAAAATCCGCCAAGGAACTGATGGGAGAAGACATGAACATCCCCCTTGGCGCTTCCATCGGCTGCGTTTTCGTCCCCACCGGGGGAACAGACTTTGAGACGCTCTACAAGAAAGCGGACAAGGCTCTCTATACGGTGAAGCAGAACGGAAAACACGGCTACAACATCTTCAACGAGCAGCATCATGCCAAGAGTGCCGATGCCAGTGCAGCAGACATCTCCCATATCGAGATGATCCTCGGTGAGCGCAACCAGGGAGAAGGTGCACTGCATCTTCCCTTCGAGGAATTCCGCGCCGTATACCGCTACCTCCGCCGCACCCTAAAGGTCTATGAAAAGCCAGCCTGCATCCTGCTCCTCAGCCTGAACCGATACGGCAATGCCACCGTTACACCTGCGGAAGCAGAGGAACAGTTCATTGACACCCTCCGCACATCACTGCGCAAGGGGGATGTTGTTACCCGGAACGGAGCAAATTTTATCGTCCTCCTCTCCAACGTCAACAAGAACTCCGTCGTCAACGTTTCTGACCGCCTTCACCAGAACTGGGAAAAGACTCCTGCGAGTTCCTGCTTTTCCTTCTCCTATGAGTGGTCCGTATTGGAACCATAGGCTAAAGATTCGACACACATCCTGGAAATTCCTTGCATCCAAAAACAGAAAATGCCCTCGATCAGTTTCTGCGCTCAGCGGCTAGGAACCCATCGGGGGCATTTTTGTAGAATACACATTTTCCTGCAAATACATCATCCTCACTGATACGCTTTGAGCTTGCTCCTCAACGGCCGGAAGTCCAAGCCTCCCTCATAGAAAAGGGATTGCGTAGCCCGCCCGAGCTCCAGGCGGTATGCCTCCGGCACAGAACCCCTTTCTTCCTCATGGCTTTTTTGAGCCCGCTGAAATACTCCCGCAAACTTCTTCTCAAAAGCTTGCTCCTCGTATCCCTCCTTGCGATCAAAGGAGCGTCCCACGTCATATTCAACGCCCTTCACTCTCGCAACCTTTCCTATGCGTTCTACCATATCTGCCACCTCAATTCCGGAAAGACCATGAAAGATGAAATTTTCTCTATGCATATTATATCGTAAATGAACACAAAAAAGTTAAATTTTTACAAAAAAATTTCGGCACAGCCGATGCCTACGAATACGCACCGGCCATGCCGACCTGTTTTTCAAAAAACTTGCTTCCGCTGTATTACTTCAACGCATCCCCAAGCTTGGAGTTCGTAGCACGGGCAGCGGCAACGCTTTCATCAAACTTCGCCTTCTCATCGCCCTCCAGCTTGTACTCGACAATTTTCTCCAAACCGTTCTTGCCAAGGATAACAGGAACGCCAATGCAGAGATCCTTCTCGCCATACTCGCCGTCAAGATAGACGCAGCAAGGCATGAGCTTCTTGGCATCCAGAGCGATTGCCTCAACCATGGCTGCAGCTGCCGCACCCGGTGCGTACCAAGCGGAAGTGCCGAGCAGCTTCGTAAGAGTAGCGCCGCCCACCTTCGTCTGCTCAACGGCGTCTTTGATCTCCTCATCGGAAAGAAGCTGAGTTACGGGAATCCCACGATAGGTTGCGAGGCTCACAAGAGGAACCATGGTCTTATCGCTGTGACCGCCGATGACCGTGCCATCCACATCCGTCGGAGTAGCAGGATAACCAGCCTTCTGGAGCGCCTTCGAGAGGAAATAACGGAAACGGCTGCTGTCAAGCATACCGCCCTGACCGAGCACACGATTGCGCGGCAGCTTGGAATCCTTCAGCGTAAGATACGTCATGGCATCCATCGGATTGGAAATGATGATGAAAATCGCATTCGGCGAATGCTTCAACGCCTGATCCACAACACCTTTCACGATCTTCGCATTGACGCCGATGAGATCCTCGCGGCTCATGCCGGGCTTGCGCGGAATACCGGAAGTAATGACGATAACATCGCTGCCTGCCGTTGCAGAGTAATCCGGAGCATCCAGCGGGGACGTTGCGCCAATGACGGTCGTATCGAAGTTCAGCATATGCGCCGTCTGCATGATGTCCATGGCCTTTCCTTCGGACAGACCCTCCTTGACATCAATGAGAACGACCTCGCTGCAGAAATTCTTCGCCGCCAAAACATTCGCTACGGTTGCACCAACATTACCTGCACCAACAACTGTTACTTTCATGACATAGCCTCCTTATAAAATTGATGTTCTCCGGAAATCCGAATCACATCACCGTTTACAAACATATATAGATTATAACAAAGAATAGTCTAAAAATCAATGTATTTTTAATCTTACCATTATTCCTGTTTATGTGCACAACCAAAAAAGAGAGAGCCACCGGAGCAACTCTCTCTTTGTTTGGGAGCTTCTTCAGGATTGTTCCTCGAAGCTGTCCTTGCCGACTCCGCAAAGCGGGCAGACAAAATCATCCGGCAAATCCTCGAATTTCACACCCGGAGCCAGATCGTAATCCGAATCTCCCTTTTCCTCGTCATAAATCCATCCGCAAACCGTGCAAACCCAAGTCTTCATGGAAACCCCTCCTAAAACAGAAACAGCCTTATCCTCATCTCTTTTGTATGTATTCTACCTTCTCCGGGAAAATCCTTTCGGCAGGACATATTTTCTGCAGTGAGGCAAAAGATCCATGAACAACTCATACGGTATCGCCATATTATCCCGAACCCCATGCCCCATGACGACATCCGGGCGATTCTCGCCATGAAAATCCGTCCCTGCCGTGGACAGGAGATGGTACTTCTCGATCATGGCAGCGGCAAACGCCGCATCCTCTGGGGAATAATTCGAATACCACCGCTCCATGCCGTCCAGACCCATGCCGTGCAAATGGACAA
Source organism: Selenomonadaceae bacterium UBA3796 (assembly GCA_002369175.1). Taxonomy (GTDB): domain Bacteria; phylum Bacillota; class Negativicutes; order Selenomonadales; family Selenomonadaceae; genus UBA3796. Next base: position 3,617 of record DFES01000179.1, read on the forward strand.
TGACCTGCTCCTGCTCTGCCCGCGTCATGCCTTTCAGGCCGATATTCTTGTGGAAATGCGCCAACGAAGTGATCCCCCCCGCCTCATGAATGACGGGCAGGGCTTCCTCAGCCGTAATATTGATGTTGAGCCCCATCTCCTCCACTGCCGGATTGAGATAATGATCCCAGATGGGCTGGGCGCGCTCGTACATGCGAAGGGACACGAGATACCGCATAACCGTATAGCGATCCACGGCCCGTCCATAGGAATGCTTCCTTACCTCCTCCATGGAGATATCCATTCCCTTTTGGCGCACATACTCAACGATTTCGGGAATTTTTGCCTCCTTCACCGATCGTATCCAGCGATACATCCTCTGAAAGGCCGGATGTTCGCAGTCAAACCCCAGGCATACGATATGAAGCTGCCTTCCCCGATACTCCACGGAAAGCTCCATTCCCGGCAAAAAACCGATGCCGGAGGCCTCCGCGGCCTCGGCGGCCTCCGCATTCCCTGCCGTGGAATCGTGATCCGTAAGAGCAAAAGCAGAAAGTCCCTGCCGTTCTGCTTCCTCCACCAGTCCCACAGGCTGAAAGCTTCCGTCCGATACAAGAGAATGCACATGCAAATCTATATTTCCCATCACTCCAACATCCCTTCCAAACTTCACTCTTCTCCCCGCATGCCCCTTTGCGCCAGAAAGAAATGATACACGGCTTCCGCCGCAGGCAGGTTCATGCCCGGCACAACTGCCAGTTCCTCCACCGTGGCCTCCTTGATTTTCCCCAAATTTCCAAAGTGGCTCCAGAGTGCCTTGCGCCGTTTCGGCCCGATACCCACGATATGATCCAATACCGACACGAGATTCCGCTTTCCCCTGAGCCTGCGATGATAGGTAATGGCAAAGCGGTGCGCCTCATCGCGAATCCTCTGTATGAGATAGAGAGCCTGGCTGTTGCGCGGAAGCTCCACCGGCTCCGATGCTCCCTCCACAAAGATGAGTTCAAACTGCTTGGCAAGGCCTACCACCGGCACATCTGCATGACCGGCGCCCCGGATGATTTCCAGCGCGGAAGAAAGCTGTCCCATACCGCCGTCAATGACGATGAGATCCGGGAGCTCCTTCTCTTCGAGTTTGCCATAACGCCGTTTTGTGACCTCCCGCATGGACTTGAAATCATCCGGCTTTCCCTCTGCACTCTGTATCTTGAACCGACGATAATCTGATTTTTTGGGGATCCCGCCCTCAAAGACCACCATGGAGGCCACTGTCTCAGACCCTTGGATATGGGAGATATCAAAGCATTCCATGCGGTTGGGCGGCTTGAGAAGCCCAAGGCAGCGCCCCAATTCCTCCACTGCCCCCAGGGTTTGCTCATTTGACTGTCTGAGCCTCGCTGCCTCATCGGAAAGATATTTCTCCGCATTGCCCTCCGCCATCCGCACAACATCCCGCTTTGTCCCCTTTTGGGGCACGAGGATCTGTACGCGGGAGCCCTTTCGTCCGGCAAGCCAGTCCTCAAGGAGGAAAGCTTCTGCCAACGGAAACGGCAGGAGCACCTCCCTGGGTACGAAAGCAGCCTGATGGTAATACTGCTGCAAGAAAGCCGTCAAAAGCGCTTCGTTCGTCTCCTCCTCGCTGCCGCGCAAAAGGAAGTGCTCCCTTCCCGTCATTTTTCCACCACGGATGCAGAAGATCTGCACACAGACCCCCAGCTCGGAACGAGCCATGCCCACCGCATCCTGATCCCCGGAACCTGTGACGATATTCTGCTTCTCCGCCACTTTTCGCACCGCCATGAGCTGATCCCTGAGGCGAGCCGCCATCTCGAACCGGAAGGAATCGGCCGCCTCCTGCATGCGGGCTTCCAAATCCTTCTCCGTGTCCTCCGTCCGCCCTTCCAAGAACAGGCATACCGCTCGAATCATAGCGCGGTACTCGCTTCTGTCCACCTTCCCCGTACAGGGAGCGAGACAGCGCTTGATGTGGTGCTCCAGGCAGGGACGCTCCCCCATCTGCTTGCAGGAACGGAGAGGGAACAGACGCCGCAGGAGTTTCAGGCTCTCATGGATTGCCGTCACGTTGGTGTAGGGGCCGAAATAACGGGCGCCGTCCTTCAAAATCCGCCGCGTAAGGAATACCCGGGGATATTCTTCCTGCAAGGTCACCTTCACATAGGGATAGCTCTTGTCATCCTTGAGACTGATGTTATAGCGGGGACGATGTTTTTTGATGAGATTGCATTCCAGGATGAGAGCCTCCACCTCGGAAGCCGTCATGATGGTTTCGAAATCTGCGATTCTCGCAACCATGGCTCGGACTTTCGGCGTATGCCCCTTGCTGCTCCGAAAATACTGCCGCACCCGGTTTTTCAGCACAATGGCCTTTCCCACATAGATGATTTTTCCCTGGTCATCCTTCATGATATAGACTCCGGGCGAATCCGGCAAAAGTTTCAGCTTCTCCTCCAAAAGTTCTGTCATTCCCATCCCTCCCTGCTGCAGCAGGCGCTCAAAAACATAGCATGGCTCCAATGAAAAAGCCCGGAAAATCCCCTTCGGATGTTCCAGGCTCCCGTATATTCTCTATTTGGTGCGGATGAAGGGGCTTGAACCCATACGCCTTGCGGCACTGGATCCTAAATCCAGCGCGTCTGCCAATTCCGCCACATCCGCATTGACCAGAGCGTGTCGACAAACCCCATCCGCCCCCTGTGGCGAACTTGCATCCATCAACACTTCTTAGAGTATAGCACAAAAGGCGGTTTGTTGGCAAGAAAATGAAAATTTACATTTTAGAAATTGCCGCCATCAGCCAGCCAGCGCAGGGCTTCTTTTTCAGTGAGGTTCACGCCTACGATGTGGATATAGTTGTTGCTGGAACCGGAACGCAAGTCATGGATACGTACCTGGCCAATCTCAGTGAGATAGCCATCTACGGCCTCTATGATGTCAGAGCTTTGCATATGCGCATCTGCCGGGAAGGAAAGTATCAATGCTACAGAGTGTAAAACCTCGTTCAAAAATTTAATAATAGTCATTCCATGGGACCTATGCTATAATGAGGAAAAAG
>DFES01000216.1:0-6284 GCA_002369175.1 Selenomonadaceae bacterium UBA3796
GGCATAGTGGTGCTATGTCGAGGATGTGTCAACGACGCAGGGACAGTCAAGAACTGTGAAGATGGGGTGAGTGAATTAATCAACACGCCCTAGCCTTACCTATTATTTTAGAGGATGTTGCAGGGATGTCAACAGGAATTTCCTTGCATAGGAAGGGGCTCTGTGGTAAGATAGAACGTAATCGTATTTGGACAGAAGAGGAGATGGAGGGGCTTGCTTACCATTTTGATGATAGTGGATGCGCTGGTTGCGATTGCGCTCATTGCGGCAGTTCTCGGACAAGAGGCGAAGTCGGCGGGCATGGGCGGTATGGATGGCGGCGGGGATACCGTATTCAGCAGCAAGGCCAGGGGACTGGATGCTCTCCTTGCCCGTGTTACTGTGGTTCTCGCTGTGTTGTTTGCCGTGATTACGATTGTAATCGCGCGCATGACGTCATAATTCCGGACGTCCTCAACCCCATGGAGGGAGGGGGGCGTTTTTTGTTTCGCGGGAAGTTTGCAGGAAGGGGGAGTTTGCTTGATCTTGCCTGGAGCGGAACCATTTTTTCTGCCGGGCAGCGCAAAGGGTGTTCTGCTTGTTCACGGTTTTACCGGGCTCCCGGCGGAGCTCCTGCTCATGGGAAAATACCTGCAGGAGCAGGGGTTTACGGTAATGGGGATCCGGTTGGCAGGACACGGTACGACGGCAGAGGATATGTCTCATATGACAGATGAGGATTGGATGGACTCGGTGAGGGATGGCTATGCTCTTTTATCCGGCTGTACGGAGAGCGTGTCCGTCATTGGGCATTCCATGGGGGGGCTTTTTGCCCTTCTTCTGGCAGCGGAGGAGCGGATTGACCGTGTTGTGAGCCTGGCAGCTCCCATTGTGATCGCAGAGGAGCGGGGGATCAAATTCCTGCCTCCGCGGGAGGTTTCCGAGGGGCTCTTTGTGCCGAAGGCAAGACGGAACCTCAAGAATGTTCCGCCAGTTGTGAACCACACCTATCGAAAGATGCCCCTGATTTCCGTTCACGAAATGCTGGACGTTATTGAAAGGGTGAAGCATTACATGCCGGAAGTGAAGGTTCCAACGCTCATCGTCCACAGCAGGAAGGATCACACGGCAGCGCCGGAGAGCGCAGAATACATATACGGACACATTGGGAGCCGGGAGAAGGAAATCTACTGGAGGGAGAATTCCGGTCATTTGCTTCCCTTGGAAGAGGGGCGGGAAATCATCTTCGAGAAGGTAGCGGCGTTTTTGCAGAAAGGATTACAGAAAACGTGATAGAGGACTTGAAAAACAGGATCCTGTCCTACATGGAAAAGGAGGCGTACAAGCCTCTTTTGGCAGAAGATGTGGCAGAAGGAATGCAGCTTACGCCGGAAGATCTGGTGCATTTTTGGGCGGCGATGGAGGATTTGGAGCAGGAGGCTCTCATCATCCGCAACCGCAGCGACCTTTACGGGTTGCCAAGCCGCATGCATCTCGTTGTGGGACGCCTGTCCATGTCAGCCAAAGGCTTTGGCTTCATTGTCCCGGATCGGAAAGAGAAGGAAGAAGATTCGGATGTTTTTGTGCCCGGCCCAATGCTCGGTACAGCGATGAACGGGGATCGGGTAGTGGCAAGGGTAACACTGTCGGATATTCCCGGACGTTCGCGGGAAGGCGAAATCCTGCGGATTGTGGAGCGGGCGAACAGAAAGATCGTGGGAACCTTTGAGGGCAGCAAAACCTTTGGTTTTGTGACCCCCGATGATGCACGGCTTCAGCAGGATATTTTCGTGCCGAAGAACCAATTCTGCGGTGCCAAAACAGGAATGAAGGTGGTCGTGGAGATCACGGAATGGCCGACGAAGCGCCACAGCGCTGAGGGCAAGGTCATCGAGGTTCTCGGACGGCGGGGAGCCCCCGGCGTGGATGTGCTTTCCGTCATGCGGCAGTACGATTTGTCCGAGGAGTTTCCGAAAGACGTGCAGGCAGCTGCCGATGCGACGGAGCGGGCGCCTATGCTTGAGGAATACCGCGGCCGCAAGGACCGCCGTTATTTTCGTATTGTCACAATCGATGGTGAAGACGCCAAGGATCTGGATGATGGGGTCTATGCAGAAAAAAAGGAGAATGGCAACCTCTTCCTCGGGGTCTACATCGCTGATGTGAGCTGGTATGTGAAGGAAGGTCTTCCCCTGGATCGCGAAGCGAGGGAAAGGGGAACCAGTGTCTATCTTGTGGATCGGGTGATTCCCATGCTTCCCAAGGCGCTCTCCAACGGTATATGCAGTCTGAACGCCGGGGAGGATCGCCTTTCCATGGCCTGTGAGATGGAGATCGATGGGAATGGAAAAGTTCTTCACTATGAGCTTTTCCCCGCAGTCATCCATGTGTATCGCCGTCTCTCCTACAATATCGTCAATAAGATACTTGTGGGGCATGAGCAGCCCTTCGTGGATGATAATGCGGATCTGCTTCCCATGCTGAGGACGCTGGCGGAACTTCGCAATGTGCTCAAGGCGAAGCGCCATGCCCGGGGTGCCATCGATTTTGAGATCCCGGAGGTTAAGGTGAAGCTTGACGAAGAGGGTCATCCCGTGGCGCTGCTCAAAAGGGAGGGGTCCCTGGCGGAATCCATCATAGAGGAGTGCATGCTGGTTGCAAATGAGACGGTGGCGGAGCATATGGAGAGAAAACACATGCCCTTCCTCTATCGTGTCCATGAGCAGCCAAAGGGGGATAAGATACAGCAGCTCAATCAGCTTTTGGGAGCCTTCGGTCTTTTCGTCCGCAGCGACGGGGAAGGCAAGATCCGCCCTATGGATGTGCAGAGAGCGCTGGAAAAGGTTCAGGGGCGTCCCGAGGAGAAGCTTGTCAGCACGGTTGCCCTGCGTTCTATGCAGCAGGCGCGGTACAGCGAGGAGAGCCTCGGTCATTTCGGCCTGGCGGCACCTTTTTATACGCATTTCACATCGCCGATACGCCGTTATCCCGATCTTGTGGTGCACCGGCTGTTGCGTGAGAGCTTTGGGGAGGATGGCATCTCCAGGGCGCGCAGGGAAAAACTCCGGGGCATGCTGCCCGGCATTGCAGAACATTCTTCCAAGCGGGAGCGTGTGGCCATTGAGGCGGAACGCGAAACCACCGATATGAAGAAAATCGAGTACATGACGCAGTTCGTGGGCGAGGAGTTCGAGGGAATCATCAGCGGTGTCACGGCGTTTGGCATGTTTGTGGAACTGGATAACGGCGTGGAGGGGCTCGTCCATGTGTCCACCATGGTGAATGATTACTATGCCTATGCAGAGGAACAATTCTCCATGGTGGGAGAGCGCACGGGAACCCGGTATCGACTGGGCGATTCGGTGGAGGTCATACTGGCAAGAGCGCGTGTGGAGGAACGTACACTGGATTTTGTCCTGAAGGGCAACGGCGTATATCATCCAAAGCCTCCGGCGAAGGAGGAAAAGGTTTCCGAGAAAGAGACTTCTTTGCATGCAGAGCGGAAGAAAAAGGGCAAGCACTCCAAAGGCAAAGGGAAAAAGGACAGGGAGTTTTCCGAAGAGGAAATGATAGCAGAAGTCCTGCTTGCGGAGGATATGCCCGCGAAAAAGAAGAAACTCCGCCGCAAAAAGAAGAAGCACAGTGGGGGTAGCGGCGCACCGTGGCCGGATCCTCCCGGATATCAGAGCAAAGGCAAGGGAAGGCCGCCGGGAAAGAAAAAGGCGAAGCAAAAGCCGCGCCCGCACAGGTCGAAGTCCGGAAACAAAAAATGAGGAGAGGCCAGAACCATGGGAAAGAAAAATGAAGGTGTCAAAATCGCCTGTGAAAACCGAAAAGCGCGGCATGATTACTTCATTCATGAAACGTATGAGACCGGCATGGCCCTGCAGGGAACGGAGGTAAAATCCCTGCGGGCAGGGCGCGCCAATCTCAAGGACAGCTATGCCGAAATCAAGAATGGAGAAGTTTTTGTGCAGAACATGCACATCAGCCCCTATGAGCAGGGGAATATCTTCAATCACGACCCAAGGCGCCCGCGGAAGCTTCTCATGCACAAGGCAGAGATCGTGAAGCTCTTCAGCAAGACCCGGGAAAAGGGTTTTACGCTGGTTCCTCTGAAGATCTATTTCAAAAGGGGCAAGGCCAAATTGGAATTGGCGCTTGCCAGCGGCAAGCACAATTACGATAAACGTCAGGATCTCAAGGCGCGGGCGGACAAGCGCGATATGGATCGCGCCCTGCGGGAACGGCAGAAGTATTGAAGGATGGCAGCGCGCCTGAATTTTCGGGTGTCGATGGCCAGCCATGAAAAAAGGACGTACATCCTGTGGAAGGATATGCGTCCTTTTTTCATGGCTGGCGCACCAGCTGGGTTATGGCTGAGGCTATGGAGGTCAGGGGAAGCTGATGTTCTACGGCACCCATTTCCCAAGCGGTCTTCGGCATGCCGTAGACAACGCAGGTAGCTTCATTCTGGCCAAGCGTGGGGGAGCCGGCCTTCCGCATTTTAAGGAGTCCCGCAGCGCCGTCATGTCCCATGCCGGTGAGGATGATTCCTGCGGCAGTACCTCCGATATTGGCGGCAACGGAATCAAAAAGTACGTCCACTGACGGGCGGCAGCTATGAACCTTTGGCCCCGGTCCGCAAGCGATCATGATGGAGCCGCCGCTTCGATACACGGTCATGTGCAGGTTGCCCGGCGCGATATAAACCGTATCATGCTCCACCTGGTCACCGTTGGAGGCTTCCTTGACACGGAGCTTGCATTCATCATCCAGCCGTTTGGCGAAAAGTTTGGCGAAGAGGGGCGGGATGTGCTGGGTGATGACAATGCCGGGCATGGGCGGACTCAACTCCTTCAGTATGGTGGAAAGAGCCTCTGTGCCTCCGGTGGAGGAGCCGATGGCAATAAGTTCGATTTTTCTGCCGGAATGGCGGATGGAATTCAGCGGGGCGGCAGGAGGCGCTGAAGCAGCCGAAGAGGACTGGCCGGGGGATGCCATCCGCTGCTGCTTCCAGGAAGCTCGCGTCATGATCGCTCCCGGCCGCAGGCTTGTCGCTGGAGAAGCTGCGGCCGGATGGCTTGTGGACGGACTGCCCGCAGCAGGGGAAGACGCTTTCTGAGTGCGCGCTAACTGTACGACACGGTTGGCAATCTCTTCATGGAACATGGGCTTGGAATTTGCATCCATCGGCCTTGTAACGTAATCGGAGATGCCGAAACGGGCGACGGTGGTCTTTTCCTTGGACAGGAACCCGAAGGTGATGATGGGGATATCCGGATGTTCCCGCAGCAGGGAAAGAAGCCGCTGTCCGTTGATCTGTATCTGGGACACGGTATAGTTGAGGACGATGACGTCCGGATGGAACAAGGACACCTTCTCCAAGGCATCGACGGGCTCCGTGGTCTTTTCCACCAGGCTTCCGGGAGGCAAATGCTGCCGCAGTCCATCTGCCAGCTCGTCGCATAAAAATATGGAATTGTCGATCACAAGCACTCGAACTGCACTCACATCAATCACCCGCTGTAGCGTATATCGCAGGGAACCGGAAGAAACGATCCCCAAAGGTATATCTTGGTGGTTTCTCATGGAACGGAAAAATCGGAAGGATACGTTTGCTGATTCAGAGATACGCGACCTCAGCCCCAATATATTTATTCGAGAACGCATGCATTTTTCCTGCTTCCATCTTCGCATTTTCTATCTTTTTTCCATTTGTGGAGGATGGAACGCACGATTTTCTTTACCCCGGGCACTGCATGTGGTATCCTATGAAGAAGATACACTGCAGGAAAGAGGGAGACGACAATGGTTGAAATGGATGCAATACAGAAGAGGCTGCTGGCTGAGGTGGCCGGCCTTCATGATGTGCCTGAGGGCGCATATAATTTTCGTGCCAATGGAGAGATGGCAGGACGCCATACGACGGCCAATATTGATATCCGGACGAAGAGCGATTTGCCCGGCATTGATATCACCATCCAGCCGGGAACCAAGAAGGAAAGTGTGCATATTCCGGTGGTCATGAGCGCCAGCGGTCTCAAGGAAACCGTTTACAATGATTTCTATGTGGGAGATGACTGCGACATCGTCATTGTGGCGGGATGCGGCATTGATAACTGCGGCACGCAGGATTCGGAGCATGATGGGGTGCATCGCTTCTTCATCGGCAAGAATTCCAAGGTCAAGTACGTGGAGAAACACTACGGTTCCGGTGACGGCCAGGGAAAGCGCATCCTGAATCCTGTGACGGAGGTCACGATGGAGGATGGAAGCGTCATGGAGATGGAGATGGTGCAGAT
>DFES01000216.1:6332-15800 GCA_002369175.1 Selenomonadaceae bacterium UBA3796
ATGGTGCAGATCAAGGGCGTGGACTCCACAGACCGCGTGACGCGCGCCACGCTTGGGAAAAATGCCCGGCTCGTTGTGCGGGAGCGCCTGATGACCCATGGGATTCAACAGGCCACAAGTGTTTACGATGTGGAGCTCAACGGGGAAAATTCCAGCGCGGATGTGGTTTCGCGCTCTGTGGCGAAGGACAGTTCCTATCAGAAACTGGATCTCTGCCTCAAGGGAAATGCAGCCTGCAACGGTCATACGGAATGTGACTCCATCATCATGGATGGCGGGAAGATCCTGGCGGTGCCCTCTCTGGAGGCCAATGACACCGATGCCATGCTGGTTCACGAAGCGGCCATCGGAAAGATTGCCGGAGATCAGATCATAAAGCTGATGACCCTGGGACTCAGTGAGAAGGAGGCGGAAGAGCAGATCATCAACGGGTTCCTGAAATAAGGAACAGCACCGTTGTCAGTCATCGCTTGTCATGAGCGCGATGATGGACTTTGTGAGTGCCACGAGACGGTCGGCGGTAATGAATTCCTGGAGGGAGTGGGGATTTTCCATGCCGCAGGAGAGGACAATGCCGCTTTTGCCGTGTTTCACGAAGTTGTTGTTGTCGCTGCCGCCGAAACTCTTGACGGGGAGGAAGGGAAGCGACAGCTTTTCGCACACGTTCTCGAAGCGTTTGATGACGGGGGCGTCGAGGTCGATTTCATAGGCATGGCAGCCTTCCCTCTGAGAGGATTTGATTGTGCCGCCGTATTTGGTTGCGGCGGTCTGGAACAGCCTGGTGATGTTTTCCAATTCCTCCAGGCCGCGTTCGTGCACATAGCTTCGGATTTCGCCGCGGATGATGCAGTGATCGGGTATGACGTTGATGCCCCGGCCGCCGGAGATTTCCCCGATATTGACGGTGACGGATTCATCGACTTTTCCGAGCTTTGCGGCGGCGATGGCCTCTGCGGCAATCTTGATGGCATGGACACCGTCCTCCGGGTGGAACCCGGCGTGGGCGGAGAGACCGCAGATCTCGAACTCGAAGGATATGATGGTGGGAGACTTGTGGATGAAAGTGCCGATTTCTCCCGTGGAATCCAGCACATATACATCCTTGGATTTCAGCCGCCGATAATTGAGATGCTCGCTTCCCACATCATAAAGCTCCTCCGCGTAAGTAAAGACAAGTTCAATGTGGCGGTGGGGCAGGTGGTTGGTGTTGATGTAGCGAAGCGCTTCCAGGATGGCGGTGATGCCGGCAACGTCATCGGCGCCCAGCACTGTCGTACCGTCACTGGTGATTCTTCCGTCCGGATGGACAAAGGGGCGTTTGCCTTCGGCGGGATCCACGGAGTCGAGATGTGCCGAGAAGAGAATCGGCGGCAGATCCTTTTCGCCGGGATACAGGGCATAGATATTTCCGGCGGTGCCGCCGGTTTTCGTGTAGCTGTCATCTTCCAGGAACGCGGTGCCGAGCTCGATGAGATGCTTCTGCACCTCGTCTGCCATGGCTCTCTCATTCAGGGAAGGGTTGTCAATGCTGGCCAGAGAGAGAAACGTATGGAGAATACGTTCTTTGTTCAGTTGAATATCCATGTGGGGACAACTCCTTGTGCGGGGAATTACTTTGAACTTACAACATTTCATATTCGCCGCAGGGAGGAAAGATTCCTGTTTTTGGGAGACGGTTTTGGCGAAAAAACACCGTGCAAGGATTCGGTGTCCATGCACGGTGTTTTTCAAAGCCGTATATCCACACACGGCAATGAAATTGTGATGATATCAGGAAGAATTGCTTGGGGGGAATCCATCATAGGACAGGCAGGAAATCTGCCATGTCAGCCCGCCGGCGGCTATTTGGCGGCAGATGGGCTCCATGAGCCATTCCGTCTCCGTAGAGCCTGCTCCGTGAGCCAGGCGCAGCACCTTGATGGTGTGCGTGCTCCTGTCATAGCGCAAACGCCCGTCGCATTCCATGCTGTTCCGCAAGCTGTAGCCAATGAAAATGCGGCTGTCCCGTTCTGTGACAATCCTGTTCCAGGCAATCATTGAAACACCTCCTTTCGGAGCCTTTTTATAACGCAATTGTTCAAGTTTTGCCGCAGGCAAAACCTTCCAATTGGCGTTTCAACGAGGCGGGAGATATGCTCACCGCCTGTTTTGAGATGTTACACCCCCCACTTGCGGAAGTGGGGGACATCTTCTGCCTCGTTATAGGCCTTTTGGCTCCTGATTTTCCGTGAAGCATGGGCTGCCCATCGGCGAAACTGCGTGTGCTCCATGGATTCATGGGGCCTTGGATGCTTTTTTTGCATCCGGTTTACACAGTATCTATTCTCCATTGATGGACAAAACCCTTTTTGTCCATGAAAATAATGGAAATTTTTCTGAATCATCTACATCTGCATGATATGAATTGGGGGATCCATATGCATCATTTGACATCAAAACTCATCATTTACCGGAATATTGGGGCGGACAGCATCCTGCTCCGCATGGCGGATATCTGTCGCGACTTTCAGAGGGAGCGTTACGAAAAGGAGGAACTGAGCGGCCGCATATTGACGGAAATCCACCGCCTCTTGGATGTGGCGACGAAATACGGCTTCAACGGGAACCTTTGGCACAATTATCTTGCCTTTCTTCTGGCGACCACGGAGGCGCCCTTTACTCTGGTCTGTGAGAAAACGGGAGGCAGCGAGGGCAGTGTCAATCGTTTTGCCGGAAATGACCTGGAAATCTTCCGGCGGCTTTTTGCCTACGACTTCTCGCAGATGGAAAAGGCACTGGACTTGAATTGTTTTTCTGTCATCAGCGATTACCAGGCAGTGGAGAAACGTGAGCAGATCTACAACAAGAGCGTCAGCGACAAGGTGCAGGAACTCAGCCGCAGCATTGAGGAGGCGGAGGATGCTGATGATATGTACCGCATTGTGACGGGATTTTATGCCCGCTATGGCGTGGGTATGTTTGGACTCAACAAAGCCTTCCGCATTTCTCCGAGGGCAGACGAAGGAGGGGAAATGCTGGAGCCGATTACCACCACCGGGGATACGAGGCTTTCCGATCTCATCGGCTATGAGAGCCAGAAACAGAGGCTTATCGATAATACGGAGGCATTTGTTTCCGGCAGGAGAGCCAATAATGTCCTGCTCTATGGAGATGCGGGCACGGGAAAGTCCACGAGCATCAAGGCCATTCTCAACGAGTACTATGACCGGGGGCTTCGGATGATTGAAGTATATAAGCACGAATTCAAGTATCTTTCCCGCATGATTGCACAAATCAAGAACCGGAATTACCGATTTGTCATCTTTATGGACGATCTGTCCTTTGAGGAATTTGAGATCGAATACAAGTATCTCAAGGCTGTCATTGAGGGAGGGCTTGAGGTGAAGCCCGACAACGTGCTCATCTATGCCACGAGCAACCGCCGCCATCTCATTCGCGAGACCTGGAAGGATCGGCCGGATGCCTTTGAGGAGGATATGCACCAGAACGATACCGTGCAGGAAAAGCTTTCCCTGGCAGAGCGTTTCGGTCTGACCATCGGATATTTCCGTCCGGATCAGGCCGCGTATTTTGATATCGTAAAAAAACTTGCCCGCAGGCATCCCGGGATAAATCTCACGGACGAGGAATTGGAGATGGGTGCGCGCCGCTGGGAAATGGGGCATTCCGGTATTTCGGGACGCACGGCTCAGCAGTATATCAATTCTCTATTGAGTAGTCGAAATTGAGTAGTCGAAAATCATAGACTTCTTGCAATCTTCTATAGACAAGAGAAAGGATTTTGTGGTATTCTATTTCGTGGAGTTTTGTCGTATTTGCAAGCAGGAGGTGTGGGGCGGGGTCTGGTCAGAAGAGGCTCCGCCTGTTCTTTTGCCGGACATATACGGCGTCCGAACCTTTTCAGCTCCTAAATTTTGTCGAACGCGAGTATAGGAGGCGGTGTTTTATGGCGGTTTTGGCGGCTACTGTTTTTGTCCTGATGTACGCTGTTATCGTATCGGAGAAGATTCATCGTACGGTGGCGGCGATGTTGGGTGCCGTGATCATGATGCTGGCAGGTGTCCTTCCGATTGACACCGCTCTGCATCATGTGGACTTCAATACGCTGGGGCTTTTGGTGGGCATGATGATTCTGGTGGGAGTCACGAGCCATACGGGGCTTTTTGATTTTGTCGCAATCTGGGCGGCGAAGAAGGCCAATGCGGAACCCAAGAAGCTCCTGACCTATCTTGCCATTATCACGGCGGTATTCTCGGCATTTCTCGATAACGTGACCACGGTTCTCCTCATGGTGCCGGTAACCTTCAGCATCACGCAGAAGCTGCACTTGAAGTCAATGCCATTTTTGCTCACTCAGATACTGGCATCGAATATAGGCGGGACTGCGACTCTCATCGGCGACCCACCGAATATCATGATCGGCAGCGCAGTGAAGGAGCTCACTTTCGTGGCGTTCATTGAAAATCTGGCGCCCATTGCCATCATTAATATGATCATCGTGGTCTTCATCATGGAGTATGTTTACAAGGACAGTCTCAAGACGAAGCCGGAACTCCAGCAGGAGGTTATGAGCATGGATGCCCATAAGGCTCTCAAGGATCGGAAGCTCCTGCGCCGTGCGCTGTTCGTGTTGGGACTCACGGTTCTCGGTTTTTTCACGCATTCCATCACCCATATCGAATCTTCTCTCATGGCTCTGACCGGGGCGTTTCTTTTGCTTCTTCTGGCAGGGGGCAGTCACCATCTGGTAGAGTCGGCTATGAAGTCTGTGGAGTGGGCGACGATTTTCTTCTTCATCGGTCTTTTCATCGCCGTTGGCGGACTTATCGAAACAGGTATCATCGGCTCACTGGCGCAAAAGGCTGTGGAGCTTACCGGTGGAGATGTTGCGATGACTTCTCTGCTGGTGCTGTGGCTGAGTGCGATAGTATCATCTGTTCTGGATAATATTCCCTTCGTGGCGACTATGATCCCCCTTATCAAGAACATGGGCGCCATGGGAGTTTCGAATCTCGATCCTGTTTGGTGGAGCCTTGCGCTTGGAGCCTGCCTCGGCGGCAACGGAACACTGGTGGGAGCCTCTGCGAACCTTATTGTTGCAGGACTTGCTGCCGACCGTGGGGTTCACATTACCTTCGTGAAGTATTTCAAGGTGGGTTTCCCCATCATGCTCCTGACCATCGCCCTTTCGACGGTCTACGTGTATCTGCGCTATTTGCTGTAATTCACTTTCTATTATGCTTGGGCATGTTGATTCATTCCCTTACCCCATTCGGCCGATCCCCTGTTTCATCAACACGCCCTTGGAACTGGAGGATATTTTATCATGAACTTCATCAATAATCTGCGCGTTGCCTACAAGCTTCTTATTCTCTGCGTCATCGGTGCTGTCGGCATGGCCACTCTCGGCTACAGCGGCTATTCCGCCATGCAGGACACCACCCGTGACTTGAACACCATCTCAAGGGAAAAATTGAAATCCATCTACTACATCGGCAATTGCCGACATGCCATGCGCTACATGCAGAGCATGATGCTCATTGCCACAGGCGCCAGTGATCTTGCCCGCGTCCAGAGCGTAACGGGAAAATTTGATGATGGCGTCAGGGAGATGGAGGAGAATCTTGAAAAGGTTCGTCCCATCGTGGAAAAGGATTCGGAACTTTCCAAGAGTTACGCCCAGATCCAGCAGGACTGGACCAGCTATAAGACGGTCCTGACGGAAGCTATGAATCTTGCAAGGTCCGGGCACTATGCCGAAGGCCGTGCCCATTACGATGCGAATGGAGCCGCTGTTGCCACCAGCATGGGCAAGCACTTCGTACAGATTTCCGTCACGGCCGACGAGGAAGCGGAAACCATGGGGCAGATCAGTGATGAGAATGCCGCTGCCACTTCCCGGAACATGGTCATTCAGAGCATCATGATTCTCGCCATCCTCATCATCTCCAGCTTCTGGATCACCAAGGAAATCACGAAACCCCTGGATCTCATGATGGCGGCCTGTGCTAGGCTTCGTGACGGAGATTTCCGGGAGGTTCCCCGCTCTTCTGATACCATGCGCGGAGATGAGTTCGGCCAGATGGCGGACATCATCGTATCCATGCGCAGCACCATCAACAAGCTCATGCGCAACACGGGCAACAGTGCTGAGCAACTGGCGGCATCCTCTCAGGAACTCACGGCCAGCGCAACGCAGTCCGCGCAAGCCTCTGAGCAGGTAGCCCAGTCCGTCACCAATGCGGCAGGAGCTGTGGTGGAACAGCAGCAGAACGTGGCAGACACCATGGAATCCGTGGACACCACCATTGTTGCCATAGACAACCTCACCGATACTGCCCATCGGGTGGCAGATAATGCGAAATCCTCCCAGAGTATGGCAGATGCCGGAAGTGCGGCCATCGAGGTCGCTGTGGAAAAGATCCTGAGCGTCGAGAAGATCGTGAATCACTCCGCTGCCACAGTGGACAAGCTTGGTCAGAGTTCCCAGGAAATCGGCCAGATCGTAGAAACCATTTCCGCCATTTCTGAGCAGACGAACCTCCTGGCACTCAATGCCGCCATCGAGGCTGCCCGGGCCGGTGAACACGGGCGAGGCTTCGCCGTGGTTGCAGATGAGGTTCGAAAGCTCGCCGAAGAGTCCCAAACGGCCGCTCAGCGCATCACCGGACTCATCGACGGCATCCAGAAAGACACCTCAGAGGCCGTCTCCTCCATGCAGGAGGGCAATACCGCCGTTCGGGAGGGCACCCATTCCGTGGAGCAATTGCGGGAGACCTTTGAGCAGATACGTGCGGCTTCCGGCGAAGTCACCCAGCGGGTTCAGGGCATGACGGTTGATCTCCAGCATGTGGCCAAGGAGGCGGACAACATCAAGTCGAAATCTCAGCAGATTTCTTCTGACGGGGGCAAGGTTTCCCAAGAGATGGAGACCGTTTCTGCCGCTTCGGAGGAACAGTCTGCCTCTTCCAACGAAATCGCCACCGCCAGCAGTTCATTGGCTGAACTGGCACAGGAGCTGCAGAATTCTCTGCAAAAATTCAAGTTTTAAGGAAAGGCGCACGGCTTTGGCTGTGCGCCTTTTTTCTCTCGATGAAATTCTAATAGTTCATCGGAAGGATTCGCAGAGAACAAACGCGAATTAAAAAAATTAAAGTAAAGACTACAAAAAATCTGTGTACGCTGGGTGAGATTATGAGAGAAAGAATCGACAGCATGTCGAATAAAAAAATGAAGCTTGTGTCCTCCCTGAAGCAGCGGAAATACCGGGAAAAAGAGGGACTTTTCCTGGCGGAGGGCATCCGTCTCTGCGAAATGGCGGCGGAGGCCGGCTGGGGGATACGATTCGGGCTGTATACCAAAAAACTTCTCGAAGCCCCCCGCGGAGCAGAACTGGCGCAACGACTGGAGGAATCCGGGTGCAGCCTCTACGAAGTGCCTGAGCCTATTTTTGCAAAGGCCGGCGCCACAGACAGCCCCCAGGGCATTTTGCTCGTCATAGAGAAAAAAAGAACGACTCTTGAGGATCTGCTGCTTCCCGAGAAGCCTTCCCTTCTCATGGTGCTGGACGGAGTGCAGGATCCGGGGAATACAGGAACCATGATACGCACGGCGGATGCGGCGGGCGCCGACGGTGTCCTTCTGCTCGACGGATGCGTGGATGTTTATTCGGATAAGACCGTGAGGGCAGCCATGGGCTCTCTCTTTCATCTTCCGGTTTGTCAGGGCATCGCCCGGGAGAATTTCCTGGCATACGCCCGAAACGAAAGCCTCACCCTCTATGCCGCTGCGCTGGATGCATCCGCAAAACAGTACCACGAAGCAGATTTTTCCGGAAGAGTTGCCCTGGTATTCGGCAACGAGGCCAACGGTGCCTCCCAAGAGCTGCTGCATGCCTCAGAAACGATATACATTCCCATGTATGGCAGGGCAGAGTCCCTGAACGTGGCAACCGCTGCCGCAGTGATTCTCTATGAGGCAGCAAGGCAGAGAAGCGGCTTGCAGAGATGATGGCATATTGCGGCAGCTTTCAAAGGAGGGGGAAGTGTTATGAAGAAATGGAAGTGGAGAGGAACCTTATGGCGTATTCTATGCATGCCGGTTCTTTTTGCTTCCCTCGTAATGGGAGACATCGGTTTGGCAGCGGGAGCGGAAAAAATCATCTTCATAGCTCATGACAACAGGCCGATTTCCATGCAGCAGACAGCGGAGGTGGCAGAGCAGGCGGGCTGTGATATATGGATGCCGCCGGAGGAGCTTCTGTCCCGTGGTCTGGAGGAGCCGGGGAATCCGGAGGAACTCTGGAACTGGCTGGAGAGCCATGCCGGTTCTGCCCGGGCGGCGGTGATTTCTACGGATTCCATGCTCTATGGAGGACTTATTCCTTCCCGAAGGCATGAAATTTCCGAGAGAACCCTGCATGCCAGGCTTGCCCGGTTCAAGAAACTCCGCTATGATCATCCGGAGCTTCGCGTATACCTGTTCGGTTCGCTGATGCGGACACCGAAGAGCGGAATGTACAGCGGAAATGAGGAACCGGCTTACTACAACGATTATGGAGCGGATATTTTCCTCTACACGTCATTGGAAGACAAAGCTGAGCTGGGGAAGCTTTCCGAGGAAGAGAAGAAGGAAATGAAAAAAGCCAGACAGCGCATTCCCTCCGACGTGATGGAGGATTGGATGCGCCGCCGGGCGAAAAATCTTGCGGCTACGAAGCAGCTGATGGATATGGCCAGGGACGGCATCGCAAACTGCTTCGTCGTTGGCCGTGACGACAATGCGCCTTTTTGCCGGACGCATAAGGAGAACAGGGAGCTCCTTTCCTACGCTGCGCGAAAGAGGATTCCGGACAGTCTCTTTCGCTCCATGGCGGGAATCGACGAATTCAATTTGTTGCTCTTGACGAGGGCAGTCAATGATCTGAGAAATGAAATCCCCTTTGTCCATGTAGTTTACAATGAGGGAAAAGGGGCGGATACGATTCCTGCCTATTCGGATGAGCGCATCGGGAACTCCATCGGAGAGTCCATTGCCCTGGCCGGAGGCATGATGGTTTCGGTGCCGGAGAAGGCGGATTTTGTGTTGCTGGTAAATACGGATCCCAAGGGAAGGACCGGTGAGGCCGGTGTTGTATCAGATGAAGCAGCGCTTTCCAATGACGGAAAGGCTAGGAAGGACACATCGCATTTTTTCGCTGCCGTGAAGGAGTGCATTGACAAGGGCTATTCCGTGGGCATTGCAGATATCGTTTTTTCCAATGGTGCGGACAATGCTTTGATGAAAAGGCTTTGCCAGGAGGGGCTGTTGGAGAAGCTGTCATCCTACTCCGGATGGAATACGGCTACCAATAGTTCCGGCTTCGCGCTGGGCATGGGAATGCTGTCCCGCGACATGTCTAAGGCGGGGAGAAGCCGTCTGCTGGCGCGTCGGTACCTGGATGACTGGGCATATCAGTCGAACGTCCGC
>DFES01000115.1 GCA_002369175.1 Selenomonadaceae bacterium UBA3796
TGACAACCGGAAAACTTCTTTTGCACAGAGGGATGGGGAGCAGCGTTCCATGGGGGAGGCTTTCCCGCAGGAGAAGAAGCGTTCCGGCAGCGGCTTCGGCATGGCTGTTGCGGCGGTTGCTCTTGTGGCTGTTCTCGGCGGGGGAGCGTACTTCCTCCTGGGAAGTGACGGCAACGGGGATCCAAATGCCAAGACACAGGTGCAGCGTCAGGCGGTTTCCTCATCGAAGCCGGAAAAGACAGGGGAGAAGCCGGTGCAGACGGAGGCGAAACCGAGTGTTCCTGCAGTTCCCTCCGCGCAAGCCGCATCATCTGACACAACGTCTGTAAAGCCTCAGCAGCCTGCTCCGGCTGCATCAGCGGTGACGGCCGGCAGCGATGTCCAGATTACTGCAAAATTTACGGATCGCTGCTGGACAAGGGTGGAATCTGACGGGCAGACGGTTTATGAGGGCACGGTGGAGCCCGGGAAAACCATGGCCTGGAATGGAAAGGAACGGATTTCCATCACGGCGGGGAACGCCGGTGCATTGGAAATCACCCATAACGGGAAGCCTCTCGGAAGGGCAGGAGATGTTGGTCAGGTTGTGGACAAGGTGTTCACGAAGGACATGGTAAACTGATGCATGGATTTTTGCCCATCACAAGGGATGATATGGAGGCACGGGGCTGGGAGCAGCTGGATTTTGTGTTCGTTTCCGGGGATGCGTACGTGGATCATCCCAGCTTCGGGCCGGCGATCATTTGCCGCTTGCTGGAGAAGCATGGCTATAAAGTAGGACTGATTCCTCAGCCGGACTGGCATTCAACGCGGGATTTTGCCCGCTTGGGCAAGCCTCGGCTGGGGTTTCTTGTTTCTGCGGGGAATATGGATTCCCTTCTGAACAAGTTCACGGCAGCGAAAAAAAAGCGCTGCAGGGATGCTTATTCTCCGGGAGGAAAGGCCGGCTGTCGTCCTGAGAGGGCTGTCATCGTCTACAGCAGCCGCCTGCGGGAGCTTTGGCCGGAGGTTCCCGTTATCCTTGGCGGAATCGAGGCGAGTCTGCGCCGATTGGCTCATTATGATTACTGGTCGGATACCGTGCGCCGCTCCATTCTTGTGGACAGCATGGCAGATCTTCTCATATATGGCATGGGGGAGCATGCCATACTTGAAATCGCAGCCGAACTTCATCAGGGCGTGGAAGTGCAGAATATTCAGGATGTCAGGGGAACCTGTTTTCGGGTTCCGAATTTTGACTACATCTGGGATTATGAAAGGCTTCCCTCCTATGAGGAGGTCAAGGATGACAAGGCATCCTTTGCGGAGGCGTTCCGGCAGGAATATCTGGAACAGGATCCCATGCGGGGAAAGCGGCTGGCTCAGCAAAATGGCGAGTGGTGCGTTGTGGAAAATCCGCCGGCTCTACCCCTTTCCGAAGAAGAGATGGACGAGGTCTATGAACTTCCCTACATGAGAACCTATCATCCAATATACGAAAAGGATGGAGGTGTCCCGGCCATCCGGGAAGTGCAGTTCAGCCTTGTAAGCCAGAGAGGCTGTTTTGGCGGTTGCAATTTCTGTGCCATTATTTCCCATGAGGGGCGCATCATTCAGAGGCGCAGCCAGGCCTCCCTGCTGCGGGAGGCGAAGATTCTCACGGGAATCAAGGGCTTCAAGGGCTATATCCATGATGTGGGAGGCCCGACAGCGAACTTCCGGCGTCCATCCTGCGACAGGCAGATGAAACACGGAACATGCAGAGGAAAGCAGTGCCTTTCCCCGGTACCCTGCAAGAACCTCTGTGCCGACCATAGCGATTACATACAGCTTTTGCGCAGTTTGCGGGAACTGCCGGGAATCAAGAAGGTCTTTGTTCGCTCCGGAATACGATTTGACTATATGAAACTGGCGAAGGATGAGGATGCGTTTCTTGAGGAACTCTGCCGCCACCATGTGAGCGGGCAGCTCAAGATCGCGCCGGAGCATGTGTCGGACAGGGTGACGCGCCTCATGGGGAAGTCCGGCAAGGACGTTTATTTGCGCTTTGCGGAGAAATTCCGCAGGATGAACGAGCGACTTGGCAAGAAGCAGTATCTTGTTCCTTATTTCATGTCAAGTCATCCGGGAGCGCGGCTGGAGGATGCGATAGAACTCGCGGAGTTTATTCGCGACATGGGATGCCGCCCGGAGCAGGTACAGGATTTCATTCCGACCCCCGGGACACTTTCCACCTGCATGTACTATACGGGACTTCATCCCCTCACGGGAGAAAAGGTCTATACGGCAAAATCCTATGAGGAGAAGCAGATGCAGCGCGCACTTTTGCAGTATTGGCTTCCCGAAAACAGGGTGCTTGTCCGCAGAGCGCTTCGCATGGCTCACAGACAGGAGCTGATCGGATACGGAAGGAAATGCCTTGTGCCGCCGGAATCCACGCATGGGGAGAAAGCTGCAGGACAGCAGGGGACTCACAGAAAAAAAAGGAAGGGAAGGGGTGATCACAGTGCGTTGTCCCTTTTGCAAGAAGCCGGACAGCCGGGTCATTGACTCACGGGCGGCAGAGGACGGAAACACCATCCGTCGCAGGCGGGAATGCACCGGTTGCGGAAAGAGGTTCACCACGTATGAGGTTCTGGAGAGGGCGCCGCTCATGGTCATGAAGAACGATGGCCGCCGTGAGCCCTTTGACAGGGATAAGCTGCTGCGTGGACTGGTGCGTTCCTGTGACAAGCGCGATATCTCCATGGAGAAAATCGTGGCACTGGGAAGCGATATCGAGCGGGAGCTCAGGAATACCATGGAAAGGGAGATCACAACCAGGTTCATCGGGGAACTTGTCATGGAGAAGCTGAAGGATTTTGATGAGGTGGCTTATATCCGTTTTGCCTCGGTCTACCGAAAATTCAAGGATATCAGCAACTTCCTGGAGGAACTGGAAATGCTCAAGGAGCAGGGAAAGAAGAATTGACGGGGGAATCAGGTATTGAGCTGGGAATTGAAGGAGGAACTGAGGGCAAGACGGAAAAAAGAGCGAGGCTGCTACGTTCATCCGTCAGGAGGGCGCCTGCGCTTTGCACTTGCTTATCCGAATTCCTACCATGTGGGGATGTCCAATCTTGGCATCCATATCATTTATGAACTTCTGAACAAGCGCAGGGATGCCTTATGTGAGCGATTTTTCCTGCCTGAGAAAAAGAGCATCGGGGAATACGAAAAAACCAGGACGCCTCTCTTGTCCATGGAAACCCAGACACCCCTCCATCAGTTTGAGCTCATAGGTTTTGCGGCATCCTTTGAGATGGACTATTTCAACATCCTGAAAATGCTGGAACTCGGCAAGGTGAAGTTACTGGCGGCAGAGCGGGGAGAGATGGATCCTCTGGTAATTGTGGGAGGTCCATGCGCCACATTCAACCCGGAGCCACTTTCTCTCTTTGGGGATGCCTTCGTCATAGGGGAAGGGGAGGCCATTCTGCCGGAGTTCATGGATGTGTGTGTTTCCTCCCGTTCCGAAGGTCTTTCCCGCCGGGAACTCCTCCGAAGGCTGTCGGCGGTGCCGGGCATTTATGTTCCTTCCCTTTACGAGCATCGCTACGGTGAGGGGGGTGTATTGGAATCCATTGAGCCGCAGGAAGGTGCGCCAAGGCGTGTGCCGCGCCAATGGGTTCGTGATCTGGACGCGCATCCGGCACACACGGTAGTCGTTACGGAGGATACGGAACTGAATCTCTACCTCATTGAGACTGCCCGCGGATGCGGGCGACATTGCCGCTTCTGCATGGCGGG
>DFES01000037.1 GCA_002369175.1 Selenomonadaceae bacterium UBA3796
GGCGGCGACAGCCTGAGCATTGTGCGCCTTCTCTCGGAGTGCCGGGAGCTTCGCCTCAATTTCAACCTGATCTATGAGGGCAAAACCCCTGCAGGCATTGCCAAGCTCCTTGAGAAGCGCCGCGGCAAGGAGGCCTCCTCCCGCGAAAAGAGAACGACCCATTTCTTCGGCCCCCTCCATGAGCTGCACTATGACTGGGGAAATTCCCTGGAGGAAGGCTACGGGCTCCACTGCGATGCCACCGTCCACCTCTCCCCCGAAACGGATCTGGAACGGCTGGCCTCGGCGATAGAAACGGTGCTTCGCGCCCACCCTGCGGTGGATGCGCGGCTCTTTCCCGCAGAAGACGGCACATTGCGCTGGAAACAGGGAGATCTCCGGGAACTGAAGCCAAAGGTGGAACAGCTTTCCTCCCAGGAGTATGAAAAACTCAAACCCTCCCTGCGCCGACCGATGAACCGGCCGGAAACGCGGATGTTCCTCATGCGGCTCTTTGCTATCCGGGAACCGGATGGCACCATCCGCAAGGATTTCTATTTCGATTTCCTGCATCCCATCGTAGACGGCGATTCCATCGAGATCTTCCTCAAAGATGTGGATGCCGCATATCATGGAGAACAGATACAACCGGAAGAATTCAGCATCTTCGACTACTATGACGAAATTGAGGATCAGATAGGAAGCGAAGATTACCGGAAGGAACAGCAATGGAACCGGGATTTTGTCCGCTCCTTTACGGAACGGCTGAGCGAACTGCCGGGAGACCTGGAGCCTAAGGGCAGGAACGAAACGAAGGACATCTTCGTTCCGATCCATATCGACCTTCCGACGGTGGACAAATTCACGAAAGCCCAGGGCATCACGGACGGAACACTGTTTGCCGCGGCCTTCGGCCTTTTGCAGGGACATCGCAACGGAGAGCAGGCCGGCGTGGTACTCACCATTTATAACGGTCGGAACGATATCCGCTATGAGCGCACCATAGGAGCGGTTTACCGCCATTATCCCCTTTGCGTGCGCTGGACCGATGAGACGACTGCCGCGGCCTTCGTCCGGGAAACCCAGGAAAATGTCCTGCTTTGCCGCAGGCATGCCCTTTACGAGGGCGATCCGGTTCCCCTCATTGTCGCCTTCTCCTACCAAGGAGAGGATGCGGACGATGGCTTCGATTTCTGCGGCGGCAGAGCCACATATGAGGAAATCGAGGACTTTGAGGAAGAGAATTTTGACTTCTTTGTCCATCGGCGCAAGGATGATTTCTATGTGAATCTGACCTACAACACGCTGGAATACAGCGAAGCGTTTGTGGCTCGTTTCCTGGAAAACTATGCCAAGGCAATCCACGCCCTGGCAGCGGGAGAAGCGCCTTCCAAAATCGCTCATGAACTGCTCTGAGGAGGTTGTCGTTTGGCGAGAACCATAGACCACGCTTACTTTACGCGCAAGATGTTTGTGCGCTCTGTGCTCCCGGCGCCCCTCGCCGCCATCGGCCTGGCCCTGGCGGAAATGGGCGCCACCATACTGGCGGGACATTTCATCGGCATGGACGGCCTTGCCGCCATCGGCTTTGTCTCCCCCCTGTTCCTGTTGGCGACCTTCTTTGTATTCGGACTTTCCATGGGGGGAGCCGTGGTATTTGCCAATCTGATGAACGAGGGGAAGAAGGAGCAGGCCCTTGATATCTTCAATTTCTTCCTGCGCCTGTCCTTCTTCATCGGGTTTGGGATCATGGCGGCAGGACTGCTCTTTGAGGACGGGCTGCTGGCTCTCCTCGGGACATCGCCGGAGGACGGTGTTGTCTTCGAGATGACAAAAGCTTACATCGTTTTCATCCTGCTGGGGATTCCCTTTGAGATCTTGATGGAGGTTATCACAACCTATCTCAGGAACGACAACGCCGACACCCTTTCCATCACCCTGCAGACGGCCAGCGGCATCGCAAATCTTGCCATCAGCGCCCTGCTGGTTGTATTCTTCGACTGGGGCATTGCAGGCTGCAGTTTCGGCTTCTTTATTTCCAACACCGTGACCTGCCTGATTTCCCTGATCTATCTCTGCCTGGGACGAGGAGAGCTTCGCATCAGGAGAAGAGCCGCTTCTTGGAAGGATTCGTTCAAAGCGCTCAGACTGGGCTTTGCCACCTCCTCGGAATACGTCTTCGATGCCGTGTTCACCCTGGTGGCCATCCACCTGATGATGGATATGGCCGGAACAGAGGGCGTTGCGGTCTTCAACATCATCGAGAATCTGTCCCTCCTCTTCATTTTCCTCTACGAATTCATCGGCAAGACCACACAACCTCTCTTTTCCGCGTTTTTTGCCGAGTGCAATTTCGCAGAGCTTCACCGGGTGTTCCGATACTGCCTTGTCTATTCTCTGCTGCTTGGCATCCTGGGAACCCTTGGCGTGACCGTCTTTCCGCAGATCCTTGACCTGCTGTTCGGCATGGGAGATATCCAGGATGTTTCCCGTGCTTACTATGCGGCGCGCATCTTCTGTATCGGAACGATTTTCATGGGGATATGCCTCCTCCTGCAAAATTATCTGCAATCCGAGGAGGACGAGAAGGGCGCTTTTCTCATTGTGTTCCTGCGGCGCATTGGCGCAAGCCTGCCCTTGCTGTTCGTGCTCAAGGAATTCGACTTCTATGCCTTTTGGTTCGTGTACCCCCTGTCCGAGCTTCTGACCCTTGCGGTATTCTATGTATATCGCAGGATACGGGGCGAGCGGAACACCGTTGACCCCCAGAGGGTTTATGCGGCCTCTTTTCTGGGGCATGTGGAATCCGTGGCCAATCAGCTGGACGCCATGGAGAAATTCGCAGTCTCCTGGGGTGCTGACAAGGAAAAATGTTATCTCCTGCGCTTGGCCATGGAAGAAATCTGCGATGCCGTAAACGCGCAGCCATTGCGTTCCCCGAACGCTCCCGTGCTTGTACAGCTCACCCTGATTGCCCGGGAGGATGGCGCATTTGAGCTCCATTTGCGTGACGATGCAGAGGAATTCGATCCCTTCCAGCTGTCCCGGAAAGCTCTCTCCCATCAGCCAAAGAATCTGGGAGACCTGGCTGCGGACACACAGGGTCTGGGACTTCTCATGGTGAAAAGCCAGGCCAGAAACCTGTTTTACCGGAACTATCATGGGTTCAACACCCTGACCTTTTCTATATGACAAAATCCCCGTTCACAGGACGCATCATCCTGTGAACGGGGATTCGTTTTATGT
>DFES01000011.1 GCA_002369175.1 Selenomonadaceae bacterium UBA3796
ACGCGCACGGAGATGAAGAACATCAACTCCTTCAAGTCCTTGGAGGATGCCATCAACTATGAAATCGAGCGTCAGACAGAGGTTCTGGAGGATGGCGGGCACATCATCCAGGAAACCCGCACCTGGGATCCCGAGAGGGGCATTACCCTTTCCATGCGCAGCAAGGAAGATGCCCATGACTACCGCTATATGCCGGAGCCGGATCTTCCCCCCATCATCACAACGGAGGAGGAGATTGCGGCGTACAGGAAGAGCCTGCCGGAACTTCCCGATGCCCGCCGCGAACGCTTGGAGAAGGAGTACGGCCTCTCGGAGTACGATGCGAGAATCATCACGAGTTCCCGTCAGATGGCGGAGTATTTCGATGCGGTGATTGCCACCGGTGCGGACGCAAAACTCGCTGCCAACTGGATGATGAGCGATCTCTCCAAGAATCTCAATGCGGAGGGCATCGATATCGGCAAATCTCCGGTAGAGGCAGAGCGCTTAGGGCAAATGATTCTTCTCATCATGAAGAATACCATTTCCGGCAAGATTGCCAAGAAGGTGTTTTCCGAGATGTGGACATGCCCGGATGCGCCGGAAAAGATTGTCAAGGACAAGGGGCTTGTCCAGATCGTTGATACGAAGGCCATTGAAGCCATTGTGGATCAGGTGATCGCCGGCAATCAAAAAGCCGTGGATGACTACAAAGGCGGCAACAAGAAAGCCATCGGCGCCCTGGTGGGCCAGGTCATGAAACAGTCCAAGGGAAAGGCCAATCCACAGATGGTCAATGAGCTTCTGGCAAAAAAATTAAACGGATAACTCAAATCAATCGCAGGATTCCGTATAGAGTTTTTTGAGGAAGAGTGGGGGACTCACATGATAGCAAAAGAGGATATCCGGAAGGAAATTCGCAGAGCGGCAGCCATGGTCAGGGAAAAAAATCCCATGGCTCCTTCCGTCACGAATACAGTGACGGTCAACTTTGTCGCCAATGCCCAGCTTGCTGTGGGGGGATCGGCGGCCATGGTCTATCTCCCGGATGAGGGGGAGGACATGGCAGGGATGGGGGATGCGTTCTACATCAACATGGGGACGCAGTTTCCCGTATATGCGGAAACTCTGCCGCGCACGGCAAAAGCACTGCACGAACGGAAGAAACCCTGGGTGCTGGATCCGGTGGGAATCGGCATCGGGGCGCTTCGTGAAAACCTGCTCTGCCAATTTCGTTCCTTTCCGCCGTCCATTTTGCGGGGCAATGCTTCGGAGATTCTGGCGGTGGCAAAACTCTGGAAGCTTGTGAAGGAGACAGGCGGATGCGGGGTGCGGGGTGTGGATTCCACGGATGCGGTGGAGTCCGCCCGTGAGGCCGCGATAGAAATCGCACGCTGCACGGGTGGTGCGGTCGCGATATCCGGACCGACGGATCTTGTGACGGATGGCCGTCTTGTGGTTTCCTCTGCGGGAGGTTCCCCTTTCCTTTCCAAAATCACGGGAGCTGGATGCTCCCTGGGCGGAGTCATGGCGGTTTACGCAACACAAACCGATCCGTTTTGCGCAGCCTTGACAGGGGTTTTGGCCTATAATCTGGCAGGAAAACGCGCCGAGGCGGAGGCCAGGGGGCCTGGGAGTTTCCAGATGCACTTCCTCGATGAGCTGTATCTTGCAACGCCGGAAGACATTGCCGGACACCCCTTTGAGGTGGAATCGGCGCAGCAGGAAGTGGAAAATTTTTGAGGGGATTATCATGAATACATTGATTGCAGTTGCCATTGCTCCCTGCGGTACGGGGGAGGAACTTTCCGGGGAAGTGGCGGAGGTCATCCGCGTCATTCGGGAATCGGGTCTTCCCAATCGCACCAATTCCATGTTTACGGAAATCGAAGGCGAATGGGATGAGGTTATGGAGACCGTGAAAAAGGCCACCTTTGTCCTGGCGGAAAAGGGAATCCGCACAGAGGTTGTCCTGAAGGCGGATATCCGTCCCGGTTTTTCCCATATGATGCAGAGCAAAACCGAAAAGGTGGAACGGATACTGGAGGCGGGAAGGTGAACATGCGGAATCGTTTGGATCTTTCGGCGTACCTGGTTCTTGGACCGGAAAATACGATGGGACGCCCCGTGGCAGAGATTGTGGGGGCTGCCGTCGCCCATGGGTTCACCTGCGTCCAGCTTCGTTCCAAAACCGCTTCGGCGAGGGAACTCATCGCACTCGCAGAGGAGGCGGCCGAGGTGATTGCGGCGCAGGGGAAAGAAGAGAAGGTCGCGCTTTTGATGGATGACCGGCTGGACGTTGTTCTGGCGGCCCGCATGAAGGGCATCAAGCTAGACGGCATCCATGTGGGACAGTCGGATATACCAACGGAGGTCTGCCGAAACCTGCTGGGGGAGGAGGCCATCGTGGGGCTTTCCGCGAGAACGGTGGATCTTCTGGACTATGCCAGGACAATGGATACGAGCCACATCGACTATTTTGGTGCCGGTCCTCTCCATGAAACCGCCACGAAAACGGATTGCGACAGGGACGGAGAGGGGAGGGTCATCACCCATAGTTTTGAGGCGCTCCGGAAACTCGCAGAAATCAGCAGCATCCCCGTGGTTGTGGGCGGAGGAGTGAAGGTGGCCGACCTTCCGGAACTCGCCAAAACAGGAGTGGATGGCTTCTTTGTGGTGTCTGCTGTGGCTGCCGCACCGGATCCCGGAGAAGCGGCGGGGGAACTGGTCGCCTGCTGGCAGGCCTCCCGGCACAGGGGCTGAAGCTTTGGTGCCGGTGCCGATGGAGTATATATATCATTATGCTTCGCCGCTGGGCGGCATAACTGCCGCAAGTGACGGAAAAGCATTGAACGGTCTTTGGTTTGACGGACAGAGGTATTTTGCGGATACACTGGATTGGGAGCACGAAGAAAGGGAACTTTCGATTTTTGCAGAAACCGGAAGGTGGCTGGAGCTCTATTTCAGCGGGAAAAATCCGGGTTTTACGCCGGAGCTTTCCCTGAAAACCACGGTGTTTTGCAGAAGGATCCAAGAGCTGCTGCTTTCCGTTCCCTACGGTCAGACTGTGACCTATGGGGAGATTGCCGCGCGCGCAGCCGGAAAAATGGGGCGCGGGCGGATGTCGGCTCGCGCTGTTGGCGCTGCAGTGGGACATAACTCCATTTCCATCATCATCCCCTGTCACAGGGTGGTTGGAAAAAGCAGTATCGGGGGATATGCAGGGGGAATCCAGAGAAAGGCGTTTCTGCTGGAACTGGAAGGTGCATGGAAGGAATACGGTACGGAAGGAATTTTTGGGAGTGGATATGAAAAGAGAAATTCCCGTGGCAAAGGGAAAAACCTATGAAGTTGAAATCCATTCGCTGGGAACCGGCGGAGAAGGGGTGGGACGGTACGAGGATTTTACCGTCTTCGTTCCGGGTGCTCTGCCGGGAGAGAAGGTTATGGTTTTCATGGAGGATGTGAAGAAAAGCTACGCGAAGGGACGCATCCAAGAGCTTTTGCGAAGGAGCGGGGACAGGGTTTCTCCTGTCTGCAGCATCTATGAGGAATGCGGGGGCTGCCAGCTCCAGCATCTGGATTATATGGCGCAGCTCGGAGCAAAGCGGCAGCAGGTCATGGATGCCATGCTTCGCATAGGGAAACAGCCGGAGCTCTTCGTTGAGCAGGTCATGGGAGCGGCATCTCCATGGAATTATCGAAATAAGATGCAGTTTCCCATTGGAAGGAAAAAAGGGGAAATCATCATCGGCTGTTTTGCCCGTGGAAGCCATGAAATCATCAACACACGGGATTGCCACATTCAGAGAGAGGGCAATAACCAGGTTGTCAACGCAGTGCGGGAAATCATTGAGAAGCTT
>DFES01000150.1 GCA_002369175.1 Selenomonadaceae bacterium UBA3796
CTTCTTGTGGGTGGGGGATACCGCTTCGCTCCGCCCCCACCCACGCGATATAGGCTCTCACTCCCGCTTATGGAAGCGGGAGACTCATTCAGTGTTGAAGACCATCACCTGGTCGCCTTCCCTGACCCCCACCAGGGGGCTTGGAATATGGATGCCCCGTATATTCCCCAGCATCCTGTCCAAAGTTTCCTCCTGCACTGCGGCAAATTCGGGATCCACGGAACCATATCCATGGGGGTCTGCCACCAGATCTTCTCCGAAGCGCTCCTTCACCACGGTCACGATCAGGGAGAGCTCCCTCCTGGACAAGGTGGCAACATCCCTTGTGACATGCAGGAAGGACATCTTGTCATGGGTTTCCATGGACAGTCCGGCATTCGTGTCACTGTACCCTTCCAATGCGTGATAGGTACGAATGCTCTCCATCAAAAAGCCGGCGATGTCGTCAAACTCCTTCTTGGACATGGATTTCCTGACAGCAAATGTAATCTGCAGGTTCTCATCCTGCGGTTCATAGGATATGGTGGCGATTTCCGAAAAACAAACCAATATCGATGCCAACAGATGGACACCTTCCGGGTCTACCTGCTTTTTCTTTCTAAAACTTGCCATGACGCACCTCATGAAAAAAACAAGGATGCAACGGATAAACAACCCCGAAGCATCCTTTCCTGCTTACACGCTTATTTTGCGTAATCGACAACGCGTGTTTCGCGGATGACGGTTGCCTTGATCTGTCCCGGATATTCCAGCTCGTCCTCAATCCTCTTGACGATATCATGCGCCAGACCCACAGAGCCCACATCGTCCACCTTATCCGGCTTGACCATGACGCGGATCTCGCGCCCCGCCTGAATAGCGAAGCATCGCTCAACACCCTCGAAGGATTCGGCAATCTCCTCAAGACGCTTGAGACGCTTGAGATAGGATTCCAGGCTCTCACGGCGCGCCCCAGGACGGGCAGCAGATACTGCATCCGCAGCCGCAACAAGAACAGCCTCAACCGTAGTCGTCTCTTCATCCCCATGATGGGCGGCAATCGCGTTGATGACCTCCTTGGACTCGCGGAACTTGCGAGCCAAATCCGCACCAATCGTGACGTGAGGTCCCTCGACCTCATGGTCTATGGCCTTGCCGATATCATGGAGAAGACCGCCACGCTTGGCCAGCATGACATCAACACCCAACTCCGCGGCCATGATTCCCGCTAAATGGGATACCTCAACGGAATGGTTCAAAACATTCTGCCCATAGCTTGTACGATAGCGCAACCGTCCCAGGAGCTTGATGAGTTCCGGATGGATACCATGAACCCCCGTTTCAAAGGTGGCCTGCTCACCGGCCTCCTTGATGCGCTGATCCACCTCACGGCGCGCTTTCTCTACCATTTCCTCAATGCGCGCCGGATGGATCCTTCCATCCGTAATGAGTTTTTCCAGCGCGATGCGGGCAACTTCCCTTCGCACCGGATCAAAGCCCGACAGAATAACCGCTTCCGGCGTATCATCAATGATGAGATCTATGCCCGTAAGGGTCTCCAAGGCTCTGATATTGCGACCTTCGCGGCCGATGATGCGACCCTTCATCTCATCGTTCGGCAACGCCACGACGGATACCGTGGTCTCAGCTACATGATCTGCAGCGCAGCGCTGGATTGCCTGGGAGAGGATATCCCTGGCTCGCTTATCTGCCTCATCCTTCGTCTGCTGCTCATACTCCTTGATCTTGAGCGCTTTCTCATGCTTCAGCTCTTCTTCCGCTTCCGCCATGAGCATGGCCTTCGCATCCTCCACCGTAAGGTTGGAAATGCGCTCCAACTCCGTCTTCTGCTTTTCGTGCAATTCATCAATCGCGGCCTGTGTGCGGTCAATCTTAGCCTCTTTCCTGGAAAGGGATTCCTCCTTTTTCTCCAAGGAATCCAGCTTGCGATCCAGATTCTCCTCTTTCTGGACAACACGCCTCTCCTGGCGCTGAAGCTCGCTCCTTCGATCCTTGGTTTCCTTTTCCAGATCCTGGCGCAGGCGATGGATATCCTCCTTCGCCTCCAGCATGGCTTCTTTTTTCTTCGACTCACCCTTTTCTTCGGCATCTGCTACAATTCTTCGTGCTTCTTCCTCAGCGGATCCAATCTGTGCTTCGGCCGTCCGCTTGCGCGCCACATAGCCGCCGGTTCCGCCGATAAGTGCTGCGAGAATTGCTACCAATACTGTCTCGATGATGGTTCACCCCCTCTTCCATTTCTGTTTTCCTGCATTTAAAAAATAAGAGTAGCTCTAATGACACAACTACACTATATTCTAATGTTTTTTTTCATCGGTGTCAAGGAATAGGACTGGAAGTGCCTGCCATTTTAGGATAAAATAAGAAGAAATCAAAGGAAATCCAGAGGTGATCAACATTGTTAAAATGTGCTGACTGCGGCAGGGATCTGCCGGAAAAAGAAGCCCTTGTCCATAAGGACAGCGAGGGCAAAAAACACATCATCTGCCCGGAATGCTTTCAGAAGGCAACGGGCATCGACTACAAGACCTTTGCCTACCGCAAGGAAAATGCCAAGCAGACCATCTTCGCTGTCCTTTTCTGCTTAGGTGCAACGATCTATGCCTTTGTGGAAAAAGGGCCCCTCTACGGGGGACTGGGAATCCTCCTCACCATTCTCGTCTATTTCTTCTCCAGCAAGGTGCGATAAACGCCGACAGGGATCCTGACACCAATGGCCAGGATCCCTGTTTTTGCGTTTGTCGGTGCATTTTATGCTTTTTTTCGTCTCATCTGCAGGAACAGAACCACAGCAAAGAGAGCCACACCCGCAAGATCCGTCGTGACGCCGGGCTTGATCATCAAGAGGCCGGACAGGATGAGAACGAGCCTTTCCCATGCCGCGCACTGGTCGGCAAGATAGCCGATCAGTGCAGAGCTCAGGGCTACCATGCCGATAATAGCCGTCAGAACCGCCACAAGGATGTGCAATGGCTCCGGACTGAGCATCAAAAGTTCAGGTGACAGGACAAACATGTATGGAATGATAAATGCCGCAATGGCAAGCTTCGATGCATTGACCCCTGTCCTCAGCGCATTGCCGCCGCTGATGCCGGAGCCCGCATACGCCGCAAGCGCCACCGGCGGCGTCACATCCGCAATGATGCCGTAATAAAAAACGAACATATGGGCTTGCAAAATGGGGATTCCGAGTTGCAGAAGGGCAGGCGCAGCAATGGTCGAGGTGATGACATAGTTCGCCGTGGTCGGCACGCCCATGCCGAGGACGATTGCCGTCAGCATCGTGAAGAACATGCTCGGCAAGAGCAGTCCGCCGGAGAAATCCAGAAGACCGGAAGCAAGCTTGAGGCCTACGCCTGTCTTCGTCACCACGCCGATAATGATGCCCGCAGAAGCGCAGGCAATCAGGACCCCCAGGACATTGCGGGCACCGTTCTCCAGACCCTTGATGACCTCTATGGGCTTCATGCGCGTGGATTTCCTGAGAGCCGAACACACAATGGAAAGAACGATCGCCACCAGCGCCGCCCGCATGGGCGTATATCCGGAAACCAGCAAATAGACAATGACGATGAGCGGCAGCGCCAGATGTCCCCGTTCCCGCAGAATCACTCCCAGCCTCGGGAGCTGGGAACGCGGAACGCCCTGGAGATTGTTCCGCTTCGCCTCAAAATGGACTCCAAGCCACAGGCCGACAAAATACAGCAAAGCCGGAATCACTGCCGCCTTGACGATTTCCACATAGGGAACGCCCACAAACTCCGCCATGAGGAAGGCCGCCGCGCCCATGACCGGAGGCATGAGCTGTCCTCCCGTGGATGCCGCAGCTTCCACTGCCCCGGCGAAATCCTTGTGGTATCCCAGCTTCTTCATCATGGGAATCGTCAAGCTCCCTGTGCCCACCACGTTTGCCACGGAACTTCCGGAAACCGTTCCCATGAGTCCGCTGGAAAGCACGGCCACCTTCGCAGGACCGCCGCTGGCCCATCCTGCCACAGAATTCGCCATGTCGATAAAGAACTTGCCAAGTCCCGTGGATTCCAGATAGGCACCGAACAAAATGAACAGAAAGATAAAGGTGGAGGAAACCCCCAGTGGTATGCCGAATACTCCCTCCGTCGTGAAATAGATATGGCTTACGAGTTGTTCCGGTGTAAGGCCGCGATGAGCAAGAACGCCGGGCATATAGGGACCTGCAAAGGCATACACCAAAAAGGCGAACACCACCACCACCATGGGAATCCCCACAACGCGGCGGGTAGCCTCAATCACGGTCAAAATCCCCACGATCCCCACGGCAAAATCCAGTGTGGTAACCGTTCCAGCCCGCAAAACAAGCTGCTGATACGCATAAACGATATAGGCAGGAGCCGCCGCCGCAACAACTGCCAGCAATAAATCCAACGGATGAAGCTTCGTGCGCGACCACGACTTTCGCGTCGGGTACAGCAAATAAGCAAGAGCCACACCGAAGCCCAAGTGAACTGCACGCTGCAGCTGTGCATCCAGCACACCGAAAATGGCGGTATAGAGCTGGAATACCGAGAAAGTGATGGCAATGGCGGATACGATTTTCGCCATGATTCCCGTATACATCATCGTATCCGACTCAGCATCGTATTTCTTCAATATCTCCTGAGCCAGATCCTGATCGTTTTTCTCCTTCATAAAACACGCTCCTATCTGTACAGACTTTCGTAAAAAGGGGCTATAAACAAATCGATCCTCGTGCCCGGAGGGAATTTCTCATAAAGGCGATATTCGCATCCACCAGCATAAACCGTCAATTCCGTTCCCACGCCCGTCCTCAGGCTCAATCGCGGAAACCTCCGGTTCATATTGTCAAAAACGTAATAATTCCCTTCCTCCCGGAAGTCCCCTTCGGCTTCCAGAAAGGGAAGCCCCACGCCGAAGGATTGGTATTTTGTCGAGATGAGCTCAATATCGTTTCCGTTTTTCCTCGCCATGAGGTTTTCCAATACCGGTGTCTTCTGCACCGAATGAATAAAGCGGATAGAAAAGGGCACATCCTTCACCGCAGGTATCGCTGCAACATATGCTCCGCCGCCATAGATGAAAAAACAGGGCTCCAAAAGGAAGCTCGTCATTGCCAGAAAGAGGAGTATGACATAGAGCGATAAACAGACTTTTCTCTTCATTGCTTCGTCCTGCCAAACTAAGCAGCGGGCGGCTCAATCACCGCCCGCTGCCCGTATCATCCCTGAAAAACAGCTCGCTTCTTACTTTTTCAAGAAATCCTCTGCGCCCTTGTTCATCGGAAGGGAAATGCCTTTCAAAGCGCCTTCCTTCGTGATGAGCTTGCCAACAGCATGCGCCGACTGGATGCGGTCGAGATTCTTGAAGATGGCCTTGGCAATATCACCGCCCAGCTTATCATCCACCTTATCGGTGCAGACCAGCATGGCCATAACGGAAACCGTGGGAACCTCCTGCTCAAATCCGGCGTAAGTCCCTGCAGGAATTACGGTCTTCGTATAGAAGGGATATTTTGCGATCAGCGCATCTGCCTGGCTGCCATCCACCGAAAGCAGGCGGATCTTATGCTGGGAGGCAATGTCCTGAACAGAAGCCGTAGGATATCCCGCTGTAAGACAAGCCACATCCACATTGCCGTCCTTCAGTGCATTCGCGCCTTCCGCAAAGGAAAGGTACTGGGCATCAATATCGCTGTATTCAATGCCATACGCCGCAAGAATCTGGCGCACATTGGCCTCAACGCCGCTTCCCGCAGCACCAACGGCAACGCGCTTGCCCTTGAGTTCGGAAATGGACTTGATGCCGGAGGACTCCAGCGTGACAAACTGGCACGTCTCGGGATAGAGGGTAGCAATACCGCGGATGTTGTCCACTTTCTTGCCATCGAACATCTCCGTACCGTTCACGGCATAATAGGTGATGTCGTTCTGGACGATGGCAAGATCAACAGAGCCTTCTTTCAACATGTTGATATTGGCCACCGTTGCGCCGGTGCTCTGTGCACTGGCATTCATTCCGGGAATCTCCTTGTTCAGGATCTCCGCAAATGCACCGCCAATGGGGTAGTATGTCCCTGCTGTGCCTCCTGTGGCGATGTTCAGGAACTGCTTCTTGGCTCCCTGGTCTCCCCCGCCGCATCCTGCAAACACAGCTACC
Organism: Selenomonadaceae bacterium UBA3796; assembly: GCA_002369175.1. Taxonomy (GTDB): domain Bacteria; phylum Bacillota; class Negativicutes; order Selenomonadales; family Selenomonadaceae; genus UBA3796. The sequence continues at coordinate 6,154 of DFES01000150.1, forward strand.
GCAACAATCGTTGCCAGGCCTGCAGTCAATGCCTTTTTGAACGTACTGAACTTCATAAACATCCCTCCATCTTCTATGTATAAATCGAAATACCTGCTATGCTATTATAACGCAATTATTCGGATTTTGCCAAGGGCAAAATACCCAAATTTACATTTTGGCTGACGCCCCATCGCAGATTCAAAAAGTCCTGCCACCTTAGGGCATGTGGATGAAATCCCGCCGTCCATCTTGACTTCTCTAGGTTTCATAGTAGAATGAAAGAAATGATTTTAAAGGAAAGGTGCAACACATGCATATCTCCACCAGGACACAGGATAATGTCATCCGCGCACTTGCGGGAGCCATCGTTTATTTTCTCTGCCTCATCGCCTTCTACATCAACATCGGACAGGACATGGGGCCCGGGTATTTCCTGCCCATCCTCATTCCCATGGTCATGGGGCTTTGCCTCATGCAGTACGGAACCTATATCTACCTCTTCTCCAGGGAAAACCTGCCGAATCTCATCACGGGGCTGGGCTGGTGCTCTGCCTTTCCGATTCTCTATACCTGGACGTACAACACCCCTTGGTTCATGTCAAAAATCTGCTTTGATTTCGTCGTCGGAACGGGCATCTTCGTTCTACTGACCTCCCTGGAAGGGCTTCTCATGCAGACAAGGCAGATCAAGCTCGTCAGCGCTCTCATGGCTCTCTTGAACCTCATCTGCCTCGCGATTCCCATCACACAATACGCCTACTACATCATGGTATGGCACTGCCTCTCCCCTGCCTCGCTCATGGCGCTTTACCTTACCAACTGGAGGGAGAGCATAGATTTCCTCCAGGCAAACGTTGGCCTTGGCTGGCTCGCGGTCATCGGCCTCGTCTTCGCCCTGCTGCTCTTCCTCGCATGGAAGACCCACTGCGCCTTCGGCAGGCGCATTCTCGCCCATCCCATTGACTGGGAGCACAATACGGTGCTTTCCCTGCTTCTCAGCTCCATGATTTTCATCGTGCCTTACTGGTACCTCCCCCAGACTTCCATCGCCGAGCTTTGGGAAGACGTCAGAAGCTATGTGAACCAGACACAGGAATACGGAAACTATTTCGACGAACGCTACAGCACCCTCAACATCGACAGCGAGAATGCCCTTCCGGCTCTGTCGGATCCTCCGGGCACCGTACTCATCGTCATCGGAGAATCCGCTTCCCGAAACTACATGAAGGCCTTCACGCCATCCTTCCCCTACGACGATACGCCCTGGCTCAGCCAGCAGTCCGAGGAGAATCCCGACTTCCTCCTCTTTCGGAACTGCTATGCCTCCTGGTCCCAAACCGTTCCGACGCTCCAAAGGGCTCTTACGGAGCAGAGCCAGTACAACAACAAGTCCTTCGTGGATTCCTGCTCCATCATTGACGTGGCAAGAAAATCCGGTTATGAGACCTGGTGGTTCAGCAATCAGGGGCGCTACGGCCAGTACGACAGCGTCATCACTCTTGTGGCCAAAGGCGCCGATCATGCGGAATGGACCGATGATTCCTATAACTTCTCCGACAAGTACGATATCGTCCTTCTGGATTATCTCAAGAAAGTCAATCCCCAAAAGAACAATTTCATCGTGCTGCACATCATGGGCAGTCATATTTATTACAACAACCGCTACCCCGGCGACTTCATGAAGTGGAAAACGGAGGACGGAACCGGCATGGCCACTGCTGTCGCCTCCTATGCCAACAGCATCCTCTATACGGATTTCCTCCTGTCACAGATTTTCGACTACGCCCGGCAAAACCTGAACCTTCTCGCCATGGTCTATTTTTCCGACCACGGCGAGAACCTGGTCATCTCCCACAATCCGGATGTCTTCAGCTTTGATATGGTCCGCATTCCCATGTTCATGTACCTTTCGCCGGAGTACCAGGAAAACCTGCCGAGACAGTACGCCATGCTCCGCCAGCACCGCAGCCGCTATTTCACCAATGACATGCTCTACGATACCATCTGCGGTCTCCTCAATGCTCCTTCCCAGCGCTATGACCCAAGGCAGGATTTCACCTCCCCCGACTACGTCTTTACCAGGGAATCCCTCACCACGATGCTGGGACAGCATCACCTCACAGAAGATCCGGACGGCTTGCCGGAAGGATTTTTCTGACTCCGCTCCCGTCAAACTCCGGCACGTACTCCCGGGAGGCCGACCGTCGTTCCTGGACATAGCAGTTCCGAATGCCGAGGGAAAGGGCATGCTCCACCACGGATTCGTACTCAAAGGTCGTAAGGCGGCGCTTGAGGTTCTTGTATTCCCCTGCCCGGTGCATGGGCGTGTACTGGTTCATAAGGCTGATGTATATGGCATCGCCAAATTCCTGCCAGAGCCAGTCCAGCAGTTCCATGCTTTCATGGCGGCTGCCCGGAAGGACAAGATGTCTCACGAGGACGCCCCGCTTCATCCGCCCTTCCCCATCCATTGCAACAGGCCCTGTCTCATCCACCATCCGACGAATCGCCCTGCTTGCCACGGCAAAATAATCCGGCGCTTTGGAATATTCCAAAGCGCTTTTTTCCTGCTTGTATTTCAGATCCGGCAGGAAAATGTCCACATAGCCGCGAAGCGCCGTCACAGTCTCCACGGTTTCATAGCCGCTGGAATTATAAACCACCGGAAGAGAAAAGCCCCTCTCCCGCGCAAGTTCCAGACCATGCAGGATCTGGGGCACATAGTGGGACGGTGTCACGAGATCCAGATTTGCCGCGCCTCTTTCCTGCTGTTCCAGAAAAATCTCTGCCAGCCGTTCATCGCTGACTTCCATGCCTTTTCCGCCATGGCTGATCTCATGATTCTGGCAGTAGCAGCATCGCAGGCTGCAGCCGGAAAAGAACACGGTTCCCGCGCCCCTGGTGCCCGTAAGGCACGGCTCCTCCCAGGGATGCAGGGATACGAGGGCGACCCTCGCCCTCTCCCCTGCACCGCAGTATCCCCTTTCCCATCTGCGATCCACATGGCAACGCCGGGGACAAAGTGTGCAATCCCTCAAATCCACGTTCTGCCTCCGTCAAAAACGGAAAGGAACTCGCCCAGAGAATGCTTTCGGGCAGACTCCCGCAGTCTCTCCCGCAGCCTTTCCTCATGAACTGCGATTTCATGGACAAAATCCGCCAGATACTCCGGGAAAATCATCTCTCTTTCGCAAAGTTCCCAAACCATTCCCAGATTCCTCTCTGTCTCCACGCCGTACTCAATACGGTGCAGCATCCTCGCCAGATCCCGTCTCACTTCCTTCGTGTAGAACTCCTTCAGCGCGGATACCGCCGCCGTGGAGCGGGATGCCTGGAACATCCATGTTTTCGTGATGAGATCGTCGTTGTAATTGTCGAAGCCCATGCGGGAGAATTCCTCCGCTTCTTCCCGTTCCTCCGGAAAGCGCAGAAAAGGCGAAAAGCTGATTTCCTTGAAGATGGCATCGTTCAACATTTTCACCACCTCATCCTTGGCATAGAGATGGCGATCCCTCACGGGAAACCTTCCCTCCCGCAGGTGTGCCAGCATTCTCCAATAGCGGATGTTCTGAAAGCAACCAAAGAAACTCCCGGTATCTTTCAAGCAGCGGCTGATGCCCATGAGTGTATCGTAGGACTCCCAGAGATACTCCAGGCAGGACTCCGCCAAAACGAAATCAAAGAACTCCTGCCCGAAGGGAAGCGCCTCCCTTCGATAATCCTTTACCGTCCAATGCACCTCCAGTCCCCGATTCTCCGGAAAATCCGGCACCTCCTCGTAAGAGGTCATGGCATAAAGCTCCGCATGGGGGAATCTTTCCCTGAGATCCGGAAGATAAAAAGAACTCTCCAATGTGAGAATGCGAAAGGATCGTGGCCCCGAAGCCATAAATTCCAGCAAATCGTGTCGCTCTTCCATACAAACCTCCGTTCAGCTATTCTCTCCCCTCCAATTTGGCAGGGTCCAGTATTGCGCCGTATTTTGCCCGCCACCAGGAAATGCTTCTTATGGCGTTGATGTAGTTCTGCATGGCGGGATCGTCAAGAGCGGGCGGATCCGAACTGCCATCCAGGCTTTCCACCACCAGAGGCGCAGTGTCCGCCTTGCCGGTGCTCCAACGGGTAATCCAGAAACCGTAGTTCACCCCCTGCCGGTTCTCCAGCGTAAGGCTCCCCCCCAGAGCCATGTACTCGAAGCCCTCCGGTGCAATGAGCTCGATGAGGGTCGGCACGATATCTATTTGGCTGCCGGCGCTGTCCGGAAGCAGGATTCCCTTATGAACACCGTTTCCCGTCACGATAAACGGGACACCATAGCGCTCATAAGTCAAGGGCACCTTCTCAACATGATAGCGGTCGCCATGATCTCCCACCACGATGAACAAGCTGTCCGGATATTTGGTCTTCGCATCATGAATGAATTTTGCCAGTTCCCTGTCCGCATACCAGTAATGCCCCAATTCCTTCACCAGCCAGGCATCCTCCTTCGCCTCATCCGAAAGAACAGCCTTCAGCGCCTCCTCGGGGAAGCCCTTCGCCGAAAGATCCAAATCATAGGGAGAGTGGTTCGATGCGTTGAGAATGACATTGTAGGTCGGAGTATCCCCAAGGGAATCCAGCACCTTCCGATAAAGGTATTCATCCTCGCAGCCCCAGACACTTCCCGGCACATCGCCAAAATCCCCCCGGCTGTAAAAATGCTGAAAGCCCTGAGCCGTCGTAAAGGCTCCGATCCGCTCCCACGTCGCCGGTCCGGCATACCAGAAGTTCGTCTGGTATCCCAGCCGTTCCAACTGAGGAGCGCCGGCCGTCGGGTAAGGAGCCGCAAAAGCCTCCGGCATGGTGGTGAGATAGAGATTCGCATCGGCAAACCCCGTCACCACCCCCGTCACCGCCGACACCGTACTGGCGCCATTGGGAAGAAACGTCGGACAATAATCGCTTTCCTCTTCGGCAATCAATCCCCTCATGCCATCGGCAATATGAAGCTCGCGGTACTTCTCCAGCAACGGCCAGTTTGCATAGCTCTCCGAAAGAATCAGGAAGATATGCCGGGGCTTCGGCACCTGCGCCCCCTTTGCCCGCTTCCGCAAATAGTCGTCAAGGTTATCGGAATCCGGCGGACGATGGGCAAGAAGAGCTGCGAGATTTCGTATATCCTCCACCGTAAAATCCAGCCCGTTGCAGGCAAGCATGCGATGATTCATCACATAACCCCGGTAGACGGCCTGCGGATTGTCGAGAATGGCCTCGTTGAGAAAGTCATCCCGCGTAACCCCGGCATTTTCCCAATCCACCTGCGTCTCCCACCCCAGCGCACCGCCAAAGGTTCCCAGGAGGCATACAAGATAGATGACGGACAGAAAAGAAATACGCCCCAGAAGCTTCACAGGCAGCGGAACATCATATCTCCTCCCCTGAAACAGGTCTCTATACAGAAGATACTGCAACACTCTCCAGAGAACGACGGCGAGAAGAACTGCCCCCGCCATCCGTAGCGGCAGGTAAAATTCCTGCACAAAGGAAACCAAAAGGGCATACATATCATCATTGACGGCATTGAACATGAGCTGGTTGAAATTGGAATGAAACTGGCGGTAATAGGGAAAACTTGCCACATAAAGCACTGACATAAGACCAAGGGTCACACCCGTCAATGCCTTCCATGCCAGCTTTTCGCCCCTGTTCCAAAAGATGCCCAGGACAAACGCGGGAAGAAAGCTCACCAGCGTCAGGAGGCCCGCCGTCTGGCAACTGAGTTTCATGCCCCTCCAAAGAGCCTTCAGCACCTCTGCTGACGTTGTATCCGGCCCCATATATTCCTGCATCCAGAAAACGAAAAAAAGACGCCATACGGAAAGGACTGCGAGGTAAAAAAAGAATACCTTCAGTCCTTTCGCTGTCGTCCCTTGAAATTTTTCCCAGGAAAAAAAGTTCAAACATCTCATGGCAGGATAATGTCCACCCCGTAACTGGCCGCCGCCGCGCAAATATCCGGCGCAGGCCTGGAATCCGTGACGAGCCCGGAGAGCGTATCCAGCGTCGTGTAGTTGTAGTTGCCGTCCGAACTGAGTTTCCGCGCTTCTGCCACCACATAGGCTCTCTTCGACATACGGATGATGGCAGCCTTGTTGATGCCGTCCTCAATGTCATAGGTGGAAACGCTGTTCTCCTTCACATCAACTCCAACCGCTCCCACAAAAGCAACATCCGGCTTCAGGCGGGAAATGAAGTCCAGCGTCATGCCTCCCCAGAATCCATCCCTGCTCTTGTTGATCTTTCCCCCTGCAAAGACCAGCCGTATCTTCGGATTTCTGGCCAATATCACGAGAATGTCAATCATATTGGTAACGACGGATATATCACGGTCTTCCTTCACCAAAAGCTCCGCAATGGCGAGATTGCTGGTAGATATATCCAGGAACACCATTTCCTTGTCCTCAATCAGCCGCACAGCTGCCTGAGCAATGCGGCGCTTCGCCTCCACGTCCGTATCCCTGTGCTTGCTGACCTCAATCATGTGGAGGTTCTCTCGATGCGCCACAGCGCCGCCGTAAGTCCTCTTAAGCTTCCCCTGTTTCTCCAGTGCCCCCAGATCCTTGCGAATGCAGTCCTCCGTCACTTGGAATTTCTCGCTGAGTTCCTTGACCTTCACCTTGCCATCCTCTGACAGCATATCCATTATGGCCTGCTGGCGTTCTTCCAGAAACATCTTTCATCTACCTTTCAAAACACTTGGTCTATTGTTTCTTATTATTCTCTAGTGATATTGTACTGTATTTCATCGGCTGAATCAAGGAATTTCTTCTTTATGCATCAAATCCTCACTTCAAACCGCTCCACCTCTTCCCCATCCTGCTTTCCTTGGCGGATCGAACGGGTTTTTGGTTTCAAGGGAGGCAGATTCTTTTTCCGTGGGGAACGCTCCGGCTTTCCTTCCGGCTTCGATGCGGCCTGAACCGCATATTCCCTTGCCGCCTGAAGCGGTGGAGCTGCTCTGCGCCTCCTCTCCCTTCCTTCCATTTCCTGCAGCACCTCCGCTGCCGTCATTCCGGCTTTTGGCTGAATCTCCGGATCCGCCGTTTCGACGGCAGCCCTCCCTCCGCTCCGTGAGCCACTATCCTTGCGGAACATCACCATGCGCAGGATTACGGCCACCAGAACGGCGATAACCACCAGCATGGCGCCCCAGTACAGCATGCCATGATCGCCGGAGGATTTCGGCATATCCATAGACACATTCTGCTGTGACTGCGCCTTTTGCCCTCCGGTTTCCCCGGCGTAAACCTGTGTCGGACTGTCCTGCCGCAGATCCGACTGTCCTGTCCTGCCGGAAGCAGGAACCTGGACAGGAAGCTTTTCCTGCCGCTGCTGCGGCTGCTCCTGTTTTCCCTGCACAGGCTGTTTTGCCTGCTGTTCTTTTCCGTCGCCCGTCGTAGTCTTGGACAGCGCTCCACTGCCATGAGCCACCGCATCCCGTGCCTGCTGTTCGTGAAGCTCTTCCTCCGTCTGAGGCCCATGACTCTGCGGCTCGGTGGTCTCCTTCACGCTTCCCCCCTCGTCAAGAGTCACCTTGGGCGGCGTCGGCGGCACCGGCCGCGTAAAGGGTGCCGGCGGTGTTGGCGGCGTTGGAGCTGTCAGAGCCATACAAATCCCCCTCGTTATTTCTCCCCATGACTACTGGGGCAATCTCATTTAATCAACACACCCTGGAGAGATATTCTCCTGCCAGGGCATAGACACCCTGTCCGTAGTCCTCTAAAATATCCGAACGAATGACCACCGTGGGAAGGAACTTCGCGTGGATCTCACGGCTGCACAACTCCAGGACACGCGGCAAATCGTCCATCCGCAGTTTTTCATTGTAAAGGATCATGCTATGGGGATTCCATATGCGCACCATCAGGACAACGACCCTCGCCGCTTCCCGTAC
>DFES01000193.1 GCA_002369175.1 Selenomonadaceae bacterium UBA3796
CAGCGCTTCGGCGAGATGGAGGTTTGGGCGCTGGAGGCCTACGGTGCTGCATATACGCTGCAGGAAATCCTCACGGTCAAGTCCGATGATGTGGTCGGCCGTGTCAAGGCTTATGAGGCCATCGTAAAGGGCGAGAATATTCCGGAGCCGGGGGTTCCCGAGTCCTTCAAAGTGCTCATCAAGGAACTGCAGTCCATCGGTCTTGACATTAAGGTGCTGTCCGAGGATGCAAAGGAAATTCTCATCCAGGATGACGACGATGATGATGATATCAGTGAGAAGGCGAAGAAACTGGATCTCGATGTAGAGGGGGTAGATCCCGACAAGGACGGGGCTGTTCCGAAATCTACAACGGAGGCGTCTTATGATGCGGATGCTGCGGATGACATCAATGAAGATACCGGTGATGATGAGTTGATTGCCGATATGAGCAGCGTGACTGACTTTTCGGCGGATACATCGGATCGTGTTGACAACGAATAAGAGAAGGGAGTGTCATCTCTTTGCTGGATGTAAATAACTTCGATTCCATGAGGATTGGCTTGGCATCGCCGGACAAGATACGCGAATGGTCCCATGGGGAAGTAAAGAAGCCTGAGACAATCAATTACCGTACCTTGAAGCCGGAGCGTGACGGTCTTTTCTGTGAGCGTATTTTTGGCCCCACGCGTGACTGGGAATGCCACTGCGGAAAATACAAGCGCATCCGCTATAAAGGCGTTGTGTGTGATCGCTGTGGTGTTGAGGTGACTCGTGCCAAAGTGCGTCGTGAGCGCATGGGACATATTGAATTGGCGGCTCCCGTATCCCATATCTGGTATTTCAAGGGGATTCCCAGCCGTATGGGACTTATTCTGGATTTGCCGCCCCGTTCCCTGGAAAAGGTGCTCTATTTTGCATCGTATATCGTGCTGGATGCAGCGGACTCCGAACTTGCCAAAAAACAGCTCCTGAACGAAACCGAGTATCGTGCGGCCAGGGAGAAATACGGTTCCGGGTTCAAGGTCGGGATGGGAGCCGAAGCGATAAAGTATCTGCTGGAGGAACTCGACCTTGACAAGATGAGCGAGGAGCTTCGGAAGGAGCTCCATTCCCTCAGCACGCAGAAAAAAATCCGCGCCATCCGTCGCCTGGAGGTGGTGGAGGCTTTCCGGAAATCGGGAAACAGTCCTGCATGGATGGTCATGGATGTGGTTCCGGTCATTCCGCCGGAACTTCGCCCGATGGTGCAGCTGGACGGCGGCCGGTTCGCCACTTCGGATCTCAATGATCTCTACCGGCGTGTCATCAATCGCAACAATCGTTTGAAGCGCCTTTTGGATCTCGGCGCTCCGGACATCATCGTGCGGAACGAGAAGCGCATGCTGCAGGAAGCAGTGGATGCGCTCATCGATAACGGACGCCGCGGCCGTCCCGTGACGGGGCCGGGCAACCGTCCGCTGAAATCCCTTTCGGATATGCTCAAGGGAAAGCAGGGGCGGTTCCGTCAGAACCTCCTGGGAAAGCGCGTGGATTATTCCGGGCGTTCCGTTATCGTGGTAGGGCCGGAGCTCAAGCTGCATCAGTGCGGTCTTCCCAAGGAAATGGCTTTGGAGCTCTTCAAGCCCTTCGTCATGAAGAAGCTTGTCAGTTCCGGTGTTGCGCATAACATCAAATCGGCAAAGCGCATGGTGGAACGCGCACGTCCCGAGGTCTGGGACGTGCTGGAAGATGTTATCAAGGAGCATCCTGTTCTCCTGAACCGTGCCCCGACCCTTCACCGCCTTGGCATCCAGGCCTTTGAGCCGGTGCTTACGGAGGGGCGTGCCCTGAAGCTTCACCCGCTTGCTTGTACGGCTTACAATGCAGATTTCGACGGAGATCAGATGGCAATCCATCTGCCCCTCTCGGCGGAGGCTCAGACGGAAGCACGCATTCTCATGCTGGCGGCCAATCACATTCTCGCGCCCAAGGATGGCAAGCCCATTATCGTACCTACCCAGGATATGGTGTTGGGCTCCTATTACCTCACGATCATCAAGCCCAATGCCAAAGGCGAAGGCAAGGTATTTACGGGGATCAGCGAGGCGCTTCTGGCCTATCAGGAACATGCTCTGGAGGTTCAGGCAGAGATCCGGGTCCGGACGGAAGGTTACGGCATGGTCCGTACTTCTTTGGGCCGCATGATTTTCAATGAGATTTTGCCGGAGGAGCTCCGTTATTACCGCAAGGATGGGGAAACGGGCGAGTGGACCCTGGGCATCCTCATGAACAAGAAGGAAATCGGCAAGCTCGTTGCGAACTGCTTCAATCATTTCGGCGCAACGAAAACGGCCGAGGTCATTGATACGGTCAAGAATCTCGGTTACCACTATGCCTGCCTTGCAGGTATGACCGTTGCGATTTCTGATGTTATCGTGCCGCCGGAGAAAAAGAACATCATTGATGCGACGCAGAAAATCGTCAACAAGGTGGAGCAGCAGTTTGTCCGCGGTCTTGTCACAGAGGACGAACGCTATAAGAAAGTCATCAACCTGTGGACCAAGGCTACGGACGATGTGGCGGATGCCATGATGGACAACATGGATGCCTTCAATCCGATTTTCATGATGGCGGATTCCGGCGCACGAGGCAACAAGCAGCAGATGCGTCAGCTTGCCGGCATGCGCGGCCTCATGGCGGATCCTTCGGGAAAGATCATCGATCTTCCTATTACGGCGAACTTCCGCGAGGGGCTCTCCGTTTCGGATTACTTCATTTCTTCCCACGGTGCCCGCAAGGGTTTGGCGGATACGGCGCTTCGTACCGCTGACTCCGGATACCTCACCCGCCGTCTGGTGGATGTGGCACAGGATGTCATTGTCCGCGAAGATGACTGCGATGTGTCCGCAATCAATATCATTTGCGAAAGGGCACGCTTGGCGCCGAGCACCTTTGACGCCTTGGAAATCCTGAACGATATTCTTTTGGGACGCCTGCTGGCAGCAGATGTTTATGATCCGGAGACGGGCGAGCTGCTCCTGCATAGGGATTCCGTATTGGGCGATGAGGAACTCATGCTGATCGGTGAGCACTCCGTGAAGGAAATCATGGTGCGCGGCTCCACAGTCACATCAGAGGCTGCTGTCAGCAATGCCATGATCACGGAAGTGATCAGCCTGGGCGAGCCGGATGAGGCTGCCCGGAAGAAGATTCTTGAAACGATGATCCGTGAGATGACGGGCAAGCAGGTGACAAAGGACGTTGTTGACAGTGAGGGAAATATCATTGTCGCCAAGGAAACAGCCTTGGATGCGGATATCATTGAGGCGATCCTGGCAAGCGATGCCAAGGAGCTCAGGGTTCGCAACAATAATGTCCGGGGCATTGAGGTCGAAGCTATCAAGGAAGGCGATGGCATCATCGAGTCTCTGGAGGATCGTATTCTTGGCCGTGTTCTGGCAGAGGATATCGTGGATCCAAAGACAGGCGAGAAGATTGCCTCCCTCAACGACAGCATCGATGCTGAACTTGCGAAAAAAATTGCCGCAGTGCGCCAGCGCGTATCCATTCGCAGCGTACTGACCTGCAAGTCCCAGTTTGGCGTCTGCATCAAGTGTTACGGCCGTGATCTTGCCAATCAGGCAGAGGTTGAAGTAGGAGAGGCGGTAGGCATTATCGCCGCCCAGTCCATCGGCGAGCCGGGCACACAGCTCACCATGCGCACCTTCCATACCGGCGGTGTCGCAGGTGATGATATCACACAGGGTCTGCCCCGCGTCGAGGAACTCTTCGAGGCGCGCAAGCCGAAGCACCATGCCATTATCGCAGAGATCGAGGGCGTTGCGGATGTGGAGGACACCGGAGCCGGCATGAGAAAGGTGACGATCGTGCCGAAGGAAGGCGAATCCCGCGAATACGCCATTCCCTACGGCGCACGCATGGCTGTGAAGCATGGGCAGCAGATGAAGCCCGGGGACAAGCTCACCGAGGGCTCCGTGAACCCCCATGACATACTGAAAGTCTGCGGCCTGAAAGAGACGCAGCGCTATCTCGTCTATGAGGTGCAAAAGGTATACAAGTCACAGGGCGTTGAGATCAATGACAAGCACATTGAGGTCATGGTTCGACAAATGCTGCATAAGGTCAAGATCGAGGAATCCGGCAATACGGATTTCCTTCCCGGTGAATACATCGATATCAATTCTTTTGAGACGGCCAACACCAAGGCGATTGAGGAAGGCGGGGAACCTGCCGTTGCGAAGCCCATCCTTTTGGGAATCACGAAGGCATCCCTGGCAACGGATTCCTTCCTGTCTGCGGCATCCTTCCAGGAGACCACACGGGTTCTTACGGATGCAGCCATCAAGGGCAAGGTGGATCCGCTCATCGGTCTCAAGGAGAATGTCATCATCGGAAAGCTTATTCCGGCAGGCACAGGCATGAGCCGCTACCGCGGTCTCAAGGTTGTGGATCTGGATGAGAAGGAGCAGGCCGGGACTGTGACGGAACCGTAAAAAGACACAGAGCAAAGTTCATAGAAGCTGCCGAGATCTCCGAGGAGGTCTTGGCGGCTTCTCTATATAGTTCAAAGGAGGGATGGATATCATCCTGAGATGATATCACGCAAGACATGAACCTGAAGACTGTCACGAAGCGTTCCGGATTTACGGTGGACTATGACCGGCAGAAAATCTATAATGCAATTGCCGGCGCAAACAAGGACAGCATAGAAAAAATGCGCGATGAAGATATCCAGGGGATCACCCTCCAGGTGGAGAAGAAGCTTTCTGACCGTGACAACGTGACAGTGGAGGAAATCCAGGATGTGGTAGAGCATGAGATCATGCGGTATGGCTTCTACGACATCGCCAAGCGGTACATCCGCTACCGTCAGCGCCACGAGGAGCGGAGAGCGGCTCAGAAGCATCTCATGGAGTGCTATCGGGATATCTTCTTTGCCGATGCGGTGGACTCGGATCTCAAACGGGACAACGCCAACATCAATACGGACGCTTCCATGGGCATCATGTTGAAATTGGGTGCCGAGGGCGCAAAGCATTTCGTGGACAACTATGTATTGCCGGAGGCTTATGCAACGGCAGATCAGCATGATTACATCCACATCCACGATAAGGATTTCAGTCTCATTACCTTTAACTGCTGTCAGATTGATTTGCTGAAACTGTTTCATGGCGGCTTTTCCACAGGCCATGGTTTTTTGCGGGAACCCAATTCCATCCGGGCCTATGCATCCCTCGCCTGCATTGCCATCCAATCGAATCAAAACGACATGTTCGGAGGGCAGTCCATCAACTGTTTCGATTATGCCATGGCGGAGGGGGTGCGCAAGTCCTTCCACAAGGCAGTGGTCGATGAGGCCTTTAAGGCCATGGTCTACCGCTTTGGAAGCGAGGTCTTTGCGGACAGGGGAGCTTTTCGGAAGAGCTTCAAGGCGGCAATGGATATGGAGTCGTGCAATTTTGCGGAAAAGCCGGAGGATCCGCGCCACCGACAGTCTGTCGATGCGATAGGGGCGGCACTGGACAAGCTGCTGAAAGAGGATTACGGCACAGCCGAAGGCGCAGATCCCAAGGATGCGGAACATATTTACAACCTTGCCTGCCAGGATGTGGCGGAGGAAACCCATCAGGCCATGGAGGCTCTCATCCACAACTTCAATACGCTCCATTCCCGCGCAGGGGCCCAGGTGCCCTTCAGTTCCATCAACTACGGTATGGATACCAGTCCGGAAGGAAGGCTGGCCACCCGTGAGGTTCTGAATGCCATCATGTCAGGGCTTGGCAATGGGGAGACGCCGATTTTCCCGATTTCCGTGTTTCAGCTCAAGGCAGGCGTGAATTACAATCCGCAAGATCCGAATTATGACCTTTTCATCAGGGCATGCGAGGTCAGCGCAAAACGGCTGTTCCCGAATTTCGTGAATCTTGATGCGCCCTACAATCTTCAGTATTACAAGCCGGGGGATTACAACAGCTATGTGGCCACCATGGGGTGCCGCACGAGGGTGATGAGCAATATCAATGGCCCGGAGGAATCCGGCAGCCGTGGGAATTTTTCCTTTGTGACCATCAATCTGCCCAAACTGGCGCTGGAGGCAAGGGGGAATCTGGAGGAGTTCTGGAAGCTTTTCGATAAGTACATCGCCCTTTGCCACGATTACCTTCTCTTCCGTCTGCAGACCATTGCAGACAAGCATGTCTATAATTATCCCTTCCTCATGGGGCAGGGGGTTTGGATGGGAAGCGATAAGCTGAAGCCCACGGATAAGATCCGCGAGGTTCTAAAGCATGCGTCTTATTCCATCGGGTTCTGCGGGTTGGCAGAATGCCTCACGGCTCTGATCGGGAAGCATCATGGCGAAAGCGCCGAGGCGCAGGAACTGGGACTCAAAATTGTGGGTCATTTGCGTGAAGTCCTTGACGATTACACGAAAAAGGAGCACATGAACTGGACCTGCTTCGGCACGCCTGCGGAGAGCACGGCAGGGCAGTTCCAGAGGGCAAACCGCAAGGAATACGGCATCGTAAAAGGGGTTACAGACAGGGATTATATGACAAACAGCAGTCATGTTCCCGTCTACTATCCCATCAAGGCCATTGACAAGATTCGCATTGAAGCGCCTTACCATGCACTGGAAAATGCGGGACACATCGCGTACATCGAGATGGATGGGGATCCGTCACAGAACATAGAGGCATTTGAGACGATTGTCAGAGCCATGCATGATCATGATATGGGATATTTTTCCATCAACCATCCCGTGGATCGCGATCCCGTCTGCGGATATACGGGAATCATTGCCAACGAGTGCCCCCATTGCCACCGCCGGGAAGTGGAGAGCGGCACCTTTGTCGTTCCGCGGATGAAGATGAAGTGATTTTTGGAAAGGAAAATCCGAAGGAGGATGTTTTTATGAAGGTGATTCACACGGATAAGGCTCCTGCAGCAGTGGGACCCTACAGTCAGGCCATCGCTGCCAATGGAATGCTCTATCTTTCCGGGCAGATTGCCATCCTTCCCTCAGAAGGGAAAATCGTTGCACAGGATATCGAAGGGCAGGCAGAACAGTGCTGCCGCAATGTGGAGGCGGTTCTGGCCGAGGCGGGCACGGATATGGGAGCTGTAGTCAAGACAACGTGTTTTCTCGCAGATATCAATGATTTTCAGGCCTTCAATGCCGTTTATGCCAGGCATTTCGTGAGCAAGCCCGCACGCAGCTGCGTCGCTGTGGCGGCTCTCCCCGGGGGAGCTCTCTGCGAGATTGAAGTGGTGGCAGTTCTGCCTCAGGAGTGAGGAACGGTTAAAAAATTTTAGTTTCCAGAAGGCTCCGGGCGTGGTATAATAGCGCGTGGAGGGGGATATGGATAGGGTGTCCGCCCAAAGCGTTCGAAGAGGAGGCAGATGCAGAAGAAGATGTACATGGTTGAAATAGCGTTGGTTGGACTTCTGTTATGCGGTATTTTCTGGTCATTCGGCAGGCTTCGCAAAGGAATCAAGAAGTTGCGCCGGGAACAGCTTCAGCGAAAGCGGATGGAGAAGATGCTCTCGGAAGAGAATCCCTTTTTTGCCCGCCGCATCTGCCGGTGGATCGACCATCCCGAGAGGGATCCGGATCTTACCTGGGACGTGCAGTGTGGAAAGTATCCTTCTCTTCTCGTCTATCTCAAGAAAGCAGCGTCCTCAAACAAATAACGGCAATCATCCTGCCCCGGGGGAATTCCTCGGGGCTTGTTTGTGTTGATTGCGACGGCGGGATGTAATAAAATAGAGATGTATGTTGATCTATGTGAGCTCAAAGAAAAAGGAGAGGATGTTCTCATGCTGTACCCAATGAAACTCAAGGCCCCTTTGAAGGATTACCTTTGGGGAGGCACCAGACTGAAGGAGGAGTACAACAAGCAGACGGAGCTGGACAAGGTGGCGGAGAGCTGGGAGCTTTCCTGTCATAAGGACGGGCAAAGTTTGATCCAGAACGGGCCGGAGGCCGGAAAAACACTGGATCAATACCTTGATGAGCAGGGAGATGCGGTTCTTGGGAAGAATGCGGAGAAATTCCCTTATTTTCCTCTTCTGATCAAGCTCATTGATGCAAAGGAGGATCTCTCCGTTCAGGTGCACCCGGATAACGATTATGCCATGCGTGTGGAAGGGGAGTTCGGGAAGACCGAAATGTGGTATATCGTGGATTGTGAACCCGGAGCCGGTCTTCTTTATGGTTTTCAGCGGGAAATCACCAGGGAGGAATTTGCGCGCCGGATTGAGAACGATACGCTGCTTGAGGTCTGCAACCGCGTGCCCGTAAAAAAGGGGGATGTGTTCTTCATTGAGTCCGGCACGCTTCATGCTGTAGGAAAGGGGATACTTCTCTGCGAGGTTCAGCAAAATTCCAATACGACGTATCGGATCTATGATTATGGGCGTGTGGGAAAGGATGGAAAACCGAGGCAGCTCCATGTGGAAAAGGCAAGGGATGTCACCCGCCTGAAGCCTCCCACAAGGGATACGAAGCCGATGTTGCACATCCATCTCTTTGCCAATGCCGACGTGGAACTCCTGGCCTGCTGCGAGTATTTTACGGTGTATCATTTCACGTTGAAGGGCGGAGCAGATCTCAGGACGAGCAAAGAGTCCTTTCAGTCGATTACGGTTCTTTCCGGCAGTCTGCAGCTCAGCACAGAGAATGAGAAACTCGAACTGGGAAGGGGAGAGACTGTTTTTCTGCCTGCCGGGCTCGGGTGTTATCGTGTGGATGGGGAAGCGGAATTTATCCTGAGCGAAGTATAAAATAATATTTCAGATGTCCTTCTTATAAAAACAAATATCTTTTTCAAAAAAAAACAAACCTTGGGGAAATCGGCAGTTTCTTTGGACTTTTTTCTCATTTTTCAGTTGAAATAGGGGGGGAAAGCTTGTATAATGTAGATACAGGGATCTGCCTATTAAAAAGGATTTTATTACGGAAGGGTTGCGTTTTGCATACCGTTCCGGGGCTCAAGGGAAAGAGGGGGAGAAAGATGAGTGTGTTACCAGTCTCCGGTTCGACTACGATGATGACGTTTAAGCAGATCAACCGCCAGGTCGACCAGTTAGGGCAGGAGACAACGGCTGAGATTTCGAGACGTGCCGCTTCTTACACTGAGGTGTCGAATTTCGGTACGGAAACGAAGATCGGTTCGAGTCAGTTCCAGCAAGGAAATGAGCAGATTGCCAGAAAGGGAGAGGCAGCTACGGCTCACCATGCGGAGATTGCCAAGTCTTATTATGGTGTGTCGAATTTCGGCACGGAGACGAAACTGGGATCTAGTCCTTTCCAACAGGGGAATGCCCGTATTCAGCGGGAGGGCGAAGCGAATACGAGGAAGAATGTGGAAGAAGCCAAGTCTTATTACGCCGTTTCGAATTTCGGGAATGAGACAAAGGCGGGAACCAGCCAGTTCCAGAAGAACAATGCTCGCATTCGGCACGATGGGGGAGCGGTTACGGCTCGTCATATGCAGATTTCTAAATCTTATTCTGAAGTGTCGAATTTTGGCAGAGAGACGAAACTGGGAGAAAGTGCCTTCCAGAAGACCAATGCGCATATATCAGCGTCTCAGGCGAACTCTTACAAGGCATCCAAGCAGGGGAACGGCCTTGGCTCCTCTGTACATATGATGATGTGATATTTGATGACAAGATTCCCGATACCTTATGAGGGCGTGTTGATGAAATGGAGTGAGCGAATTCATCAGCACGCCCTAGGTGTCGGGGATTTTTTTGAGAAATTTCGGAGGGGAATCGGTGCTGGTATATCGTATTTTTGGCAAAGATGTGGTAGAATGAAAACAACGGGTTTTGTGTATTTTCAGAATAAATAGGGGGGCTTTTCGATATGGAAAAATCCAAAGTGTATTTTACAGATTTCCGCGTACAGGTCGGGACGAGTCTGCTGCAGAAGCTGAAGGTGCTCTGCATTGCGGCAGGGATCAAAAAGATAGACATGGAAGGCAAGTTTGTTGCCATTAAGATGCATTTTGGGGAATTGGGGAATATGGCATTTCTTCGTCCCCAGTATGCAAAGGTGATCGCGGATCTTGTCAAAGAGCAGGGCGGCCATCCCTTTTTGACGGATTGCAACACCCTTTATCCGGGGAGCCGCAAGCATGCCTTGGAACACATGGACTGTGCAAACCTCAACGGGTTCAACACCGTGACCACAGGATGCCAGATCATCATCGCCGACGGTCTCAGAGGAACGGATGAAGTGGAGGTTCCTGTGAAGAACGGCGAGTATATAAAATCGGCAAAAATCGGAAGGGCTCTCATGGATGCGGATATCGTCATCAGCCTCAATCACTTCAAGGGGCACGAGATGACCGGTTTTGGCGGCGCCATCAAGAACATCGGCATGG